>PBOU01000009.1 GCA_002724415.1 Planctomycetaceae bacterium
GGTGGGAGCAACCCGTTGGCAGCCATGTACTGGCCACTCGCGGTTCTGGCCAGGGTGGTTGTCTGGTAGACCCCGTGGCAGCCCAGCAGGATTGCCAACAGGACGACTGCCCACCGGAGCATGAAGTCGCCCCGTTCGGCCTCTTCTTCAACCAACTCGGGGGTGAGTGGTTCATATTCGGGCAAGTCGTCGTCATCGTCGGAGGAGTCCTCCCTGGATGATGTCTCGGGGGCGGGCTCGACGGTTTCCTCCGGGGCTTCGACCGTTCCATTGCCATCGTCAGTTTCTGAAACAGGCTCGTGCTCTGTTGGCTCGCCGGAGTCAACGGTCTCGTCTGTTTCGTCATTGCTGTGGTTGTCGTCGTCGCGTCTCACGGCGATCATCCCAGGAAAAGGTAGAGGCAAAGAAATGGGGGGCCGGCTCAGCCGATCTGGTCGAGGCCGACCCACGGACGAAGAACTTCGGGGATTCGAATCGTTCCATCGGGCTGCTGGTGGTTTTCCAGCAGTGCGATCAAGGCCCTGGAAATGGCGACCGCGGTTCCATTGAGCGTGTGCACGAACTCGGTCCCCTTCTGGCCCGGCGTACGGCAACGGATGCCCAGTCGACGGGCCTGATAGTCGGTGCAATTGGAGGCCGACGTGACCTCTCCCCACGCCCCGCCATCTCCACGACCCGGCATCCAGGCTTCCAGGTCAAATTTTCGGTAAGCCGGTCCCCCCAGGTCTCCGGTGCACGTGTCGACGACCCGGAAGGGGATTTCCAGGGACCGGAAGAAATCCTCCTCGATTCCTACGACTTCCTCATGGAAGGCGTTGGATGCGTCAAGTGTTGGTTCGGTGAAACCGAACATCTCGACCTTGGTGAATTGATGCACACGGTAGATCCCCCGGGTGGCACGTCCGTGGGCACCGGCTTCGGTACGAAAACAGTGCGAGATTCCCGCATAACGAATCGGCAGGTCATCAATTTCCAGTACCTGGTCCTTGAGTGCTCCGCCGAGAGTGATTTCGGCAGTGGCGACCAGGCTGAGATCCGTGTTCTCGATCGAATAGATTTGTGATTCCGGTCCACGAGGCAGAAAACCAATTCCCTCGATGATCTCGTCTCTCGCCAAGTCGGGAGTGGTCATCAGGGTGAAGCCGGCATCGCGCAGCCGGGTGACGGCCAATTGAATCAGGGCCAGTTCCAGCAGGACAGCTTCGTTCTTGAGGTAATAGAATCCATGGCCGGCGACCCGGGATCCCGCTTCGAAGTCGATCAGGTTGTGGGCCTCGGAGAGTGCCACGTGGTCGAGGGGCTCGAAGTCGAATGTGGTCACATCGCCGGATCGTCGGATTTCGACATGGCCATCATCACCAAAAGCTACCGGGGCGTCGGGATGCGACATGTTCGGTACGCAGGATTGGATGTGCCGCAATTCGGTCTCGACGGTGTCCAACTGGCCGTCGAGTTCCTGCAGTTGTTCTCGCAATTCACGACCACGGGTGATCAACGCCTGCTTGGTGTCTTCACTCTCGGCGGTGGGAATCTGGGAGGACGTGGCCTTTTGTTCTCGCCGCAGTTCGTCACCGCTGGCGATCAACTCGCCGCGACGATTCCTCAGGGACAGGATCGTGTCGAGGTTGACCTCGACACCTCGGTTACGGCAATTCTCAGCGATGTCGTCGAGATTGTCACAGATGTATTGTAGGTCGAGCATCGAACCGGATGTGCTCCGACGAGTGGGTTGGTGAGACTGAAGGAGGTGTGGGACGCTGTGGTGGCTGCCGCGAGGGCTTGATACTGGTTGTCAGCCAGGCAATGGGAGGATTCGCGAATCGTCGTCATTGTAGTTGTCGTCGTCACCCAGCGGAATCACCCGGTCGTCGTCGCCCGCAAGGGGGATAATCGGGATGTCGATCAACTGTGAGGAATCGTTTGCCGAGATCGGTTCGGCGACGATTGGGTCGGCCGTTGCATCGGACACGACCACCGGGAAATCCGTGCTGGGATCGGGTTGGTCGGCGGAAGCGCCAGTTTCCTGTTGGTGGCCTCTTTCGCTGTCATCGGTCGTGAGGCGGAAACGCACATCACCGATGGACAACTCGTCACCGGGATGCATCGTGCCGGTGTGTTTGACTCGCAGTCCATTGATCCAGACACCGTTCATACTGCCGAGGTCTCGCACGAGCAGTTGATTGTTGATGTGGGCCAGGCAGCAGTGTTTTCGAGACACCCGACGGCTGTCGCTCAGGACCACGTCACACTCGCTGTCACGGCCGATGAAGATCACTGGCTTATCGATCTTGATCGACGCGGCGTTTGTCAGTGATTCAAGTCGAGCGGCCATGGCGGATGTGGCAGAAACTGGGTGCGGAAATGGAGTTGGCGTGCTCCGGCGGTCTGCCGCTCAACTCATTCTACACTCTAGGCTTCGCCCAGCACACGTGCGGTTTTCATGCCGGCCTGAAGTTGTGAACGACACGAGTTGTGTCGCGTCGGGCAACCGGCGCAAGGGAGGAGACACAGGTCGAGGTGGCCGGTGGTATCGGTTGTGGTGCCGGTTGCAACGGTTGTCCGCCGCGGTGTCAGGATGCAGCAGGCGGGACACCCAGGGATTTTCCACCGTCAATGCCGATGGATGTCCCGGTGATCATTGCCGATTGATCACTCACCAGGAACAGCACCGACGCGGCGATCTCCTCGGGCGAGATCATCCGGTCCCATGCCGCAGCCAGGGGGCTGGCGGCGATCATTGCCTCGGTCAGGGCACCGGGGTCGGAGGCGGAATCCAGATCGGCATTCATCATTGCCGTGTCACCGACCGGTCCGGGACAGACCGCGTTGACCCGGATCCGGTCAGGGGCCAGGCACAAGGCGAGGCTGCGAGTCAGGCCGACCAGTGCCATCTTGCTGATGGAATAGACCGGGTCGTGTGAACGTGGCAGCAGTCCCGCGTTGCTGGACATGTTGACAATTGCTCCTCCCCCATTGCCTCGCATGGGTTCCACCGCATGGCGACACCCAAAGAACGCGCCCTTGAGATTGGTGTCCATGCATGCATCCCAATCCTCCTCGGTGATTTCTTCAACCGGCTTGACCATGCCGATTCCGGCGTTGTTGACCAGGATGTCGAGTCGACCGGTTCGTCGGACCGCTTCGTCGACAGTGTGGGCCAATTCGGCCTCCTGCCTCACATCACAGGAGATCTCGACGATTCCCAGTTCTTCAAAACGACTGGTGTTTTCCTCGAGGTGCCGGAAATCAACTGCCAGGACGGTTGCACCCTGTTCGGCCAACAGGATGGCGGTGGCCCGACCGATTCCGTTGGAGGCTCCGGTGACAATCGCGGTTCGTTCCGAAAGATCGGCGGTGAGATTCATGCTTGAGTATTTCCGGGAGAATAGGTGTTTGAGGACTTCATGGTGGTGTCAGTGACATCGGGTTTGATGCTAACAGATTGAGGCATTTGGATGATTCTGACCGAAACACCAAAAAAACAGAATTATTTCAAACTGCTGAACCACAAGGAGTTACGCTGTTTTGGGTGGCCCTAATCGGGTTAACACCCCAAAATAGAGACGAACGTTTTCGGTTCCATCGTGGTTACTGGGGTGGAGTCGGAGTCTGTCCATATGAAAACTGGCCGAATGGGCCAGTGAAAAGGGTCCAGGGAGATCGGGATCGATGCAATCGTGGCGGGAAACACGTGCGACAATAAGACACGGCGCGCCCAGGTGGTGCGAGGGTATTCTGGCGGTTGGGTTGATGGCTCTGCTGGTTGCACCCAGCAGCGGCCGAGCCGCTGAGGTTCAAAAGACGACCGCGAAGAGGCCGACGGCGCGTCGTCGTGGGGTGACTGCCGTTGCGGTTCCCAAGGCGGCCTTGACCGGGTCGGCTCGTGAAATTGTCGATTACGCAAACACCCAGATGCGTCAAGGGTGGACAGACAACGAGGTCAAGCCGTCTGCTGTCGCGGGTGATGCGGAGTGGGTTCGACGGGTTCACCTGGACCTGGTCGGTGCCATTCCGCCACTGGAGACCGTTGAGGCGTTCCTCAAGGATCGGGATCCGGCCAAGCGGACCAAGTTGATCGACAACCTGCTGGATGATCCCGGTTACGTCCGGAACTGGACGACGATCTGGAGCAACTTGTTGATTGGTCGTCGGACGCCGCGTCGTGTCAGCCGTTCAGGCATGCGGAAGTTTCTCCGCGAGGCGTTCGCGAGGAATCGTCCCTGGGACAAGATCGTCTTCGACCTGGTCTCGGCCGAGGGCCATTTCGAGAAGAACGGGGCAGTCAATTACCTCTTGGCCCAGATGGTCATGGACGACGATGGTGTTCAGGCGACCGCCAAGACAACACGGTTGTTCATGGGGATCCAGGTCCAGTGCACGCAGTGTCACAACCATCCATTCAACGACTGGAAGCAGAACCAGTTCTGGGAATTCAACAACTTCTTTCGCCAACTCGACAAGGTCGATCATCGCAAGTACGACCCCAAGAGCGGCCGCATGGTGGATGACTATTCGGAGGTGGTCTTCAAAGAGTTCAACGGGAATGTCTTCTTTGAGCAGCGTGCCGGGACATTGCAGATGGTCAAGCCGCGGTTCTTCGAAACCCGCGTCGACGTGAAGCCTTCGACTGACCTGCGGAAGGAACTGGCCAAGCTGATGGTCGCCGGTGACGATTCGCTGATCTCACGGGCCATGGTCAACCGGATGTGGGGCCATTTCTTTGGTTACGGGTTCACCAAGCCCCTGGACGACATGGGGCCGCACAATCCGTCAACACACCCTGAACTGCTGGATCGGCTGTCTCGCGAGTTCGTCAAGTCCGGCTATGACATCAAGCAGTTGGCCCGCTGGATTTGCAACAGCGAGCCCTATCACTTGACCAGTCAGGTGGGAGCCGGCAATGCGGTCGACAACCCCGCGGCTGGTGAGGCGCCGTTGTTCAGCCACATGTATCTCAAGGGGATGGAGGCGGAGCAGCTTTACGATTCCCTGATCATCGCCACTGGTGCTCACAAGGCTGGAGGATCTGGCTGGGAGGAATCCGAACGGCAGCGGCGGAGGTGGCTGGGCCAGTTTGTGATTGCCTTCGGGACAGATGAGAACGACGAGGCGACCACCTTCAACGGGACAATTCCTCAGGCGCTCATGATGATGAACGGCGAGTTGGTCGAAAAAGCGACCAGCGCCGAACGTGGCAGTTTCCTGAACAAGATTCTCTCGGGAGCGGGCACCGATGCGTCCCGGGTCCGGCGATTGTTCCTCTCGACACTCACACGTGAACCGTCGCGTCGCGAACTCGCGGCGGCTCAACAGTTGCTCAAGGAAAACCGCAACAGCCCGATCACGGCCTACCAGGACTTGTACTGGGCGTTGTTGAATTCCAACGAGTTCATTTCCAACCACTAGGATTGCGATAGACATTCACCAGGCGGGAGAGACGAAACAGGTTTCCAATTGGTTCGTCTCGGTTTTTGTAGGGTCCCCGCGACAACACTTCGACGGGCCCCAAGAAAGGACAGATTGATGCATCTTCCGACACCCCAGGGCATGAGCCGACGGCACTTCATGCAACACATGGCCTCGGCGGCGGCCACCGTGCCTGCCCTGCAGTTCATCTCCGATGTCAGGGCTCACGCCCAGGACATCAAGAAGGCCCAGAAAGCCTGTATCCTGATGTGGATGGGTGGTGGACCACCGACAATCGACATCTGGGACCTGAAACCCGGGTCGAAGAACGGAGGGGAATTCCAGCCGATCGACACCAAGGGCGATTTGCAGATCAGCGAGCACATGCCCAAGACGGCCATGCAGATGGACAAGCTGAGCGTGGTTCGTTCCATGAGCACGCGCGAAGCGGATCATGGGCGAGGTCGTTACTACATGCACACCTCGTTCGTCCCCAACCCGACTGTTGTGCATCCCACCTTTGGCAGTGTGGTGAGCAGCGAACTGGGTGCGAAGCGAGCGGCCCTGGAGATCCCCGCTTTCGTGTCGGTGAACGCTCCCTCGGGCAGCCCCGGTTTCATGGGGGCCCGTCACGCACCGTTTGTTGTCAGCAGCAATGGCCAGATCCGTAACGCCAGCCTGGGCGACAAGAAGGATCGATTGGGCCAACGGCTGAGAATGCTGAGTGTCATCGAGACGAACTTCATCAACTCCAAACGCGGCGAGATGCCCAAGGGGCACAAGGAGATCTACAAGAAGGCCGTCAACTTGATGACCAGCAAGCAGATGGAGGCCTTCAAGGTGGCCGAGGAGTCGCAAGAAACTCGCGACGCCTACGGCACCGGTGGTTTTGGCCAGGGCCTGTTGATGGCTCGCCGGCTGGTCGAAACGGGAGTTCCGTTCGTCGAGGTTGGCATGGGGGGCTGGGACCTCCACAACAATGTCTTCAACACGCTGTCCACGCAACGCTTGCCCCAGCTCGACCAGGGCATTGCTGCTCTGACGGCCGATCTGTCACAGCGAGGAATGCTCGACGACGTCGTGCTGGTGTGGATGGGTGAGTTCGGCCGGACGCCGCGAATCAACCAGAACGTGGGACGCGACCACTGGGCCGCGAGCTGGAGCGTGATGGTCGGTGGTGGTGGGCTCAAGGGCGGACAGGCGGTTGGCAAAACCGACCGCGATGGTGTCCGTGTTGACGGAAAGGCTTACCTCCCCGGCGACATCTGGGCCACCGTGTCCCATGCACTGGGAATCCCGTCCAAGACCGTCCACCGGTCCAAGCGCGGGCGACCCATGAAGTTGGCCAACGGCGGCAGTGCGATCAAGGAGTTGATCGGGTAGTTGTCCGTCACCTGTCACATCACCATCGGTGTCCTGGTCCGCATCAACCGGGCCCGGGGGTGATCGTGGACGGGTGCTTGTGAATTGCAGGCGTTTTTTTCAACGGGGTCAGTGCTCGTGACCGAAGTTCGGATCACTGCTGAAACGGAAACCGCCGCATTGGACTCTCCGGAGTCGAGCTTGGCTCCGAAGGAAGAGTTCATCAAGCTCTTCACGCGGTACCAGAGGCGTGTCTTCCTGTTTATTCTCTCGCAGGTTCCCAACCCCGTGGACGCCGAGGAGATTCACCAGGAGACCAACGTCATCATTTGGCGGAAGTTTGACCGGTTCGAACTGGGAACCAATTTCCTGGCATGGGCCTGCCAGATCGCCAATTACGAGGTCCTGAAGTTTCGTTCGCGGCAGCGACGCGACCGGCACCTGTTTAGCGATGAATTCGTCCGCCAGGTGGCTAGTGACGCAATCGAGCAGGCCGAGGAACTTGAACAACGACGGCAGCACCTGGCTACCTGTCTCAGCAAGCTGAGAAGCAACGATCGCGAGTTGATCCAGCAGCGGTATTCGGCGGGGGAATCGGGCAAGAGCGTGGCGGAGTTGATCGGACGACCGATCAACTCGGTTTACCAGTCGCTCTCGCGTATTCGGCGCACCCTGTTGGAGTGCGTCAACCGTCAAATCAGAACGCAGGCCACCCCATGAGTGTCGACAGTTTCGAACACGAAGAATTGCTCCAGTTGCTCGAGTCGCTGTGCGAGAATCGTCTTGACCGTGACGGGGTGGCCCGGCTTGAAGAACTCGTCCTCGACGATGTCTCCGCCCGCCGGTTGTATCTCGAGTACATTTCCCTGCACGGCACACTGTACTGGGAGGCAGCTGGAGGAGTTGCCGAGGCGGAGACCCGTGTGGCCATCGATCGGCAGGTGGAGGAGACCGTCCAGCGGTCCACTCGCCGTCGTCCGTCATTGGTGGGCATCGGACTGGCCGTCGCCGCGGCACTGGTGTTGGCGGTGGGACTGTTCTGGTGGGGAGGTGAATCGGGTGACGGGCCAGGTCTTGCCGATGTGGATCCGACCACGCGGCCTGAACCCGTGGCCGGCCCCGGTGACATCACGGGGCCAGTGGTGGTTGCCGATCCGGTTCGACAGCCGGCCACGATCTCGGCAGAGCCGGCGGCTCAGCTGGCCAACAAGGTTGCGGTGGACAAAACAAAGGCTGCCATCAAGCCCGACACCACGGACTCGATTCGGTCCTCGAACGGCGGGAGCTCCAGCGGGAGATCGTTGGCCGAGGTTGTGAGCTTTGTGGACGAAAAACTGGCCGACGGATGGCGAGACAACAAGGTGTCTCCATCACCGGTTGCGACGGACTCGGAATGGCTGAGACGGGTCTATCTGGACATTGTTGGCCATATACCGCCGGCCAGCGAGGTGGTTGCATTTCTCAAGGACCGTGATCCCCGCAGGCGGACGGTGATGATCGATCGGCTGTTGGATGACAACGACTATGTCCGTCATTCGACCACCGTCTGGTCCAATCTGCTGGTGGGACGAGTGAAACGCCGTGAGGTGAATCGACCGGCATTCGAGAAGTTCCTTCGTGATTCGTTTGCCCGGAACCGTCCGTGGAACGAGATGGTCAGCGAACTGGTGGCTGCTCGAGGTCGCAATGATCAGAACGGTGCTGCCAACTTTCTCCTGGCGCATCTCAACAACGACGCGACTCCAGCCACGGCGATCACCGCCAGGTTGTTCCTGGGAACCCAGGTTCAGTGCACGCAGTGTCACAACCACCCGTTCAATGAATGGCGGCAGGAACAGTTTCACGGGCTGACGGCGTTCTTCAAGAGCACCCGTTCCAGGCCGGTTCGCGGCAGTGCCGCATTCGAGTTGACCAGTGGAGTGGTTGACGGTGCTCCCTACTATGAAGACCGACAGGGTGTGCTCCATGTCGCTCCGGCGGGATTGGCTGGCCAGAGAGTTGACCTGAAAGGCAATGAGAACCCACGGAGTGAACTGGCCCGGCTGATGACCCAAAACGGTGGCGTCCGACTGGCCCGAGCAATGGTCAATCGCACCTGGGCCCGGTTGCTTGGATATGGTTTCACCTCCCCGGTGGATGACATGGGCCCGCACAACACGCCCTCGCATCCCGAGGTGATCGATCGACTGGCCGAAGAATTCGTCGCCAGTGGTTTTGATGTCAAGCAACTGGTCGGCTGGATCTGCAACACGCGGGCCTACGGGCTGACCAGCCGGATGACGGCCGGAAACGCCGTTGACGATCCGACGACCAATGGCCAACCGTTGTTCAGCCGCGTTTACACCAAGCCGATGAGTGTCGAACAGTTGTACGATTCGCTGTTGGTGGCCACCCAGGTCGACCGGGTTACGGCCAGTGACTGGGAAGAGGTCGCGGCCAATCGTCGCCGTTGGCAGTCCCAGTTCGTGTACTCGTTCCAGACGGATGAGAACGACGAGGCCGTGACGTTTGATGGGTCGATCACTCAGGCCATGATGATGATGAACGGTCCGTTGATCCGAGAAGCGTTGTCGCAGCGGCCGGGATCGTATTTTCACGAGGTGGTTCACACTCGGGGCAGTGACATTGACCGGGTGAAACGTTTGTGCCTCTCGGCGTTGGGGCGTTTTCCGTCGTCGGCTGAGATGAAGGCCATCGGCGAGATTCTTCCGCTGCGTTCGTCGTCCCAGTCGCGACAGTCCCCGGTCTCGGGGCCGCTTGCCGAGGGACTCCAGGATGTTTTCTGGGCCTACCTGAACTCCAACGAGTTCATCACCGTCCCGTGACACGGCGTGCTTGTTGGCACGTGATCGATGGTGGTGTTACGAGGTTTCGGTATCCGGCGTCTTGGCCATCGCGAGCAAATCCTGTTCAGTGATGACCGGCACCTGGAGTTCTTGGGCCTTGGTCAACTTGCTGCCCGCGTTCTCTCCGGCGACCAGAAGATCGGTTTTTTGAGAGACGCTGCCGGTCGACTTGCCACCATGCTCTCGGATGAATTCCTTGATTTCCTCGCGAGTGAACTCGGTCAAAGTGCCGGTGACGACGATGGTCTTTCCCTCGAGGATTCCTGGATTGCCGGAGTCTGCCTGGGTGACGGGGTCCCCCTGATGCAAACCGAGTTGTCGGAGATCGGTCACGACAGACTGGCCCGTGACGGAGTGGAAAAAACCATGAACGCTGTCGGCGATCACCGGACCAATATCGTCCACCTCGGCCAATTGCTCGGCCGACTGGCCTGCAATGGATTCCATTGTGCCAAACCGGCTGGCCAATACTCGGGCATTGGTGGCCCCAACATGTCGAATGTTGAGTCCGGTCAGAAGCCGCCACAGCGGACGGGTCTTGGATCCCTCGATCGCTTCCAGCAGGTTGTCGACAGATTTTTCGCCCATGCGTTCCATCCCGATCAGCGCCTCACGATGGTCGGCGAGCCGGTAAATGTCTCCCAGTGAAGCCAGGAGCCCTGATTCCAGGAGACTCTCTATGAGCTTGATTCCGAGCCCTTCAATGTCCATTGCCGCGCGAGAGGCAAAGAATCGCAGGTTCTCTCGCAACTGAGCGGGACAGTTGTGGTTGGGACAGCGGATGTAGACGCCGCCCTCGTCTTGAACCACCGCGGTGTCGCATTCGGGACATTTTGTGGGAAAGCGGAATCGTCTTTCGGATCCGGTCCGGTTGTGCTCTTCGACACGAACCACACGAGGAATGATCTTTCCGGCTTTCTCGACAACGACGGTGTCGCCGACGCGGATTCCCAGTCGTTTCAGTTCATCACGGTTGTGCAGGCTGGATCGCGAAACCGTTGTCCCCGCAATTTCGACTGGTTCCAACTCGGCCACCGGTGTCAGTGTCCCCGTTTTGCCCACTTGGATGGATATATCGCAGACGGTGGTCGTTCCGGTGTAGCGTTCCCACTTGTAGGCGATCACCCAGCGGGGACTTTTGCTGGTCGCACCCAGGCGCTGGCGTTGTTCCAGGTTGTTCAGCTTGAGCACCAGCCCATCGACCTCGAAGTCCAGTGCGTGCATGTTGTCCATCAGGACCTGGGCGTATTCCCGCGCCGAGACAATATCAGGCCGCGATTCGACTCCCGGTGTTGCCGGAAGTCCCATGCGGGCCACGTCCTGGAGAAACTCCGTGTGAGTGTCGTATTCGGCACCCTGGAGAAACCCGGTCGAATGAGCAAAGAACCGGACCTTGCGGCTGGCACAGTGGTTGGGGTCGAGCAATTTCAGTGCTCCAGCACAGGTGTTCCGTGGGTTGGCGAAAGGAGTTTCACCCCGCTCCTGCTGTTCGCTTTGCAGCCGAGTGAAGTCCGAGTTGGCAATGTAGGCTTCGCCACGGATCTCGATCACCTCGGGCCATGGTCCTTCCGCCAGTTTCAATGGGACGCCACGGATGGTACGTGCGTTGTGGGTGATGTCGTCACCCTGGACTCCGTTTCCTCTTGTCAGGCCCTGGGTCAGCACTCCATTCTCGTAGATCAACGCCAACGCAACCCCGTCGATCTTGTACTCGAGGGTGTATTCGAGTTGTTCGTCCTCGCGAAGCAGTCGGCGGATCCGGGTGTCGAATTCGGCCAGTTCTTCGTCGGAGAATGCATTCTCAATCGAGAGCATTGGCAGCCGGTGCGTGACGGTTTCGAACCCGGCGATCGGTTCGCCGCCCACCTTGTGTGACGGACTCTCGGGGGTGTCGTACTCGGGATGAGATGCCTCGAGCGACTGGAGTTCTCGCATCAGCCGGTCGTACTCGACGTCGGTCGCCCCGGGGGCATTTTCGACGTAGTACAACCGGTCGAGGCGGCGAATCGTCTCGCGGAGAGACTCAATCTGTTGCTGGATGGACTGGCTCATTGGCGTCCGTGGTGTCGGTGGCCTGGTCGTGAATGTCGTTGAGATTTCGGTTGTCGCCGGCCATGGCAAAGACGGCCGAGGCGAGGATCGCGGCCACTTCTGCCGCGAGCAGCCAGTTGGCATTTTCATCAAAAGCGGCCTGGGCCGGGGACGCGGTTTCCGGCCCAAGCGCCGAGGCGATCATTGCCAGGATCGTGACCACGAACAGTCCGCCGGCGACGATCGTGATCCGGAAGAACGGGTTGAGTGGCTCGACGCTGTCCTGGTCATTGCCGGATGTCGGCCGGGATGAGTCCGTGGCGTTCATGACACGAGGATCGGTGGAAGAGGCCGCCGCGTCAACTGCGTATTGTGAGGTGATCAGCAGGGGAAGGTCTGTCCACCGCCGTCGACCCGCAGCACTTGTCCGCTGATGAAGCTCGAGGCCTCGGTACACAGGAAGCCAACGACGCCAGCAACTTCGTCGGGGCGTCCGTAGCGTTCCAGGGTCCCCTGGTCGACCATCATCTCGTCGTCGATTGGATTGATTCTCAGGAAGCGTTCGGTGACCGTTCCTCCGGGGGCGACACAATTGACCGGGATGTTGTGTTTGCGGAGTTGGTCGGCCAGGCAGCGGGTGTATTCGTGCAGGGCGGCCTTGGCGACCGAGTAGATGGCGCCATAGGTGCGGCCGGAGCATCCAGCGATGCTGCCGATGGTGATGATTCGCCCGGAATTGCGTTGGATCATCTCCGGGGCCACCTCGCGGCAGCACAGGATGCTGCCCAACAGATTGCGGTCCATCACGCTCTGGTAATCATCCAGGGAGATGTTCAGGCAGTCGTCATTTTCGGGACGCCCTCCTTTCCCAACCGATGTGCCAGCGGCTCCGATGTCTCCCCCCGCACAGCAGACCAGGATGTCGATCTGTGCGAATCGTTCGCGGACCTCTCCGGCCACCCGTTTGATTTCTTCCGCATCGGTGACATCGCACCAGCAGGCCATCGTGTCACCGGAGCCCGCTCTGGCGACGTCGTCGGCCACCTGTTCCATCGAATCTCCTTCGCCGAACGTCTTCGGGCTGTCCTGGCGAGTGCCGTGCACGGCGACATTGGCCCCCAGGCGAACCAGTTCTTCGGCCATCACACGTCCGAGGCCACGCGAGGACCCGGTGATCCATGCAGTCTGTCCAGCGAGTGGGTCTGGCATTACTCAAAACTCGGAAACGGAGGAATGGGGTGGGCTGGTCTCAGCCCGCGGTGTCAGTGGTGAGCCCTTCAGCTTCAGCGGTGGCCTGCTGGAGATCGTGTTCAGTCATCATCTGGGCGAGGCTGGAAAAGTCGACCCGCGGTTCCCAGCCCAGCAGGCGACGGGCCTTGCTGGAATCACCCTTGAGTGCATCGACCTCTGTCGGCCGCAAGAATCTTGGGTCGGTCTCGATATAGTCGTTGTAATCGAGGTCGAGATATCCAAACGATTCTTCGAGAAATTCTCGAACCGAGTGTGTTTCACCCGTGGCGATCACGAAGTCATCGGGTTGCTCGTGTTGCAGCATCAGCCACATCGCCTCGACGTAGTCACCGGCAAAGCCCCAGTCGCGTTGGGCATCAAGATTGCCCAGGGTGAGTGTGTCCTGGAGTCCGAGCTTGATGCGTGCGGCGGCGCGGGTGATCTTGCGAGTNACGAANTGTTCGCCGCGGCGTGGNGATTCGTGGTTGAACAGGATCCCNTTNGATGCNAACANNNCGTAGGCNTCNCGGTAATTGANNGTNTGCCANTAGGCGAANACNTTNGCACACGCGTANGGGCTNNGNGGNTGGAANGGNGTNGNTTCGTCCTGNGGNGANNCGNCNTTNCCGAACATCTCGCTTGAGGACGCCTGGTAGAAACGTGGTTGACGACCGGTTGCGTCGTGGTGGTGCCGGATGGCTTCGAGCACNCTGAGGGTTCCCAGCCCGGTGACATCAGCGGTGTAAACCGGCTGGTCAAAGGACACACGAACGTGGCTCTGGGCACCGAGATTGTAGACCTCGTCGGGGAGCACTTCGTTGCAAACCGTCGCCAGTCGCGAGGCATCGGTGAGGTCACCAAAGTGCAACTGGCACCTGGGGTCACAGAGTCCTCGTCGCGGGTACGGGACCAGTCCATGGACGTCGTAGTCGCGTTCGAGCAGAAACTCGGCGAGGTACGATCCGTCCTGGCCCGAGAGACCGGTGACCAGAGCGACGCGTTTCACGGTGACTCCTGTTTCGTCGGTGAGCGGGTCCCGGCTAAGATGGCCGGGTGGAATACGTCGCCGTGGTGGCGGCCGCATGAGTCCAGTTGAATGCGAAAAACGAGTATGAATGGCGGTCGTCCAGAGCGTCAAGCGATCCTCTGGAGGTGCCCGGGGCCACCACCGGGGTCTCCGTAGTTCTTTCCCGAAATTGCTGATGAGCCGTTGATGAGCGATTCGAAAACGCCGGGCATTTCGGATGAGGCCGGTCGGGGCGGGAGGCTCAGGCCCTGGTTGAGCTGGTCGATCGCCTGGGCGATGGCACTGCTGTTCGTACTGAGGATTGAATGGACGGGCTGGCGGTCGGCACCAGGTGGCGTGATTGAGGCAGCGTTGATCGGAATCAACATCGATACCGCCCCCTGCCTCTGGTGTCTGGTGTTGGGTGTGCTGCTGGCCGGTTGGCGGCCGCGACGGTTGCGGGTTGCAAGGGCCCGGGGCCATCGCCTGGCCAACTGGTGGACGACACCAGCGGGACGGGGTGGCGTGGGAGTGGGCGTGTCGGTGATTCTTGTCGCGATCGTTTCGTTGGGGAGCAGCGTGCACGTTGCCTCGAGACCGGTTGCGGGGCCCGGCACCCCTGAACTGGGTAGCCTTCCGCCTGGGTATCACGACGAGTACAGCTACCTGTTCCAGGCCCGTACCTTCGTCGCCGGCGAATGGACCAATCCGGGGCATCCCGACGCGCCCCGCCTTTTCGACCAGATGCATGTGCTCAACGAGAACGGGGTGTTTGCGAGCCGGTACTTTCCTGGTGTGGGGGCGTGGATGGCACCGTTTGTGGCGTGGGGCAAGCCGGTGTGGGGCCACTACCTCGCGGGTGTGNTGACGGCAATCGCGGTCCTGGGTATTGGTCGCGAGTTGGCTGGCAACGGGGTCGGGTTGTTGGCCGGATTGCTGACGGCGGTGGCACCGGGGATGGCCTTGTTCAGCAATCTGCTGTTGTCTCATCATCCGACATTGGCCGGGGCGACTGTCTTCGTGTACTGGTTCCTGAGAATGCAGCGGACCGGTATTCCCGGGTACGGNTTGTTGGCGGGGATGGGTTTGTCGTTGGCGATGTTGTGTCGCCCGTTGACGGCTGCGGCCGTGGGTTTGCCGTTTGGTTGCTGGCTGGCGTGGTGGTGGATTCGGGGGGATGGCCACGAGGCTGTTCGCTGGCGACATCTCCGTGTCGGGTTCGTCGCGTCGCCACTCGTGGCGGGCCTGGCGGTGATGGGTTGGTACAACCACCAGTTGACCGGTGATTGGACGACCACTCCGTACCAGGTCTTCACCGACAAATACACGCCTCGTCACGTGTACGGATTCGACAACGTGGAGCGGGGCGAGCAGCGGATTGCCGGGATGGATCGTGTTGAACGGCAGAGGGTCCTGCATCACTATGACCGGTGGGCCGAGAACCTGGATGCGGAGTTGGCGGTCCGGAACGTGGTCAGCCGGGTGGTCGAGTCAGGCAAGTGGACGGTCGGCCTGGTCGCGTTGCTGATGACGTCGGTGGTGGTGTTGGCCGGGTTCCTGCTGGGGACGGCTCCCCTGCCGGGAAGCCGCTGGCTGCCGGTCGTGATGGCGATACTGTGCGTGCACCTGGTTCACGTGCCGTACTGGTATGCGGGGATCATGGACTGGCACTATGTCTTTGAAACCGCGCCCCTGTGGTGCCTGTTGGTGGCGGGTGTGACCGTTCGGCTGTGGCAGGAAGCCGGGCGGGTTGGGCGCCCGGGCGTCGCGTTGGCCTGGTTGGGCCTTCTGCTGGTGACGCCGGTGACGTCCTACCTGGATTTCGAGCCGGTCTGGGCTCCGTCCCGGGTCGATGCAGCAGTCAACAACGTTGGCTTCGCCCGGGCTCGCCATGCCGAATTCCGCAAACGCGTGTCCCGGAGAGCTGGCAGCGATCCGGCCCTGGTCCTGGTCAAACCCGATCCGACCGATCGGCATATCGACTTCGTCGTCAACAAACCGATGCTTGACACTCCGTTGCTGGTGGGGCGGTACATCCCGAAAGTGGTGCCGATGTCCCGTGTTTTGAATTTGTTTCCCGGTCGACGTGTGTTTGTTTTTGACGCTGGCCGGGGGGACATGAGGGAGATAAGGCGGTGAGTGGGATGGCCGGTGTGACTGGTGGTCGAAATTGGCTGGTGGGAGAAACCACTCATGTCCTGGATGGGACGCCGTGGTTGATGGGGATTCTGAATGTCACTCCCGACAGCTTCTCCGATGGTGGTCAGCATGAAACGATCGAGTTGGCCGTCGAGCGAGCTGCCGAAATGGTGTCAGCGGGAGCGTCAATCATTGACATCGGCGGAGAATCCACCCGGCCGGGAGCCACTCCTGTCGAGATCGATGAGGAGTTGCGGAGAGTGGTGCCGGTGGTCGAGGCGGTGTGCCGGGGAGTGGATGTGCCAGTCTCGATCGACACGATGAAGGCCGACGTGGCCCGGGCGGCGGTCGAGGTGGGGGCGAGCGTGGTCAATGATGTCTCGGGGCTGGAAGCGGACCCGGCCATGGTCGAAACCGTTGTCGATCTCGACGTGGCGGTCGTCTGCATGCACATGCGAGGCACGCCGCAGACGATGCAGGACGATCCCGTTTATGCGGACGTGGTCGAGGAGGTGGCGAGCTACCTGGGGAGCCGCCTGGACCACCTGGTGGCGTCGGGGTTGGCGGCTGAACGCGTGGTGCTGGATCCGGGGATTGGTTTCGGCAAGTCCGCGGCACACAACCTGGATCTGCTCTCTTCGATTGCTCGCTTGCACCAGGTTGGTCGGCCGGTGCTGGTTGGCCATTCGCGGAAACGGTTTCTCTCGAAACTGCTGGGCCGACCGGTTGAGGAACGGATGGCGGGAACTGTCGGGGTGTCCGTGGCACTGGCCGAACAGGGGGTCGAGATCATTCGGGTCCACGACGTGGCAGCGGTTCACGATGCGCTGGTGGCCTGGCGAACGGTCAGCGAGCAAACCTGATCACTGCCACTATTCGTCACGGGGCGGTCGCATCATCAGCGAGTCGGTCGCTTCGACCGCCCGCTTGTCCTCAAAGAGAACGCGAAACACCTCGGCGGTGATTGGCATCTCGATGCCGTGTGTCCCGGCGAGTTCGTGTACGCTGCGAGTGGTCCAGACTCCCTCGGCTACGGCATCCATGCTTTGGAGGATCTGTTCGAGAGTTTCTCCTTTGCCGAGTCGTTCGCCGACCTTTCGGTTTCGACTGTAGGGGCTGGCACAGGTGGTGATCAGGTCGCCCATCCCGGCCAGTCCGGCAAAGGTCTTGGCTTCGGCGCCCAGCGACGTGCCAAACCGTGTCATCTCGACCAGGCCGCGTGTCATCAGGGCGCTCTTGGCGTTGTCACCGTAACCCAATCCATCACAAATGCCTGCGGCGATGGCGATCACGTTCTTGAGTGCCGCAGCCAGTTCCACGCCGATGATGTCGGCGTTGGTGTAAACGCGGAACCGGTCGGTGCTGAACGTCTGTTGCACACGACGGGCCAGGGGCAGGTCGCCGCTGGCGGCGACAACGGTCGCCGGCAGGCGACGAGTGATCTCCTCGGCGTGACTGGGACCGCTCAGTGACACGACCGCACGGATTCCCAGGACCTCGCCAATGATCTCGCTGGGACGCAGAAATGTCCCGTTTTCAATTCCCTTGATCACGCTGACCACCGGTGGGGCGTCGGTCAACTCGGGAGAGATGGTTTGAAGGCAATCTCGCAGGAAGGCGGTGGGAACGGCCATCACCAGCAGGTCACTGTCGTTTACGGCCGAGGTGATGTCGGAGGTGATGTTGATGGACTCGGAAATCGTCACTCCCGGCAACAATCTCTCGTTTTGCCGCGAGGCTGCCATGTTCGCCGCGTGTTCGGCGTTGCGTGCCCAGAGGGTCACCTGTTGATCGGGGTTTTCGGCGAGGACTATGGCGCAGGCCGTCCCCATCGCTCCACCACCGATGACCGTGATTCGGTTCGACATGGCCTGTTGTTCAGGATGACACTGTCGTACGTGGCCGGTCGCTCCGGCAACGACCCGTTGGCAGCGCATTCTAGACCAACCAGGAGTTCAACTGAAGCGACGATCCTGTCCAGGGTGTCCCGTGAAAATACGGGGATTGGGTGGATTCTGGTGTTGACGCACATGGCGACATAAAGACAATCCGCACTCGCTCCACTCACTTCTCTCCAATTCCCTCCCGCGTTACGCAGGTGCGACAGTGACTGCGCCCATGAAAGCTATTGTTTTATTTTGCCTGGTGCTGCCGTCAGCTGTCCTGTCGGCTGAACCGGTTCTGATCGTGGACACGGTGGTTCGTGGACAGGCCCCCGCCGCCACCATCGTTCCCGGCAATCCGGCGGGAGTGCCCGGTGGAGTTGCACCGGTGTATGCACCGGTTGGGGCTGACACTTCCTTCTACAACCCGGCTTATGACCCTGCTCCCATGGCAGGGGCGCCGGCCGCCGCGCCTCCGACGACGTGGATGGCCATGCCGGTATTGCAAACGGGCAATCCCATGGGGATTGCACCGGCTCCAGGACTCCAGTCGGCTCCCTGGGCGACCCAACCGATGCCTGGCCAGGTGCCTGGTGGCCTGACTTTTGGAGCGCATTCCAGCCTGCAGCCATACCGTCTGAATGCCTGGACGGGCCGGGTCGAGGGAAGTTTTCTGCCCCGGGAATCGACCGAGGGACAACTCGGTCAACTGGGCGTCACGGAGCTTGATATCGAGCTGGAGTTTTCCGGGATGTTCATGCCGGGGTGGATTTCCAGTTTCACGCAGATAGCCAATTTTCGCTGGTGGGATGGACCGGACAGCCTGGGAACTCCTGGCACTGGCCTTCCAGCGCAAGCCTACAAGATCGGATGGGATCTGGAATTGGCGTCGATCAGCCAGGGGGGATACAGCGCCCAGTTGGCCTTCACTCCCTCTCTGGCAACCGACTTTGACAGTGGGATCGATTCAGACAGTTGGCAGTTCGACGGTCGTGGCGTGATTTACTACCAGTACCCGGGGATGACGATTGCCCTGGGCGCAGGGTACTGGGATCGGGTCCGGGATCGGGTCATTCCTTACGCGGGATTGATTTTCAAGCCAGATGCGATCTGGGAATGGCAGTTGATGTTTCCACAGTCGCGAATCAGCGTCTTCATGGGGAACTATGGTGGCAACTCGAGTTGGATGTACGCCAAGGCTGAATACCAGGTTGAAGCCTATGATGTGGCAATTGCTCCTTCGGTTCGCGACCAGGTCGAATTCGAGGGCTACAGATTGATGATGGGATTCCGGTCCGAGACGCTCCAGTATTCGAGTTTCATCGAGGCTGGCTGGATCTTTTCTCGCAGCACCCGTTTTGCGGGACCGACGCCCGGGTTCAATATCGGTGACGGTTTTATTGCCCGAGCCGGCGTCAGCTTCTAGAGCGCGCTGTGGTAGCGGTTTTCGGGCGACAAGAACAGGTGTCGGGGAGTCTTGCGTGAGTGCGGCTGCTGCGATCGTGCTGGCTGCCGGCGAGGGTCGGCGGATGAAGTCGGATCTTCCCAAGGTCTTGCACGTTGCGGCCGAGCGTCCGCTTGTGGAGTGGGTTCTGGCGGCCGCCCGCGATGCAGGAATTGCTCGGCTGGTGGTTGTGGTGGGGCACAAGGCCGAGGAGGTTCGCGCGGCCCTGGATCACCACGACGACGTTTCTTTTGCCTTGCAGTCGGAACAACTGGGTACCGGCCATGCGGTCTCGATGTGTCGGGAGGTGTTGTCCGACCATGCTGGACCAGTGGTGGTACTCAATGGTGACATGCCCTTGATCCGGAGTGATTCGATTCGTTCATTGCTGGACGCTCAGTGCCAGAAATCTGCTGCTTGCGTGGTCGGAACGGCACGAACTGAATCCAACGCCGGGCTGGGCCGAATCGTACGAGACGACGACGGTGAGTTTCTCCGGATCGTCGAGGAGGTGGACGCGACACCCGAGGAGGCGGTGATCCAGGAGATCAACACGGGCCTGTACGCCTTTGATGGCTCGCTCTTGTGGGAGGCTTTGTCACGCGTCGAACCCAACAATCAGCAGGGGCAGTACTACCTCACCGACTGTGCGGAGATCCTGATGGCCGCGGGGCATCGCGTTGTGGCTTCGTGTTCACTCGCAATCGACGAGGCGCTGGGAGTCAACACTCCGGATCAATTGACAGAGGTGGGCGAGGTTCTTTCTCGCGCTTGACAATTGGGGCCGGGTTGGGCAGAACGGGGACGCCTTGGGCGTCCCGATCTGTGTTGAGCGAGGGACACGGCAAGTTTGCGAAGGGATGGTAATGTACGATCATCTGACGTTGATCAGCGGTCGTGGCCACCCCGAGTTGTCGCTGGAGATTTCCGATCATCTTGGACTCCCGCTCGGGGCCGTTCAGGTTGCAGATTTTCCCGACGGGGAGATCAGTGTCCAGTTGGACCACAACATCCGCGGTTGTGACGTGTTCCTGGTGCAGCCGACCGGGCCTCCCACCAATGACAACGTGATGGAGTTGCTGATTCTGATAGACGCGTGTCGTCGTGCCAGCGCCGCGCGGATCACGGCGGTGATCCCTTACTTTGGTTACGCGCGGCAGGACCGCAAGGATGCCGGTCGCGTGCCAATTTCCGCGAAGCTGGTGGCCAACCTGATCGTCCAGGCTGGAGCCGATCGCGTATTGACGATGGACCTGCACGCAGCGCAGATTCAGGGTTTTTTTGACGTCCCGGTCGATCACCTGTATGCCGCCCCGATTCTGGATGAGTATTTCGAGTCGCTGGGCCTGCCCGCTGAGGAGATCGTGGTGTTGAGTCCGGACGAGGGAAGTATCAAGAGGAGCCTTTCCCACGTGCGGCGCCTGGGCGGGGCGTTGGCAATTGTCGACAAGCGGCGGAGCAGTGCGACGGAGACCGAGCAGGCCAACCTGATAGGTGGCCCGATTGACGGCCGCACCGTGTTGATCTTTGACGACATGATCAGCACAGGGGGGTCAATTGTGGGGGCTGTCGAAGTGGCTCGTGCACACGGTGCCCGGGAGATTTACGTGAGTGCCACTCATGCGGTGTTGTGTGGTCCGGCCCCCACCCGACTCCGTGAAGCGGGCATCAAACAATGCGTGTTCACCAACAGTCTGCCGCTGACTGGCGAGAAGCAATTGCCCGACATGACCGTGGTGTCGGTGGCTCCATTGCTGGGCGAGGCGATTCGGCGAATTCACCGCAACGAATCGGTCAGTGGACTGTTTGGCTAGCCGTTGACGTAATCGCGGAAGAACGCCTGGCTCGTTTCCAGGTCCGGGAGCAGGCAGGGGTGCTTGTATTGCTCGAGGCTGCCTCCCCGGCTCTCGCGTCGATGTGCGGCGAACCGTGGCCAGGTGCCGGCAGCGACTCGCGTCAACTCCAGTGGAGCCAGGCGTCCCGACTGACGTTTTTCCTGGTACTCGATGTTTAATTCCTGAAGACACTGGTCGATCCGTTCCGGCAGGCGGTTCCAGGAATCGGTGTGACGAGAATCGGATTCTTCGATCACCAGTCGGTATCCTGGCGGCTCCCCCCAGACCGGCATCGCGGTGAACTGATCCAGTGTGATGTCGAGTTCGTCAGTACAGAGTCGGACCGATTCGACGATCTGTGATTCGGAGAGTTTCTCGCCGGTGATGCTGGCGATGTGGGCCCCTTTGTGCAGGAAACGCAGGAGGGGCGTGGTGCCATAGTGACCGGTGCAACGGACAACGTCGCAGATGTCGTATCGGTAGAAGCCCGATCCGGTCGTCAGCAGGATGTAGTAATCGTTGTCGGCTTCAAGTTGGTGGGCTTCAAGGACTGTGGGGTGGCTGCTGTCGTACTCGTCAACTGGGATGAACTCGTAGTAGTTGGAGAGGACATCAAGCACGCCATCACACGAATTGTCCTCCAACGGAATCGTCATCCGTCCCTCACTGGCGTGCAGGCCATGGTCACGGACGGCGACATCGCCATAGCATTCACGGACGGCGTCCAGATACGCAGCACAGCTTCCCCCGGTCCAGACAGCCAGGAAACTCATCGCGTTCCAGTAGTCCCGGGGATAGAGGTGGCCGGTTTGTTCGGCGATCCGTTCCAGTGCCGCAGCGCGTTTCCGTTGTGGTTTCAGGTTCTGGGCCAGGCTGGAACGAATGTCACTGGCGATTTGGAAATCGGAACTGATGGTGCCATCGGCGACGTCGCGGATCAGTGATTCACAGTGGGTGTTGGCAAACTGGGCGACGCGCAGAAGCGTGCTGGGGTTGGCGGTGGTTACCATGCCGACCCGTGGATCGGCGATTGCGGATCTCATCGCGGCATAGTACTTCGCCTCGGGATCCTCGATTCTCGCAACATCGAAAGGAATGGTGTACATGTTGCGGACGACAAATTGCGACTGCATGCGGATAGCCAGGCCGCTGATGTTCCCACAGGGCGTGCCGCCGCTGGTGTGGAACTGTTCGTGGTGGCTGACGAACTGAACAATCTTGCCGCCTGCTGCGTCACGATGATCGTCGTAGGCGAAGATCGCCCATATCTTCCAGCCGCGGCGGTAGTCGTCCAGAAAACGGCGGCTGACGGGAATAAACTTGGCGTCAGCGGTTGTGCCGCTGCTGAGCGTGAACATCAGCAGTGGATTCTCGGGGCCGAGCATTGCTGCCTGGTGGCCCGTCTTGAGCCGTTCGATCCATGGCTGGTAGACGCTGTAGTCAGTCACCCCGATAGCGCGACGAAACTCATCGGAACTGCTGACGCGGTCTAGGCCATACTCCTGACAAAACTCGCTGCTGCCATTGAGGCCCAGCAGTTCTCGCAGCACGCCATGCTGAGCGCCACGACAGTCGGAAGTTGCGGCCAGAAAACGTCGCCCGGAACGCCTCATTCGCTTTCGCGGCAGGGCGCCAGCCAACGATTGCAGGGTGGAACGGATGTCCATGATCGCGGGGAATCAAGAACGGTGACCGACCGGGAAACCTGAGGCGGTCTATTCGTCCTCCTCGGTCGACTCGGTCGCCTCCATTGCCTCGTCGCCCAGTTCCTCTTCTTCCTTCTTTTTCTTCTTCTTGCGCCCGAGCGAACTCTTGATGACCCGGACCTTGGGCAGTCCAAAGGGACTCTGGCCGTCTTGCCAGCGATCTTCGAACTCCAGCCTCTCGATCCGTTCACTTCTCTTCAACACGTTGCGCATCCGCAGGAGATGCCCCCTGCGTCGAAGGCTCTTGTCAATCGTCACCGTGGCGTCTCCCCGGGTCGGCGCGGTAGAGTCGGTCCGGTAAAAATTCGAGTTGCACTGGCGGGACCGACGCCGTGTGCTCAGAACCTAATCGTAGGACGAGTGTGTTCCGAATGCAACCGCTGGTTTTCGGGCACCGGTGAACTGCCATGGGACTGTTTCACACTGAATTTGCGACGGTCGACTGGATCATCGTCGTGGTTTATCTGGCCGGTTCGATTTTGATCGGACTGTGGGCCAACCGGTATGTCGGGGGATTGAGTGACTACCTTGTCGCCGGGCGGACGCTGAGGATTCGCCTGGCGCTGGCGACCATGACCGGTACGGAACTGGGGCTCGTCACGGTCATGTACGTGGCCGAGTTGGGATACACCAAGCAGTTTGCCTCGTTGTACCTGGCGGTGATTGAGGTGTTGGGGTTGGCGGTGATCGGGGCCACCGGCCTGGTGGTGTATCGCTTGCGGCAGGAGGCGGTCCTGACGGTACCGGAGTATTACCAACGACGGTATTCGCAAACTGTCCGCGTGGTGGGTGCGGTGATGATGGTCCTCGCGGGGGTGCTCAACATGGGGGTGTTCCTCAAGGCGGGCTCACTGTTCCTGGTTGGTGTGACCGGGCTCGATGACCCGATGGCCCTGAAGTTGATCATGACCGGCTTGTTGCTGCTGGTGTTGTTCTACACGGTCCTGGGAGGGATGGTGTCGGTGGTGATCACCGACCTGATTCAGTTCCTCGTACTGGGGGTTGGAGCACTGGTGGTCAGCTTTTTCGTCGTGGATGAACTGGGCGGCATTGGCGGTCTGTGGGACCTCAGTGGGGCGACGTACGTGAATCCATTGCTGGGCGACAACCCGGTGACCAGTCAGCCTGGTGACGGGGTGGGACCCTGGATGTTGATGGCCCAGTGGTTGACCCTGTCGATCGCCGTGATGCTCTGGCCGGCGACCGTCTCGCGAACGCTCGCGGTGAAAACGCCGACGGTCGCCCGGAAGCTGTATCTCTTCAGTTCGATTCCCTTCCTGGCCCGACGGACACTGCCTGCCCTGTGGGGCATTGGCGCGTTCGCATACTTTGCCGTACACGCTGACGTGGGCAGCGAGTTTCAACAGGCAGTTGCTGCGAAGGACATTTCCACGCTCTCGGCCATGCCGTTGTACCTGGCCAAGATCATTCCCAGTGGGCTGCTGGGAATTGTCACCGCGGCGATGCTAGCGGCTTTCATGTCGACCCACGACAGTTACCTGTTGTGCTGGAGTGGTGTTGTGGCGCAAGACATCGTGGCTCCGCTGTGTGGGGGACTCAGTGACCGGGGACGCGTCCTGGTGACCCGAGTCAGCATTGTGGTGATCGGCGCGTTCCTGTTGTTCTGGGGACTGTGGTATGAGGTCGGGCAGGAATTGTGGGACTACCTGGCTATCACCGGGACGGTGTATCTCTCCGGGGCGCTGCCGGTGATTGTCGGAGGGCTGTACTGGCGTCGTGCCAGTTCGGCTGGTGCCCTCGCAGCCCTGGTCTGCGGCGTGATGGGTGTTTGTGGATTGCCCCAGGTCATCGATGCGATCAACTCGATGTTGTTTCCCGACCCGGATGGGTTCCAGGTGTTCCCGGCATTGATGATGCTGGTGACGATGGCCACGCCAACCCTGGTCTTCATTCCCATTTCAATTCTGGTTCCCGATCGACATCGAGGCGACGGTTCGGACGCCGGGGAGGTGATCTCGTGAGTGATTCGATCTGGCGGGTGGTTTGGGTGGCGATCCTGGGCGCCGGAGTCCTGGGAATGGCCGGGTTGTTGCTGGTCGTTGGAGTTGGTTCGGTGCGTGAATTGCGGCAGTCGTTGGAGGAATTGAAACCGGCCGACGATACTGATGAGGCCGAGAAGCCCGTTGATTCGGTGGAGTGAACCAATACACCTGTTTGGTCGCAAATGGTCTTCTCAGATGTGGCCGGCTGGGGTAGTTTAGGCGACACGATGTCGCGAGATTCCATGGCGGCGTTTTTCTCGGAGTTGCGTAACGATGCAGTGTCCGTTTTGCCGTTACGACGAGACAAAGGTGGTTGATTCCCGGACGAGCCAGCCTCACGCGATTCGCCGTCGCCGCGAGTGCCTGGGATGTGAACGTCGATTCACGACGTACGAGAAGATCGAGGAATCTCCCTTGCGGGTGATCAAGAAGGACGGTTCTCGGGTTCCGTTTGACCGTGAGCGCATTCGCGCGGGGCTCGAGAAAGCCTGCTACAAGCGTCCGGTCAGTGACGACCAGATCGAGGGAGTGATCAACGCGGTCGAACAGGAAGTCCACCAGGGTTTCGACCGTGAGATTCCGTCTCGAGAAATCGGCGAACTGGTGTTTGGCCGGCTGCGCGAAGTCGACCAGGTGGCGTTTGTTCGCTTCGCGTCGGTGTATCGAGAGTTCAAGGATGTCAATGACTTCGTTGAAGAACTCGAGCCGATGCTCAGGGATGTGGACCGCCCGTAGCTCCGGTTTCCATTCCTGGCCCAAGAGACATTGACTCGTTTGGTGCGGATCGAGATGATCCCTGCGCCATGTCGTATGAGTTGGTCGAGATTGTCCGGGGGGCCGGTCATCCGCGTCTGTTGGTCGTGGGTGATCTGGTGTTGGATCGATACACCTGGGCGGACGCCGAACGCATCAGCCAGGAGGCCCCGGTGATGCTCCTCCGGGAGGATCGCCGCGAGTCTCGTCTTGGCGGCGCGGCGAACGTGGCCAACATGCTGCGAGGGCTCGAAGCCGAAGTGGTGATGTGTGGAGTGGTCGGTGACGACGAAGACGGCCGTGAGATGCGGTACCAGTTGGAACAGGCTGGCATCGGAACCGAGTTGGTCGTGACGGACAGGCAGCGGCCGACTACGGTCAAGACACGCGTGATAGGCCGCGCCCAGCACCGGCACCCTCACCAGGTTCTCCGGGTCGATCGGGAGTCGCGCGAGCCCCTCGGCGGAGTGATTGCCGAAGAGATGGTCGCCGCGTTGCAGCAAAGGATTCGCACGCCCGAACCGGAGAGCCAGATTGACGCGGTGCTGGTTTCGGACTACGCCAAGGGGGTCTGCACGGCCGAATTGCTGGCCGCGGTTGTTGCACTGGGGAGGGAGTCGGGGATACCGGTGATCGTTGATCCAGCCGCGGGGGCGGATTATCGCTGGTACCGCGGTGCCACTGCGATCACGCCCAACCGAACTGAGACCGCACGGGCCACCGGGCAACAGGTCGTGACGATCGAGGATGGCATGGCGGCTGCGGTCACGTTGCGTGACGATCTTGATCTCGACACCGCTTTCGTGACGCTCGACAGCGATGGGATCGTGTTGGCTCATTCCCAGGACGCTGCCCGCCATGTGCCGACCCGGCGTCGCGAGGTCTACGATATCACCGGTGCAGGTGACATGGTCTTGGCCACGATCGGGCTGTCGGCCGCTGCGGGTTGCGACCCCGACACCATGGCCCGTTTGGCCAATACGGCCGGTGGGCTGGAGGTGGAAAAGATTGGCGTTGTCACGGTGACGCGTGGCGAGATGATTGCCGATCTGCTGGGCGGCCCACGCTCGGCGGGTGAGAAGATTCATTCACGTGAGAGGCTGTGCGAATTGTTGGAAGCACGCCGGGATTCGGGGCAACGGGTGGTGTTGACCAACGGTTGCTTCGACCTGTTGCACGCCGGTCACCTGGCGTGTCTCGAGCAGGCTGCGGCCGAGGGAGAATGCCTGGTCGTGGCTGTCAACAGTGACGACAGTGTGCGGGGCTTGGCCAAGGGGCCGGGACGGCCGATCATCTCGGAAGACCAGCGGGCGGCGATGCTGGCTGGGTTGGAGGTGGTTGATTACGTGGTGATTTTTGACGAAGCGACCCCCGAAGCTCTCATCGACGTGATCCGCCCCGATGTCCTGGTCAAGGGGGGGACATACGCGGTCGAGGAAATCGTGGGGCGGGAATTGGTCGAATCGTATGGTGGCGTGGCCAAACCGCTCGGGCTGATTCCCGGGTTGTCGACCAGCGAGATCGTGGCCCGGATTCACAAAGCCGAACGGAACGATCTTCGACGAGCAGGCTGATGGGCAAGCGTGGCGAGGCCGGCGGGGGGATGTCATGAAAATTGCCGTGTATCTGCCCAACTGGGTCGGTGATGCCGTGATGGCCACTCCGGCCCTGGCGGCAATTCGCAGCCACTTGCCAGAGGCTGAAGTTGTCGGTGTGTTGCGTCCCTATGTCGCGGACGTTCTGGACGGAACAGGGCTCGTCGATCGAGTGATCGAATGGGATCCGCGAGGTGGTGACCACGACAGATCGGGGTGGCGGCTGGCAAGACGCTTGCGTCACGAACAATTCGACGTGGCGGTGTTGCTGCCCAATTCGCTTCGGTCTGCCTGGATGGCCTGGCTGTCCGGAGCTCGACGGAGAGTCGGGTTTTCGAGAAATGGACGACGGGTGTTGCTGACCGATCCGGTTCGGCCGGGATCTCGAAACACCCCCCACCCGGTTCTGGATGAATATCTCCGATTGGTGGAGCCACTGGGGTGCGGATCGACAGACCATCGAATGCACCTGTCTGTTTCGAGCCACGACGAGGCAGGTTGGCGGGCGATCCGCGCGAAACGTAGTGATGTGTTGGGGCAACGGCCCTACATCTGTTTCAATCCCGGCGGAGCGTTTGGGGCTGCCAAGCATTGGCCAAGTCAGCTGTTCGGTGAACTCGCCCGGATGATCGTGTCTGAAACGGAACAGTCCGTCGTGGTGGTGTGCGGACCATCGGAATGCGCCGAGGCCGATGCGATCGTCGCTGCTGCCGGAGTGCCACGTGTCGTGTCCTTGGCCGATGAGGCTCCGAGCCTTGGACTGACCAAGGCGGTGATCCGTCATGCCACCGCTTTGGTCACGACCGACTCGGGACCGAGGCATTTCGCGGCCCCTTTCCAGGTGCCGGTGGTGACGATGTTTGGGCCGACTCACATCGCCTGGAGCGAAACGCACTTCGACAAGGCGACTCATGTCCAACTCGACCTGGATTGTGGCCCCTGTCAGCAGCGAACATGTCCCCTGGGCCACCATCGATGCATGACTGAACTGACTCCCTCCCGGGTGTACCGGGAGTTGATGTCGTTGATGAAACAGGCCCAGGCCGCGTGACCAGGAACCGGCGTTTGACCGTGAACGACCCCACTCCAAGCTTGTCCACGTTCTTGCCGCTGGCCGTCCGTGGCCGCCGGGTGGTGGGGCGGGTTCGTGACGAGGAGTTGACCGGTTGGTTCACGGAGACCGCGGAGCGGGTTCACGTGGACGATGTTTCCAACATCCTGAAACGGACCGGTCGTCGACTTGTGTTTCGGGACGGCAACGTCGTGGTCAAGGTCGTGTTTCTGGGGTCGCTGCATCGCAAACGCAAGTGGCGACGTTACGGTTACATGGAAGCAAAGACCCTGCATCATGCCGCCTCGCTGGGACTGGCTGTTCCACGTGTCCTTGCGCAGGGGCGGCTGCGGCGTTGGTGTGATCCACTGGTGGCCAGCTTGCTGGCAATCGAGTTCCTGGCGGATCGGTCAACAGTGTCTTCCCAACTGGCCGCCGCAGTCGATTCCGGTGCGCGACGACGGGTACTGGACCAGGTGGCCGGCATATTGGTGGAATTGACCAGGACCGGTTGCTTTCACGTTGATGTCGGGCCGGACAACCTGTTTTTGCCGAGTCCCGGTTGTGTCGGAACGGGTCCGGCGGTGATTGACCTGGAATACGCCGAGTTTGTTGCGCCCGGCCAGGTGGCCCAATTGGTTCGGCAGGCTTCCCGATTGGTCTGCTACTGCCGCAAGGACTGGCCTGAGCTGGACTACGTCGGATGGTTTGACGGAGTGCTCTCCATGGCTCGGGAGGTGTGCCAGATCGATGTGTCGGGGCGTGACCTGGCACGCCGGGAATTCGCGAGAGGCCTGGAAATGGATTCGTTCCAGTGCGAGTTGCCGCAACTCCTTCGCGCCGCCTGAACCGTCGTGTGTCGGGGCCAGCATTTCAAGCCACGGTGTCGCGAAAACACTCGTGAACGCTCGACATTCTGACCGTGATTGAGTCTAACTCGGCACTGGTGATGTACCGATAACCGGCGTGTCACAATTGTTCCCTGCCCCCCCGACACAACATCAATGTCCACGGCTGTCTACATGGCGATTGCGGGTGTCGTGGCCTACCTGGTCGGTGGGATCCCCTTCGGTTACGTCGTCGGACGGCTGGTTGGCGGATTCGATATCCGTCAGCAGGGAAGTGGAAACATTGGCGCGACCAACGTGGCTCGTGTGTTGGGATGGAAATGGGGGGTGGCGGTTCTGGTTCCGGATGCCCTGAAGGGCATGCTGCCAGTGCTGGTGGTGTCCTCGACGATGAACTTGAGCGTGAAATCGATTGAACCGGGCAGCGTGATTGTTGTGCACACGGGGGTGCTGGTGGGATTGATCGCGATCCTGGGGCACATGTACCCGTGCTGGATCGGCCTGCGTGGCGGAAAGGGAGTTGCCACGGCCTTGGGTGTGGCAATTGTGTTGGGGCCGTGGGCGACGCTGGTGGCCGTGGCGGTGTACCTGCTGACCCTGGCCGCCGCTCGCATGGGCAGCTTGGCGTCATTGCTGGCGGCGCTGTCGTTTGCGATCGCCAAGACGGTGTTGATGGTGTCGGCGGGCGAATGGGGTTCGCAGTGGAGCCTGTCTGCATTCATTCTGGCGGTGCCGTTGATGATCGTTTATCGACACCGTGCGAATATCAGTCGAATCATTCGTGGCGAGGAACACCGGATGGGCCACGGCGGTCGAGAGAATCGACCGGCCGAGGAGGAACGCGACGAGGTCAAGCCGGTCCGGGATGAACCATGATCAATCGGTCCTCGTGTGGCCGGTAGTAACCGTCGATTCGCTGACGGACCGCGAACCCGAAATTTTCGTAGAGCGTCACTGCCGCGGAATTGGTGGGGTCGACAGTCAGGAGCACCGGAGCCACGGCGCGCTCCAGTCCGGCCTTCATCAACTCGCTACCAATGCCCATGCCGCGGCAGTCCGAGTGGACCATGATCTTGTGCAGGCAGAGTTCCTCGGTGTTGGTGGGAAACATCACCAGTGCACCTGCGATGTCCCCGGATTCCGGAAGAGCCTCAGAGCCGTCAGGCAGTCGGGCGACCAGCAGGGTTGCCATGTCACACCAGATTCGCCAGATGTGTTCGCCGTCGGGAATGAACAAGTCGGGTGCAATCGGCCAGGAGATCCGGTCAAGCGCCGCGACATGGAGGTAGTCGCGGTCGGTGGCCGCTTCGATGGTGCAGGGCACGAGGAATTCCTTGGATCCAAGTCCGGTGTCTGTTTCGAGCGGAAGAATAGGTGTTGTCCAGCGACAGGTAAAGTGGTCGCCAAAATCGCACTGATTGACAATTTCGATGGAATGGGACAATGTGTCGCCGACCGAGGCGAAGGTGTTGAGAGCGAAGGAGAGCGGGGATGATCATGAGAGGGCGAGCGGGCGATGTCGGAGGCCTGGTTCGATTGGCAGTCTGTGGACTGGCGATCCTGGTGTGCGGTCGATCGGATCGCGTGGCGGCGGCCGAGCGTCCGAATATCATCCTGGTGATTACCGACGATCAACGATTCGACGCGCTGGGTTGCATGGGGAATGCGATCCTCAAGACGCCCCACATTGATGGGTTGGCCGCCCAGGGAGCGTTGTTCACTCACACCTTTTGTACGACTTCAATCTGTGCGACCAGTCGTGCCAGTTTTCTGACCGGTCAGTACGCGATGCGACATGGAATTCGGAGTTTCCGAAAATCCTTGACAGAACCACAGTGGAAGGATGCTTTTCCGGTGTTGTTGCGGAAGGCCGGTTATCGCACCGCGATGGTGGGCAAGTGGGGCCTTGGTGGTCCACTTCCTCGTGATCGCTATGACGTCTTCAACGGTTTTCGTGGCCAGGGGCGGTATTACTCCAAGCCGGCTGGCCAGGGGCCTCACCTGACTCATCGCCTGGGGCAACAGGTTCTCGACTTCCTGGAGACCTGTGACGAGGGCCAGCCGTTTCTGTTGCAGTACTACACGAAAGCGGCGCATTGCCAGGACGGCGATCCGTGGCCATTTCAGCCGGACCACCGTTACGACAAGTTGTTCTCGGGCATCCAGGTGCCATCTCCGGCAACGGCGACCGAGGCGCATTTCTCACGGCTCCCGAAATTTCTGCAGACATCCGAGGCACGTCATCGCTGGAAGATTCGGTTTGCGAACCCGGCGATGTATCAGAAATCGGTCAAGGACTACTACCGGCTGGTTGTTGGCGTTGACGACGTGATTGGCCGGGTTGTGGCAAAGTTGAAGCAGAAGCAGTTGTTTGAGAATACGGTGATCATCTTCACTTCCGACAATGGGTTTTACCTGGGTGAACACGGCTTGGCCGGAAAGTGGTTCATGCACGAGGAGTCGATTCGATTGCCGCTGGTGATCTGTGATCCCCGTTTGCCGGAAGGACGAAAAGGCCGTCGGGTGAGTGAATCGGCTTTGAACATCGACATCGCCCCGACGATCCTCGACCTCGCCGGGCTGGAGATCCCCGGTACCATTCAGGGGCGGTCATTGAAGCCGTTGCTGGATGGGCGGCGTGTCGAGTGGCGGAGCGAGTTCTTTTATGAGCACCCGTTCCAGCATCCCAGGATTCCCAAGACCGAGGGTGTTCGGGGATCGCGTTGGAAATATGTCCGTTACACCTCGTTGGACCCGGTGGTTGAGGAGTTGTACGACCTGAAAAAGGATTCTCGCGAGGAGCGAAACCTGGCGGGCGACCCACGTTTTGTTGACCGGTTGAGAGACCAGCGAAACAAGTGGCGAGAGTGGCGCGAGCGGGTGAAGTAGCGACGGCAACCACGGCATAGGTGAACGAATGTCACAGTACGTACTGGCGTTGGACCAGGGGACGACCTCCAGTCGGGCGATTGTTTTTGACGAATCGGCTCGGGCGGTAGGAATGGCACAGCAGGAGTTTGAGCAGATTTTTCCTGCGCCGGGGCATGTCGAGCATGACGCCGAGGCAATCTGGGACTCTCAGATTGCCACCGCCCGGGCGGCCCTGATTGATGCTGAAATCGAGGCGAGTGACCTGGCGGCACTGGGGATTGCCAACCAGCGCGAGACAACGGTGGTGTGGGAGCGCGAGACAGGCCAGCCGGTTGCCAATGCGATTGTGTGGCAGAGTCGGGTGACCGCGGAGCGGTGTGCGGCGCTCAAACAAGCGGGCTACGAGAGCGTGGTTCGTGACAAGACCGGGCTGGTGCTGGACCCGTATTTCTCGGGAACCAAGATCGCCCACCTGTTGGACGAAGTTGAAGGGCTTCGGTCGCGTGCTGAACGCGGCGAGGTTCTGTTCGGCACGATTGATTCGTTCCTGGCCTGGCGTTTGACCGGGGGGCGTCGTCATGTCACTGACGTTAGCAATGCCAGTCGCACCCTGCTGCTGAATATTCACACGCTGGAGTGGGACGACGAATTGCTGGAGATCGTGGGGGTGCCGCGGGCGATGTTGCCCGAGGTGGTGGAATCGTCGGGAGTGGTCGGTGAGATCGACGCGGAATTGCTGGGGGCGGCGGTTCCCCTGGCCGGGATGGCGGGAGATCAACAGGCGGCAACATTTGGACAGGCCTGTTTTTCGGCCGGGGAGGCCAAGAACACCTACGGGACAGGATGTTTTCTCTTGATGAACACTGGAAGCGAGGCGGTGCGATCCGAAGGAGGCCTGCTCACGACGGTTGGCTGGAGTCTCAACGGCGAAGTGACCTATTGCCTGGAAGGGTCGGTGTTTGTCGGTGGAGCGGTTGTGCAGTGGCTCCGGGATGGATTGGGGGTGATCTCCGAGGCATCCGAGATCGAAAAACTGGCGGCCGAGTGCGAATCGACCGACGGAGTGTACCTCGTCCCCGCTTTTGTCGGCCTGGGGGCTCCTTACTGGGATCCGGCGGCTCGCGGCACCCTGGTTGGTATCACTCGTGGTACGGCTCGGCCACACCTGGCCCGGGCGGCTCTCGAGTCGATCGCCTATCAGAGCCGTGACCTGTTGCAGTTGATGCAGCGAGAAGCGGGAGTGAGTCTCGGTGGACTGAGGGTCGATGGGGGGGCCGCGGCCAACAACCTGCTCATGCAATTCCAGGCCGATGTGCTGGATGTTGACGTTTTGAGACCGGAGGTTCTGGAAACGACCGCGCTGGGTGCGGCCCGGCTTGCCGGACTGGCGACCGGTGTCTGGGACAGCACAGACGAGGTGGCTGCGGCGTGGCAACTTCAGCGTCGCTTCAGCGCCGAGATGCAGGCCGAAAAACGGGACCTGCTGTGCTCGGGCTGGCAGCGGGCGGTGGAACGATCTCGGGAGTGGGCGGTATGATGTACCGTCGACCCCGGGGTTTGACTTGGATCATGCCCGCCTGACGGACCGTTACAGATGCCACGTGATTTCAACACCGAGAGTCTGTCGCATGACCCGATTCACGGTTACATCCCATTTGTCTCGCGCAGTGACCTGCCCGCTGGAGAAGTGGCCGAGCAGGAATTGATCGATCACCCGTGGGTGCAGCGGCTGCGGCAGATTCACCAACTGCAAACCGCGTGGTGGGTTTTTCCTTCCGCCGAACACATGCGGTTTCAGCATGTCCTGGGGGCGATGCACCTGGCCAGCCGGGCGATCGACTCCTGGTACGATTCATTGGTCGAATCGTGTGACAATGTCCCGTCACGTCCCTGTGTCGAGAGTCTCGTGCGTTTGGCGGCCCTGTTGCACGACGTCGGACACGGTCCGTTTGGTCACTTTTTCGACGATCACTTTTTGGACGACTTCGGGATCACACACGAGGACCTGGGGGCGCAGATCATCCAGGAGGAATTGGGAGAGATGATCCGGCGCGTGCGGAGAAACCCCAATGGGCAACTCCAGCCCCTGGAGGAACTGGATCCGCGCCAGGTGGCGTGGTTGATACGCCGGCCACGGGTTGGCGAACAGATCGAGGGGACTCCTGACTGGTTGTGCAAATTGCGATCTCTCTTCAGCGGCATCTACACCGTTGACAACATGGACTTCGTCCTGCGAGACGCTTACATGACCGGTTACAACATCCGGGCCTTTGACCTGTCCAGGTTGTTGCACTACAGCTTTTTCACTCCCCAGGGGTTGACCATTCACTCTCGTGGCCTGGCGACCCTGGTGAATTTTATCGAGACTCGGGCCAACCTGTTTCGGACCGTCTACTTCCATCGAACGGTACGGGCGCTGGACCTGTCGCTGGAGCAGGTCTTTCCTGAAACCATGCAGCGACTGTTTCCAGGGAATCCGAGTGAGGATCTGGAGGCTTACCGGAGATTGACCGAATCGAGTTTCCTGGTTGACGTGGGACGATGGTCCTTGTCGGAAGATGAGGCGACGCGTGAACTGGGAACGCGGTGGGCCAGGATTCTCAACCGGGATGTCGACTGGAAACTGGCGTGCGAGCGGATCCTGCATTTCCGGGAAGGGGAGTCGGAACGGGTCACCATCTTTTCGGAGCCGGAACTGGTCGAGACTCGTGTGCGTCGTGCGTTGCCAGATGGGCTGGGTGAGATACCGATGCGAGTTGACGTGGCACGGCATTACCACCGACCCAGTGGGCCGTTGCCGGCGGGAGGGCAGAACTTCGTACTCGATCCGTCCGAACCCGAGCCTCAAGCACTTGATGATGATGAGTTGTTTCGCCAGTTGCCGGCCAGCTTCTCGATTTTCCGTATCTACTCGACCGATCATTCTCACGACGCCCCGCTCAACCTGGCACTGAACGCCGTCATCGGGGACGTCGACGATGCCAAGACGAATATGTGAGCCGCTCCTGGCCGTCCTGTGCAGCCGAGGGGGATCGTGAACTCTCAAGCAGGCCACACACGGTTTGGGTTAGGTCGTTTGTAACGGTTGTGTGGCTGCTCGCGTGGCCCTGGCCAGGGAGCGTTGTCTAGTTGTGACGGTTGTGAGGGCCGGGCCGGTCGAACTGTCTTTGAGGTCGGTGGTCGTCGATACGAAGGACGATGATTGATATCGACGCAGAACTGCTCGACCTCGATGCCGGCTGGCGAGAGGTGCTGGAGACTTACCGGCCAGCTGACGAACCGGTGGCCGATCCGAAGGAAAACGATTCGGACCAGCCGTCGTCTATCGGGCTGGCCGAGTTGCCGGCCGAGGAAGAACGCGACGACTGGCTTCCTCGCGTCAGGTCACTCGATGGATTCGACGATCAACGGCTCTCGTCTCTGCATGGGCGGTTGATCGCCTTGGGATGGCTGGGATTTGAGGTGGGCGACCGGAACACCGGCATGCGGTATCGTCTCACGCGAGAAGGCCAACGGGTGCTCGACGGGCTCGTTCCGATCCCAACCCTCCAGGTCGTGACTGAGGAGCCACAGGATGAGCTCCTTCCCGATCGGCCTGTCGAGACGACAACGGAATCGGAGGACGTGGTCGGCGAACTTGAACCGGCTGAAGCCTGATCGCTTTACTGGCGACTGGTTTCAGGATTCCAGCGGGCCACAACTGCGTCGGAATGCAGCACGAAGATCTCGACGCGGCGGTTCTTTTGTCTTGCCGCATCGTCGCTGTTGGGCACCAGGGGTTGGTTGGGCCCGTATCCGGCGACTCCCAGGCGACTCGACTCGATCCCCAGCTTCTGCAATGACATCAGCACGGCGTTGGCCCGGTTCGTCGAAAGGTGCCAATTGGTGGCATGTTTGGAACGGGTATTGGCCCGGGCAATTCGACGATCGTCGGTGTGCCCGACGACAAGGATGTTGAGGTGCTTGGCATCGCCCTGGTTCATGATGCGAGCGAATTCCCCGAGAATCTCGGGAGCAGTTTTCTTGTTGACCACGTCACTGCCACTGTTGAAGAGAATGTCCACACCGATCCGGCTGACTCCGTTCTTGGGATCGAACTGGAACAGGGGGTATTTCTTTTTCAGCGCTTCGAGTTGTCGAGTCGCTTCCGGCGAGAGCGGACTCTGCTGTTTCAACAGGTTGACGTAACGCTGCTGCAACAGCGTTCGTTCATTGTTGAGGTTTGCCAGTCGCTGATTGGACACATCGAGATTCGACTTCAACGCCATGTTGTCCCGGCTGAGTTGCCGGTTCTGGCCGGCCAACTGGACGGCCCTGACCTGCGACTGTCGCAGGGTCTGTTGCGGGACCATGTTGCAGCCAATTCCCAGCGTGAGTGACAGGGCCAGGAGGACGGGGATGGATTGGCGAACCGTTACGGACATGGGGCACTCCTTTGCCGACCCGGACGGAACCGCCGTGGAGTGCTGTCGAGAATGCTCGCACAACACGCAACGTGGGAACCAACCGAGCTGAGATTGCCTCGGGTGTGGTGGGAGGGTGGGAGAGTTGTGAGAAAGGTGAGAGAAGAGAGTCGTGAGAGAACAGGCGTGATGTTGCTGAGAGACGCAACGAGCCACACCCGGTGAGTGAGGGCGGACTTATAGCGTGCCGGCCGGGAGCATGGCTAGGGCAAACCGCGTATTTTTTGCGGTACGGTCGCGAGACGATCGGCGCTAGTTGAAGATGCCGCCGACGCTGTCGATCAGGGTGCCAGTGAAGCCAGGATCTTCCGCACTCCAGATCGATTTGACGAGTTCGAAGAGGACCATTCCGCAGACGATCATCAGGCCGGTTCCGGTCAAGAGGGACAGGAACGTGCCAACGCCCCACTCCTGTTCGACCGGAGCCACGATCCGTTCGACCGGCACTGCGTAGTCGTCGACCTCCTCGTCATCAAAGACATCGTCGTCGGCGTCGAAGACGTCGAGATCTTCGAGTTCGTCATCTTCTCCGAAGATGTCGTCATCAACGATATCGAGGTCATCGTCGTCGCCGATATCTCCAAACTCGTCGAAAATGTCATCGTCGTCAGATTTCTTGACGACGGTGGCCGAATAGTCATCGGCGTCTTCTTCGTCGTCGAACAACAAGACGCTGGTGTCAGTGCCGGTTTCGTCGTCGTCATCGTCGTCCCCGGCCATTGCGAAATCAGCACCGTCGTCGACCAGTGCGGGCACTTCGAGTTGGGTTTCATCGGTGTTGTCGTCCAGGTCCAGCGAGATCCCGCTTTCTCCGTCCAAGTCCAGCGAGATTCCGCTGTCCACGAGCGTCATTTCGCTCAGTTCGATGCCGCTGCCAGACGGTTCGAGGCTGATTCCACTCTCGTCAGCCGCTTCGAGGCTGATCCCGCTCTCGGCGACCGCTTCAAGTGAAATCCCACTGTTGGCGTCCTGGTCGAGAGAGAGTTCACTGCCCTCGCCGATCTCGGTCATTTCCAGGTCGGCAGGTTCCCGGGGCGTCTCGATCAGGGTGGCATCAAGGGGATCGGCGGCCACCAGCTTGACGTCACTGTCACTGCCAGCCATGTCGCCGGTTGGCTCGGCATCGGCGACCAATTGCACCTCACTGTCTGATTCGGCGAGCAACGGAGCATCGTCCATGACCAGTCGTACATCGCTGTCGGACTCGTTGAGGTCGCCGGGTTCGAGGCTGTCATCGATCACCAGCCGCACGTCGCTGTCGGAAGTGTCATCGAGCGACAGCAGGGGTTCGTCGTCGGTCGCCTGCTGAATCAATGTCGGTTGGTCGGCCGAAACTTCGTCGTCTTCATCGAGCAGCGAGGCTGTTCCCAGAGATTCGAAGTCGTCGTCGGCCAGCGGAAAATCGTCGTCGCCCAGTCCGACATTGTCGGAGGAATCGGCCTGGCGAGATCTCGAAAACTCTTCAACATCCTCGGCTCGGAATTTCCATGTTCCGCGATCGGCGAAACCTCTCAGATCTCCGGCTTCGCGTAGCCGCGTGATTTCTTCCTGGGGGATTCCAAGAAGTTCGATGGTTTCTTCGATGCTCAGGTACTTGCTGGCCATGATGAAAATCTCCGCCGATTCGGTTCGTAAGCCGTTTCAGCACAACGATTTGTCGTGGAAATTGGATGTGGAGACTTGGCCGAGTGATCGACCGCGGAAGGCCGCCGGAGATCCCAACGTGCCCGCTGTATTCTAGGTGCCCCAGACGGCGATGCAAGATGATTGGCCGGGGGCGTGTGAGAAACCGGACGACTGTGACGATTGTATCGACGGCCTTGCGTCGGCGTGAGTCGATTGGGAGACTCGCCAATCGTTTCCGTTTCAGAGCCTGTTGGTGAGCGTTGATGGAACCGTCCAATCTGCTGTTTATTCTTTCGGACCANCACAACCGGGATACGTTGGGTTGCTATGGTCACCCGACGATTCAGACTCCCAATCTGGACGCATTGGCGGCCCGGGGAGTGCGATTCGACGCCGCATACACAAATTGTCCGATTTGTGTTCCGGCTCGAGCCAGCCTGGCCACCGGCCAATTTGTGCACCAGATCGGGTACTGGGACAACGCGTTTCCCTACGACGGCAAGGTGCCAGGTTGGGGCCATCAGTTGCAGGCTGCCGGTCACCGCGTGGATTCGATCGGAAAGTTGCACTACCGCAGTGTCGAGGATGAGGATGGTTTCAGCGAACGCATTGTCCCGCTGAACGTCGTGGATGGCGTTGGTGATGTGATGGGAGCGATTCGCGATGATCCGCCGATACGGGCTGGCATGCGAGGTGGTGTGACCGAGGCGGGGCCGGGGACGTCAACCTACTCCGACTACGACATCGAGATCGCCGATCATTCGATCGAGTGGCTACGGAACCGTGTGGCGGAGCCCGACGAGAAACCGTGGATGTTGTTCTGCAGTTTCGTCTGCCCGCACCCTCCCTTCATTGCGCCACCGGACCTCTTCTCGCTNTATCCACCCNAGGAGATTCCGTTGCCCGTTCAGAATCGTCCTGGCGAGCAGCCCGATCATCCTGCCCTGGAGGTGCTTCGGCGAACCATGAACTACGACCGCCCCTTCACCGACGAGGAGATCCGGAAGGTGACGGCAGCCTATTACGGCACCTGCACTCACCTGGATCGCCAGGTCGGCCGCGTGCTGGAAGTTCTGGAGGAGACCGGGCTGGCCGAGTCGACCCGGATCATCTACACGAGCGACCACGGGGAGAGCATGGGACGGCGTGGCTTGTGGGGCAAGTTCACGCTCTACGAGGAATCGGCAGCCGTGCCGTTGATTCTGGCCGGTCCCGGCGTNCCGGCCGGACAGGTGTCTGACGATCCGGTTTCACTGGTCGACTGTCATCCGACAATTCTCGAGGCGGTCGGCGTCGATCCGGGCGAGCCCGATGATGAATTGCCCGGCCGATCGTTGTGGTCGATCGCCGACGGTCAACCATTGGGACGAGTGGCGTTTAGCGAATACCACGCGGTGGGGATGACCTGTGGAAGTTTCATGATTCGCCACGGGAGGCACAAGTACATCCACTACGTGGGTGAGCCGCCTCAACTGTTTGACCTGGAACNGGACCCAATGGAGTTGGTTGACCTGGCAAACGATCCGGAGAGTGCGGAGATCCGTCAACGCATGGAGAGCCTGTTGAGAGACATGCTGGACCCCGACGAGGTGGATTCTCGGGCCAAGTCCGACCAGTCCGAACTGGTGTCCGCGCACGGCGGCCGGGAGGCGGTGTTGGCCCGGGGAACGTTTGTCAATTCACCCGTGCCGGGAGAGGAGCCGCGTTTTGCACCCGGAGACGAAAACGAATGATTGCCCGGAACTGCTGACGACCGGTGACCCCGAGTCGCGGCATTTGCGGCAGTGCCTGCGCGAGGCCCGGGTCGTGGTGATCTTGTACCTGTCGGGCTTGGCCTGGACGCTGGTGGTGGTGATTGGTTGGGGGTACGTGCCGGTCGAGGAGCGACCCGCCGTGCCCGAACTGGTCATGGGAATGCCGGCGTGGGTGGCCTGGGGGCTGTTTGTGCCGTGGTTTTTTCAGATCGCCGCGGCATGGTGGTTCGCCCTGAAAGTGCTGGCTGACGAGGAACCCGACCAACGTCTCGATGAAGCGGCCAGTCCGGAGGTGGTGGCATGATGAGCCTGCTGGCCGAATCCGGTTCGGGAGCGGCCGAAGCCGCCTGGTACCACGTCGCCCAAAGGGATTACGCGATNCTGGTTCCCTTTGGCTTGTTCATGCTGGGCGTCGCNGTGATCACGGTGCTGTCGCATCGNCATCAAAAGGTCGGTGATTTNCGCACNGAGTACTACGTGGCGGGNCGCAGTTTTGGTGCCTGGGTTCTGGCCATGTCGTGGGTGGCGACGCTGGCCAGTGGCGGCAGTTTTCTGGGATATCCGTCGCTGGTGTATTCCTATGGTTGGAGCATGGCCTTCTGGGTCAGCGGCTCGATTGGGACGGCGGTGGTCGGGTTGGGGATNGTCGGCAAACGGATCAACCGGCTGGCACGACGAACTGGGGCGTTGACGCTGGTTGACCTGCTGCGNGACCGTTTTGGTTCCCACGCGGTGGGCATCACCTATTCGGCGGTGATCCTGGTCACCACAAGCGTCTACCTGATCGCTCAGTTCGTGGCCGGNGCCAGGATTCTCGAGAACCTGCTCGAAACCAGCTACGCGATGGGACTGCTGCTGTTTGCCGTTTCGGTTGTGGCGTACACCACCGTGGGCGGATTCCGGGCCGTGGCGTGGACCGACACCTTGCAGGGCATCGTGATGATNATCGGAGTCGTGTTGCTGGTTCCACTGACGCTCTCGGCCGCCGGTGGTCTGGAGAAGGCGACCCTGACCGGGGATCGGTCGCAGGCGGTGCGTGTGGATCCCGAGGCGGCCGAGCACGGGGTGCAGACCGAGCGTCATGCGTACCTGTATCCGCCGGGGCCACGCAAGCAGACCGAGCCGGGTGATGGCGAGATGGGCGAGGTATTTCTTCCATTCGGCATGGGACTCTCATTGTTTCTCATCCGGTCTCTGGGNGCACTGATGATGCCCACCACGGTGCCAAGGATGCTGGCATTTCGGGACACCGCGGCGCTGCGGAGGGCATTGATCGTTCTGGCGCCGTATTTCCTGCTGATGTATGGCAGCAGCCTGATCACGATGAATTGTGCACCGTCGTTGGGAATCGATCTCGAGCCNGGGAAATCCGACCAGGCGATGCCGGCGCTGGCTCAAAAACTTGTGGAATTGCAGGCCGCGCCGGCCCTGTTGGCCGGTTTGTTGATCGCGGCTCCNTTTGCGGCCGTGATGTCGACAGTCGACTCGGCGCTGTTGGTCATTAGCGCCTGTGTGGTACGAGACCTTGTCGAGAAGTCGTTTGGAATCCGGTTGTCCGACACTGCCGTGCGGCGTCTGAGTTACTCGGTGACGGCCCTGGCAGGAACAGGTGTCTTTGTGGGGGCCCTGATGATCGAGCCGAGATTTCTTCAACCCCTGGTGATCCACTACGTCGGCGGGGCGGCCTCGGCACTGTTTTGGCCGGGATTGGCAACGTTGTTCTGGCGCCGGGCCACCGCGACGGGGGTGACTGCGGGACTGGGGGGCGGAGGTGTCATCTACGTGGCCGCGATTTTCTTCAAATCGTGGATTGATCCGTTCGTGACCCTGCATCCGTTCGTCTATGGGTTCGCCGGTTCGGCAGCCCTGGTGATNTTCGTGAGCCTGTTGACCACCCGACAGGACGAGGAACAGCTCGTGCCATACTTTGGCCGGGGCTGATAGGCTTTGCTGCTGCTTGCATGCAATCGAGCCACTGATTCTACTAAATGCACCTCACGGTAAGCGGTCTCGCTCACCACGTCACTCTCCTACTCATCCTTGGGCTCCATGACTGACAACCTGGTCTTCATGATGGGTGAGTACGAGGCGCTGGTTCCGTCGGACCGGCTGTATGCGGAAAACCACCTCTGGTTGCAGCAAGACGGGGATGCCTTGAAAGTGGGGCTGACGTCCTATGCAGTGCGTTTGTTGCAGGATGTCTTCTTTCTCGACTGGGTGATTGATCCGGGCACCGAGGTGCGGGCCCGGCAGGAGATCGGAGAGATCGAGAGTTCCAAGGCGGTGTCGAGTCTTTTTGCGCCGGTTGACGGACACGTGCTAGAATTCAACGATGCTCCACTGGAAGACCCGTCGTCCATCAACACCTCCGGGTATGATGAAGGCTGGTTGTATCGGTTTCGTACCGATTCCACGCTGCTCAGCCCCCAGGAGTATCTCGCGGTACTCGACGGCGGTTGGGAAGACACTCAACGAATGATCAAAGGACAACTCAACTGATGGCTGCCAAGTTGTTGACCGTCGTTGTTTCGCAAACGCCGAGTAAGAACCCGGCGAAGCGACAACTGGAGGAAGAACTGGTTGCCGCATTGATGATCGATGACACGGTCGATGTGGCAGTTGTCCCCCACCTCTACAATCTCGATTCGGCTCACTCCGGAACTCTGTTTCTGCAGGCCCTGCAAGGCCACCTGGTGGTGCTCAGTTGGATGTACTCCCGGGCGGCTCACTGGTTGCTTGACCGATCGGGAATCAAGGGACACCAGGTCGAGACCCTGTTCGACGGACAGGACGAGGGAGATGAGGACATCGAGATTCCCGAGCCACAGGGTGTTGGTGGTGTCGAGTTGCCCGACCGCAAGATCTACTGCCTGGACCTGGGGGTCGATGATGACTCCCGGGTGTATCTCGAGGAGATCGACCGGATTGGCCAAGAACTGCGTGCCGACACCAATCCGACTCCCGTGTCGCTGGATTTGACGGACTGGATTTCCGGGTCACCCAAGCCCGAGCAACTCCAGAGATATCTCGACCCATTGGCTGTTCTTTCCGGGGACGTCGATGTCGAACCGGTCAAACGTCGCTGGTATCCGGTGATTGACTACGAGCGGTGCACCAACTGCATGGAGTGCATCGATTTCTGCCTGTTCGGCGTCTACGGAGTCGACAGGATGGATCGGATCCTGGTCGAGGAACAGGACAACTGCAAGAAGGGGTGCCCGGCTTGCAGCAGGGTGTGTCCCGAGAACGCGATCGTGTTCCCTCAGCACAAGGAACCGGCTATTGCCGGAGCGCTGGGAGATGTTGGAGCGTTGAAAATCGATCTGTCCCGGCTGTTTGGCAGTGCCACCGGCCTGGATGCTGCGGTCGCCGAACGTGACGTTGAATTGCTACGAGATGGTCGCGACGCGGTGGGAGCCAGTGTGGGAATGCCCAAGCGGCAGGCCGAACGCGACTCGACCCAGCGAGATGAACTGGATGATCTCTTCGATGGCCTCGACGCCATGGATCTCTGAGCGCCCGCGTCGCCCGCACAGAGCCACCAATGACCTCCCACGACCTCGCCGACATCCCGTTCCAGCGGCTGGCTCGTGCTGAACAGGTGGCCTCAGCCACGTTGTTGGAGCAACGGGACGAGAGAGGGAACTGGGAGGGAGAACTCTCGACCTCGGCCCTCTCAACCGCCACGGCCACGCTGGCGATTCACCTGTACGCGGAATCGGGACACGGCGGTGATCGTGTTGGAGGGTTACAGAGGCTGGTTGTGTCGGGGTGTGATTGGCTGTTGGACCATCAGAACGAGGACGGCGGCTGGGGGGACACGACACGGAGTTTCAGCAATATCTCCACCACGATGCTGGCCCACGCCACCCTGACCGCGGTGACTCGCCCCGAGTCGGAAACTGCCGATGATCGACTGGTCGAGGCGTTGGCCAATGCCCAAACGTACATTGATCGGATTGGAGGTGTTGAGGCGGTGCTGGCCCGGTATGGCCGGGATCGGACCTTTTCGGTTCCCATCCTGACCCACTGCGCCCTGGCCGGGTTGGTGGAGTGGAGACGGGTGATCGCTCTGCCATTCGAATTGGCGGCCTTGCCGTCGGGGTTCTACAAGACCGTTCGGTTGCCCGTGGTCAGCTACGCGTTGCCAGCGTTGATCGCGATTGGGCTGGTTCGATTTCATTCGCGTCGACCATGGAATCCGTTGGCCTGGCTCGTTCGCCGGTGTGTCCGCGGTCGCGTGTTGCGGGTACTGGAATCCATCCAACCCACGAACGGGGGATTCCTGGAAGCAGCACCGTTGACAAGCTTTGTGGCGATGAGCCTGGTGGGATGCGGATTGGCCGATCACCGAGTGACGCGGCAGGCAATCAATTTTCTTGTCGATTCGGTTCGTGACGATGGCAGTTGGCCGATTGACACCAACCTGGCGACATGGGTGACGACATTGTCGGTCAATGCCCTGGGGGATCGTTTGCCCGAGTCGGGTCGAGAGCCGATCACCAACTGGTTGTTGGGACANCAGTTTCGCGAGGTGCATCCGTATACGAATGCTGACCCGGGAGGATGGTCGTGGACCGATCTTCCTGGTGGTGTGCCTGATGCGGACGATACGCCGGGGGCGATGCTTGCGTTGTTGGCTCTGGAGGAGAGTCCATCGAGAGANTCGATTGAATCGATCAAGAAGTCGTCCAATTGGTTGCTGTCGCTACAGAACCGTGACGGGGGGTGGCCCACATTCTGTCGCGGTTGGGGCACCCTGCCTTTCGATCGCTCGTCTCAGGATATTACTGCTCATGTGTTGCGGGCACTGATGTCGGCCGGCGCGGCGCTNCCGGAAAATGCCGGCCAATTCGAGCAACCGATCGATCGTGGATTCGAATTNCTCAGAGAACAGCAACGTGAGGACGGGGCCTGGGTGCCACTCTGGTTCGGAAACCAGCGAGTGGCTGGTGAAGAGAACCCGGTTTATGGCACCGCACGGGTGCTGATGGCGTGGTGGGCCGCAGGACGTGAGGACGAAGAGGCTGCCGTTCGAGCTAGAGAATGGTTGTCTGAAGCCCAGAATCCCGACGGTGGATGGGGTGGAGATGTCGATACGGTTTCCAGTGTCGAGGAAACTGCGCTGGCGGTCGAGGCATTGCTGGGGTGTGAACGCGGTACTTCGAGTGAAATTGTTGGTCAAAAACAGGCTGTTTCCGGGGTAGAGTGGTTAATTGCGAGGGTAGAAGCCGGTACATGGATCAAAAGCGAACCGATCGGTTTTTATTTCGCCAAATTATGGTATTTTGAAAGACTCTACCCTCTCATTTTTACGGTTTCCGCCCTTCGCCGGGCNCTTTCCGCGGCCAAGGGCAAACACGATTCGTTGTCGGATGACNTGCCCTTGGGGGCATAGCCGGCGTTGAATCCGGGAGTTCTGAGTGTCGATTGCCCCGTCCGAGCCGCGCGAGACGGCATCAACGTCGGATGACGCTAATCCGGCGGCTGAAACGGCGTCAAAGCGGCCAACCAAGCGCCGTCGTCGAAAGAGTACCAGTCATTTGAAGCTGGTTCCTGAGACGTTGGCGATGCGCGAACGGATCAAGGTTGAAGCCGAGCGATTTGCTGAAAACCTGGATCGGTCCCGGCCTTTTGATGGTGGCCAACTGGAAGTCTGGGGCCGTGAACTGCTCGAGCAGATGGAACTTCCCGAAAAATTTCTGGGATTTGCTGCGGTCTTGATCGGGAATTTCTTTTGGAAACGCCAGTTTGTGGCAGTGCCTTTCGAGCGGCGGATGTTGCTGCTGCCGCATTGCCTGAAGCACGCTGAAGGTTGTCCAGCCGAGTACGACGAATTTGGACTGGATTGTGACAAGTGTGGCGCCTGCTCGATCGCCGATTACAAAGTGCGGGCCGAACAACTGGGATACAAGGTGTTGGTGGCCGAAGGGTCCCCGGTGGTGCTGAAGATTATTGTCAGCGGCCACGTTGACGGCATCCTCGGAGTCGCCTGCCTCAATGTTCTCGAAAAGGCGATCGACAAGGTGCTGATTGCCGGTGTGCCGTCCTACGCCATTCCCCTGCATTCGGGCGACTGCAAGAACACCTCGTTAGACGAATCCTGGGTTTGGGACGTACTGGAAAAGTACGAGCCGTTGCCCGAACCGGTGACCAGCAGCTACCTGCCACTGATTCGTGAGTCGAATCGGCTCTTTGAGAAGGATTTCCAACGGTTGCTGCCACCAGTCCGCAGCAAGGGCCCCGAGGTGTCGGGAGGGCCATTGGCCAAGACCGAGGAAATCGCCTACGACTGGTTGTCTCGAGGCGGTAAACGGTTCCGGCCGTTTATTACGCTGGCTGCTTACGACGCCATGACCGGCGGTGAGAATTTGAAGGCCGTTGATCGCAATGGTGATGGACTGGGGTTGCCCGATTCTGTTTGCCGTGTGGCGATGGCGATCGAGGCGTTTCACAAGGCGTCACTGGTGCACGATGACATCCAGGATGACGACCTGTTCCGGTACGGTCGTGAGACGCTGCATCGCCGTTATGACCCGGGCATGGCGATCAATGTGGGTGACTACCTGATTGGGATCGGTTACCAACTGGTTCACTCGGCACGCCAGGAGGCAGGAGCCGAGGTGACCTGCGACGTGATTGATCGCATGGCCACTGCTCACATCCGGTTGTGTGATGGGCAGGGGGCCGAAATGGCCTGGCACGAACAGGATGTTGAGTCGATCACACCCCTGGAGGCTTTGCAGATTTACGCCCTGAAGACGGCTCCAGCCTTCGAGGCAGCTTTGTATGCCGGGATGCGGATGGCCGGTGACGTGTCGCCCTATGCCGAGATGATCCCGGCCTTTTCTCGCCACCTGGGCGTCGGCTTCCAGGTGCTCAACGATCTCAAGGACTGGCAGGGGGATGCGAACAACAAACTGGTGGCCGGACAGGATCTTCTCGCTGGCCGTCCGACGGTGATGTTGGCCCTGGCGTTTCAGGCGGCCGACGACGCCCAGAGAGAGCAGTTGCGCAACGCGATGGCTGACGAGGGCTTGGACGACGATGCGCGGCAGGCTCGGCTCAAGCGGTTGATGAGCGACTGCGGGGTGTTCGAGCAGGCCGAGGCACTGGTCGACAAGGCCCGTGTTCGAGCCGAATCGCTGGCCGACGAGATTGACGTCGAACCGTTGCGTCGGCTGTTGTATTTTCTGGTCGACACCGTGCTGACGCCCGAGGACGAGGCGGCGACGCCGGTTCCGACCCCCGAGGACGTGCTGCTCTCACTGCCGGTGGCACAGTAGAACCACCGGCTGGCCCGTTTTTGATCGAACCCGGCGAGGCCCCGTTCAGGCCAGCGGCAGTGGTTCCGGGCGAAGCAAAAACGGGAAGACACGGACGGGCTGGCCATCGGTGTCGAGTTCCTTGTAGGTCAACTGCGCCGCCCGATCGGCCGCAAACTGAAGCATCGTCAGTTTCAGACCACAGAATCGGTCGCTGTCGACCTCGGCTGCTACGTCGGCAAACACCTCGCCCGAGGAGGCGGCGTGTCGCCGGACACCATGGATACTGTTCTCCCGGACTTTCAATCCGGCTGCGGCGAGTTTGAACAGGCCCTTGAGAAAACGGCCGATCAGATCTTCTGCCCCGGTGATTTTCAGGAGCTTGTCGAGTTCCTCGTGGGCTTCCCAGTAGTACCCGTTGTTGAACAGGTCCAGCGCCAACAGAAAACTCCGATTGTCGGCCCAGTTCTCATTGACGAGTGGCTTGGCCGCCGGGCCCTTCTTCTTGTAACTGTGCCCTTCGGGGTGTCGATTCGGATGAGGAGTCGTCGATCCCGGAATGAAGGTGTAGGGGGGCAATTGGACTGGCGGCAGAAGACGCGGGGCGTCTTTGAGTGTTTCGACCATGGGTGGCTTGGGCTCCTGCAGAGACGGTCGGTGCCGAAGTGGCACCGGAGATCAACTTGTCGACGAATGGGGAATGTCGAGGTGGGAAAACGGGAGGGAGAGGCGGTGAGATGGGTGCTGTCGAGGAGGGAGTGAGAGGCACCCACGAACCACCTCTCCAGCATAGCGGATTTCTCAGATGTTTCACGGTTTGATCTCGTGAAACTCGAAGGATTCTGGAGCGTTTTCGCCGTGGCCGGTCGGGCTGTGCGAGATGGAAAACGTGGGCCGTTCAGGTGGTTTCGGCGGCCAGCGTGCGTCGCTTGATGGCCGCCACCAGGCCACGGGCCCCGTGCTGGCGTGTCATTCCCAGGGTTTCGGCCAGTCCCAGCGGCTCAAGAATGTTGTCAGGCATCTCGAGCACGTCGTCGACACGGGCTCCGTTGATTCCCTCGATCAACAGGGCCACCAGGCCTCTGATCGTCGGTGACTGCCGTGGGACCAGTGCCTCGAGCATGACCGTGCCATCGGAAACATCGACCCAGAGATCGACGGCGGTTTGACATTCCTGAACACGGCATTCGCTGGGAGCCGGAATGGCTGCTCGCTGGGGGGACAGTGCCGGGAGTGTATCGGAGAACTCGATCAGCAACTCGAGTCGTTCTCGAGCTTCCAGTCCCTCGAACTCGGCAAACAGTGGTTCGAGTTTCACTGCGGAGTTCCTTCCGTTGGCGCATCGTCCTCACGTGGGACCACGAAACTCAGATGCATTTCAGCGTGCCGCAGGTGAAGTGCCAGCCACTCGCGGTCGCTGAGTCGACCCAGGAAGGGGTGGGCTGCCGTGGGGGGGGTTGTCGTCAGTCGCTGGACGGCGGATTCGAGGTGAGTGTGGGCCGAGTTGAAGTCGGTGTCCGGATCGGGCAGGTAGCTGTTGGCCCGTCGCGGCAGTGTGATACCCGGTTTCATCGGCCTGGTCAGCAGGCGATTCTTGATGAGCGGAGCGACCAGAACGCGTACCAGCCAGTTGGCACGGAAGGAGAATCCGTCGATGGAGGCGTCGATTGCGCGAGCCAGGTGCTCCAAGATCTGTGCGAAACTCCAGTTTCCCACACAGGTCACGTCGACTCCGGAAAGGTGCCGGACATCTTTGAGGACGTCCTGCAGTGTCACGAAGGCGACAGGACGGCGTTGGCTGGGGGCTGTGGCCATGAGATGTGTTGCCTGGTGTTCTCAGGTGTGATCGGCATCGAGGTGGGGGGAGGGGGACGAGTGGACCCGCGCGGCGCCATTGTGGAGCAGGCATCACCGGGCGACAAGGGTTGGGGGTTTTCCTATACTGGCCGTTTGCCCGCAGCCCGGTTGTGCCTTTTTTCAGCGACTTCATGAGCGAACCAGACAATTCTCCTGAACCAGCCATGGGGGGGGCCTCTACTGAGGATCCTGATTCCGGATCTGGGCGGGGTTTGTTGTCGGGTGTGCTGGCGAGGTTTCCCGAGTCGTGCCGGCGTCCCTTGCAGTTGGATGCCGCCTACAACGTTGGCAGTGGTGCGTTCTACTGCCTGACGATGTTGACGGGTGTGATTCTCGAGACAATTCTCGATGGGCGAGCCATCCACCTGGCAGTCTTCTGGGCCGCGGCACATGGCAGCAGTATTCTCAGCCCACTGGTCGGCTTTGCCGCTCGCAAAGTGTCGATGAAGCAACTGGTCGTGGTGCCAAACATCATCACGGTGGTGTTGCTGCTAGGCGCCGGCCTGTACCGCGGGGATGCCACGTGGTGCACGATGGTGCTCTCGGCCGCGTTCGTGATGCGGGTTTTTCCACGAACAAGCGAAATGAACATGTACCGGGTGTTGTACCCGACGACCCATCGTGGCGCGGCGGTGGGGATCCTCAAGTCGATCATGGGAGTGTCGGCCCTGCTGGTCACCGTGGCGGGTTACCTGTGGTTCAAATACGACGAGTCCCATTACTGGGTGTTGTTTGTGGGCATCGCGTTGATGCTGTTGGTCTCGGCCCTGTTTTATGGGGCGATCCCGATCCGTCGACAGGACGAGTTGGCCAGTGTCAGCGATCAGTCGTCGTGGGCGGCATTGGTCGAGGGGTTGCAGATCTTTTTGACCGACCGCCGTTTCCTGCTGTTCCAGGTCGGTTTCGCCCTGGCAGGTACGGCCAATCACATGGTTTTCTGGATGTTGCCAAACCTGTGTCATGACTACCTGGAGATGACGGCGAATCGGACCCGCTTGATTGCGGCTGTGATTCCGGCATTGTTGGTGACCTGTTCGGCTCCCTTCTGGGGCCGTTACCTGGATCGCACAAACCCGATGCTGGGTCGGGCCACTTTCAACGTGATCCAGGCAACGGGATTCACGCTGGTCGCCTTTGGCGGTGCCGGCGGAATGGACTGGGTGGTGGTGCTGGGAATCGTGATTCACGGTGTCAGTGCCGGCGGCAGTGCGGTCAACTGGTTGACCGGCAGCCTGCATTTTGCCGGTAGCGATCGCGTGTCGTTGTACAATGCCGTCCACGTTGGCTTGACCGGCGTCCGTGGTCTGCTCGCTCCCTTGGTGGGTTTTGGCCTTTATGCGGTCGGACCACTGTTTCCGGACGCGGCCGGCAGCCTGAGGGAAGTCGAAGGGATCGGTATGGGGCCCCGGGTGTTTTGGATTGCCACGGGATTGTCGTTGGCCGGAGCAGTCACGATGTTGTGGCAAGGTCTGACTGACCCCGGTCCGCGTGCTGAACAAGATGTCCCGGAGTGAGACATCCGTCGAGCACCGGCGTCACAGTGCCGGAGGCCAGAGTTTCCAAAACAGGTAGGCGACCGGCCCCGCATAGAGGACGCTGTCGAGCAGGTCGAGTGCGCCTCCCATGCCTGGAAACAATGCTGCCGAGTCTTTGACCTCGGCGTCCCGTTTCATCAGGGACTCGCAGAGATCACCGATCAGTCCGGCGACCCCAATGACGGCTCCGTAGAGAGCCGCCCAGAGCCACAAGGGAGGCGCTGTGGCCGAGTGTGAGGCATTGGCCGCACCCGGTGTCTCGAACCACGCCTGGCCCCATTCCAGCCACGCCACAGCTCCCAGTGCGGCCCCCAGTACCGCGCCCCAGGCTCCCATCCACGTTTTGCCGGGACTCAGCCGGGGGTGCAGTTTCTTGCGGCCCAGCAGTCGTCCCAGTGTGTAGGCCCCGGTGTCACCCATCTTGGCTGCAACGACAAGGGATCCGAGTGCCAGGTAGCCCAGCTCCGGGCGTGGTGTCCATCTCAACTGGGCCGTGACAATCAAGAGAAAACCGGTGTAGACGATCACCAGCACATCGGCTCCCAGCCCACCCAGGCTGGCGCCTGGTGCGCGGAACCGGAGCGCGTGAAACAGCAGCAACACCAGCATCACGGTGGCCAGGGTCACTGCGACGCGTTCCAGCGGCGTGCCTCCCGACAGGCATTCGCAGACCTGTCCCCACAATTCGCCGGACCATCCCGAGACAACCAGTGCGGCGGCCGCAATTCCGGTGAGTGGCCAGGTGGCCTGGAGGTCACGACGATGCAGCAGTTGAACCAGCTCAAAGGCCAACCGCATGGCGAGCACTGCCAACAGAACCAACAACACCGGGGCCGGCGCACCCAGCGCGTGGTCCCAGGCGAATAGCCCGACCAGTGAGGGAATGAGCAGCGATGAGACCAGCAGGCGTTGACGAAGCATGACGTGGGCCAGGGGGGAGGGGGGACTGGTCGAGGAACTACTTGTCGAGTCCGCCGAAGCGTCTTTCTCGGGATGCAAAATCCCGAAACGCGTCAAAGAGATCGTTGCGTCGAAATTCGGGCCAGCACTTGGAAGTGACCCAGATCTCGGAATAGCTGATCTGCCACAGCAGGAAATTGCTGACCCGCATCTCGCCGGCGGTACGGATCAACAGGTCGGGGTCACTCATGCCCGCGGTGTAGAGCCGTGACGAGATGGTGTCTTCGTCGATGGTGTTCGGGTCGAGTGTACCGGAGGCGACTTCTCTTGCGATGTCCTGGACCGTGTCGACCAGTTCACCCCGGCTGCCATAATTGACTGCCAGGCACAGCCGCATGCCCTTGTTGTCTCGGCTGCACGCGACCGTCTGATCAACTTCCCGCAGGACATTTTCGGTCAATCCCTCGGTGCGACCGATCATGGTGAATTGCAGATCCTGTCGCATGATCTCGGACCGTTCCTCGATCACGTACTGTTCAAGCAGTCGCATCAGCATCTCGAGTTCCCTGCGAGGCCGTTTCCAGTTTTCGCTCGACAGGCAATACAGGGTCAACTGGTCAACGGTTCCCAGTTCGACGCAGGCTTCTATCACCGCGCGGACACTCTTGACGCCGCGTCGGTGTCCTTCGGCCCGGGGGAGCCTGCGGGCCTGGGCCCAGCGGCCGTTGCCATCCATGATGACAGCGACGTGGCGGGGCAGCCGGTCAGTCGGCAGGCCGAGTTCTTCCAGGGCGGCGGAGGAGGTCTTGGTGGCGGCCACGGGACGATTCCTCGCCTGGGCTCACTGGACCCAGTGGGACTATTGCAGCTGCAACTCGGCAGCCGGTTCGGCTGATTCGCAGAACAAGGTCTCCTCGCGGTACGAAGGTGTCTGGTTGGGCGAGGAAATTCCCAGGCGGACATGAGTCTCCTGGACATCCAGAACCGTAACCGAGATCTCGTGGTCGATGACCAAACCCTCGTTGACACGACAGGAGACGACTTGCATGGCGGGCGATCCTGTTTGGCCGGTAAGCACCGAATTGGCGACTAGCGGCGGTATGTATTGTGGGCACGATGAAATTGCCCAAGAAATGAAGCGAGGGGTCATTGTGACGGGGGAAGGTGTGTGGGGCAAGTTGGAGAACGCGGGATTCATCAGGAACGTCAGGATTGGTTAACGGTGGGTTGACAATTGATCCATTTGGGTCACTTGCAGCCTCGCACCCACGAGCGAGGTTCGACAAAATGACTCGACGCAACAATCATCCAGGGAGTCGGTTTTCGATGAAACTTGTCATCCATCCACCGGTCGACGACGTCCGCTTGGAGCGAATTTGCGAGGCTGCCGGTGAGATGGCCGTGGTCAACGCGGCCAATCCAGAGGAAGCCGCTGCGGAGATCATCGACGCCACCGCATTTTTTGGGAAGATCACTCCGGAACTGCTGTCGGTCGCCGGTCAACTCGAATGGGTCCAGGCCCCCACGGCCAGCCTCGAGCACTACGTCTTTGATGAACTGGTGGCTCACCCGTGCACGTTGACCAACATGCGGGGACTCTATTACGACGTGATCGCCGATCACGTGATGGGTTACGTCCTGGTCTTCGCTCGCAACCTGCACAAGTATCTGCGACAGCAGATCGACCGGACGTGGGCCCCGGTGGGGGGCGAGGAGGAGCGTTCCGATTTTGTCAGCGGTCCAGGCTGGGTCAGTGGCATTGATGCCGGGCACCTGCACCTGGCCGACTGCACCATGGGGGTGGTGGGGACTGGCTCGATCGGAGCCGAGATCTGTCGACGCGCGGCGTCGTTCGGGATGGAGGTGCTGGGGGTCGACCCGGTGGCGACAAGTGTCCCGGGGGTCGTCGATGATGTCTGGGGAGTCGATCGCGTGGACGAATTGCTGGGTGCCAGCGATTTCGTGGTGATCGCGGCACCCCATACTCCCGAGACGGAAGGCTGGTTTGAGACCGAACGATTTGCCGCGATGAAAAAAACGGCCTACTTCATCAACATCGGTCGCGGGGCCATCGTCAAGCTGGATGCCCTCACAGAGGCCCTGGAATCGGGAGCGATTGCCGGGGCGGCGTTGGACGTTTACGAGACCGAGCCTCTGCCGGTCGAACATCCTCTCTGGCGACTCGAGAACGTGCTCCTGACACCTCACATCGCCGCAGCCAGTCCAAGGATTGCCGAGCGACACCTGGCGACGCTGCTGGAGAACGTGGCCTGTTACGTCGCCGGTGAGGACCTGGTGACGGTGGCCGACAAGACGCGGTGGTTCTAGCAGGCCGGGGCTTCAACCGCGGCCAATGTAGACCTGATCACGAGGCAGGACGATGCCTTCCAGGAAGTTGACGTGGTCGGGCAACGAGACCATGGCCAGGCCGGCCTCGGCGATCGTTTCGATGTCCATCATCGGTTCCTGGTCGGATTCCTTGTCCGACTCCTGTCGCCGCTCGATCGCCACGTTTCCCGGGTGCAGGCAACTGGCGATGATGCCAAACTCTCGTCCGTCCAGCGTGGTGGCCTTGGTCAGGCCCCAGATGCCGAACTTGGCGGCGACGTAGGGGCCACTGCCGGGGCGAGGGACCTGGGCGGAGATCGAGCCGATGTTGAGAATCCGGCCGCCACCCTGGTCCTTCATGATCGTGAAAGCTTCCCGGGTGCAGTAAAAAGCTCCCGTCAGGCAGACGCCGATCACGTTGTTCCACCCCTCGGTGGTCACCTCGTCGATGCGGCCCCCGTCGAAGGCTCCGGCGTTGTTGACCAGGATGTCGATCCGTCCGAAACGCTCCATCGTGGCGGCAAACAGGCTCTGGACCTGTTCCAAGTCGGTGACATCGGTCGGTTGCGAGACGACCTCCGTCCCCGCTGCGGTCAGTTCATCAGCAACCGCCTGGAGTTTCTCGGCGTTCCGGGCACCGATGGCCAGCCTGGCGCCCTCGGACGCAAATAGCTTGGCCATGCCCTTGCCGATGCCCTGGTTGGCCCCGGTGATCAGAATCACCTTACCGTCGAGTTTGCCCATCTTGATGCGCCTCTTGCTAGTTGGTCTTTACGTGAGCGAAATTGCGAATCAGAAAAGTCCAATTCGTTTGCCGGTCGGATCGATTAGCCACAGCCAATCATCAAACAGCACGGACATGCGTTCGGCGATCAAGGCAATGCGCCCCATGACCGTATACCCGAACCCTGCACCGAAAGTGATCATCAGGAAACCAATTCCGAGTCTCGCGATGCCCCCGACCACTCCCTGGTGTTCGATCGAGAAGAAGAAATAAATCAGGCAACAGAAGACTGTCAGGACAGTCAAGGTGTTCTTCAATGTCGCACCAAAGTTGATCGTGTCGTCGGCTTCCAGGACGACGAGTGGAAGGATGGTGGCTTGGATCTGTTGCACGAAGTCGGCTTCCAGGAACCCGACGAGCCGAAATCCGGCGGTCAGGCCAATGAAGAAGGCCAGCGGCCACCGGGCAATCCAGTTGCCCGTTGGAGAGAGTCGCATCAACAGCATCCCGCTCAAGATCAACGGGACCAGGAACATCCACTCTGGTTCGGCTTCCAATGGCGTGGCGGGAATGACTGTCTCACGCACCATGCCCGGTGTCAGCTTGACGAACAGGATGCCGACGATGCCATCCCAGAAACCCAGAACCATGGCATAGGCAGCAGAGACGCCGATAAGGATAGCCTCGGTCAGCTTGTACAGGATGTTGTCCTGAAAGAGAAACGACAGGATGGCAATCATGCCGAACGCCGAGACCCAGAGGCCGATTGTCATCGGCCAATTGAATTCCACGTCTTCTTCGCCGCGGTGTTTCGGGGCGACCGGGGTGCGGGTTGTCCAGGTCAGGCCTTTCACTTCGTTGATCCGTTGCCCCAACTGGTCTCGAGACGCCTTGATGGTCTGGCTCTCTTTTGACTGTTTGTCGGCTTGTTGGGCGAGTTTGTCGTCCAGGTCTGCGAGTTGTTTTTGCAGGGACTCTTCCGCATTGACTTGAGCGACTCGGACGTAGGACTGGCCCATGCGACCTGTTGATGCGCGAAAGACCAGAAACCCTCCGCCAAGAAGAATCAGCAGCATCGAAATGATGGTCGAGCGGTTCATGATGCGGTTCCTCGCTTGCGGTCTACGAAGAAAATGATGTTTCCGACCACGATCAGCCCGATGATCAGCAGGTGGGCAACGAGTTGTGGTCCCATTCTCCGCAGCCCTTCCTGAGAATTCTTGTTCTCTTTCAGATCAGGGAACTTCTCGATCAGAGCCTGTTCGTATTCTGCCGCGGCTTTGATGGCTCCGAGGATGCCTCGAAGTTGGTTGGGGATGTAGGGGTACAGTGCGGGGGCTCCGACACCGGTTGTGCCAGCGACCATCTTCAAGCCGAACGGTGTCGCTGCGTACTGGACCCATTCCTTGGCACCCGGAGTTCCGGCACTGACGTTCACGATCAGCGCCATTTTCTGGATATCACCAAGTGATTCGGTCATCGGGTGACTTTTCAGTGAGGCACCGGCATTGTCGGTGGTGAAAAGTGTCTGGAGGTTTCCTTCGCTGGTGACGGATTGGATGACGACTTCCTGTCCCGGCTTGTAGCCGAGATTCACGTAGTCGGTTCCGTAATTGTATTCCGGAAATTCTGTCGTCAGGATCCGGATGTTCTGCTCGATCATCGGGACGCCGGTCGGCCACAGTGTCATGAAGTACAGCTTGTGTCTTTTCAGGGCACAGTGCCGTGTGAAGGCGGCCGCCATGGGCTGGAGCTCTCCCTGGCTGGCCGGATCGAAATCAAAGGCCAGCAGGATATCGGACCCATCTTCGAGTTGATCGATTTCCTGAAAGACATTCCTCACCATCTGCGAGGGTTCCTCGGGAAACCTGATTCCGGACAGCAATGGGATCGCGATAGCCAGGAACATCGCCAAGAAAATCCAGCGGCGATCCAGGTCTCGAAAGAATGCGAACATGGTTTGTTACTCTTCGGAGCCGAGGTAAGAACGGTCAACTCCCATCAGGATCTTCAATGAGAGTGACACGATTCCCAGGGAAATACCGATCATGATGGCGCGGTTTCCCGCGGAGTTGAACACGTCCATGATGAACTCGGTCAAACGGTCGAATCGCAAGGGTTCAGGCAACCAGTCGGTCAGGATGATGCCTGCGTAGGTGCGACCAATGAGGACGATGAATGCCGTTCCCAGAAGCAGGATGGCTTCGATGTTCTTGGCGCGAAACGCTCGAAATGCCGCCGAAGCGATGAAGAAGGCCAGCAGTGCGAACATGGTCGAGGCAAGCGGCAGGTAGACAAATTCGAAGATGTACCAGAACCAGCTGCTTCCCGGCTCCATCTTGTCACCAGACCACGCGTATTCGGGAAACGCGGGGTTGGGATTCACTCCCACCTTTCCCAGGCCGACCACGAGCGTCACCAGGAAGGCGACGATGGTGACCACCGAAAACCCCCACCCAGCCTGTCGACTCGAGACCTTCTGCAAGTGCATTTTCAGCAGATTGCCGGCCCCGAGAACGAAGGCAAAGGCGGCCAGGATCTCGAACCAGATGGCAAGATCATCCTTCCAACTCTGTGCTGGAGGTACAAAGTACGCCACGATCATCACCACGCCGGCCGTCGTGGCGATAAACAGGGGGATTGTTCGTTTCATGGTTAGAACCCGTTACTTCCCAGCACATTGTCTTTGATGTAGTCGGCTGCAGATTGAAGTGATTCGGCGACAGTTCCACTCTTGAAGGAACTGACTTCCTCGGCATCCAGCGAGTTGTTTTTGTCCTGGTCAATCTCGGTGAACTCGTCCTTGCTCATCCGGGACGATTCCTTCTGGCTGATCACTCCGTCGCGGTTTTCATCCAGCCGTGTGAAGGTGGCCTTGGATGAATTCAGGGAAAACGTGGCCAACAGGCAGCCAGCGATCAGCAGAAGTGCTCCAATGACCTTGCCGACATCCTGGCCTTTGAGACTGCCCAGTTGGTGTTTTTCGCCGGAGAGGTAGGCACTGGCAGCGAAGAATTCCTCTCCGATGAGCGTGTAGTCACAGGCAGCAACAAAGAACGGCAGTTGCGAGGGCATCGCGGTTCCAGCGACCTGGATGGCTCCGATTGAGTTGCCGGTTTCAGCAAGAATGAGTGACTCGGCGAAAAAAGCACCCATGTAGAAGCAGGCGGCGGGTTTCTCGCGGACCATTGTTCCCGTGACCCCGGCGACATAACCAAACTGCTCATCGGTCAGGTAGTAGATGTTGTCTTCCCGGTATGCATCCGGTCGTCCCGCTGCCAGGTAGGCGGCTTCGACGGTCTCGCGGGCCGTGGTCATCACCAGGGATCGGGATGTGGGCACCTCGAGCGTGGCATCGTATTCGGCTGCCAGGCCGGCCACGCGAGACAATACGGTGATTCCGGCAACAGTCTGGATGTCGTTGATATCCAGGATGCCGGGAATAAACAGACAACTGCGTCCCATTTCCGTGGCCCGCCCGACGGCCTCATTGACCGCCTCAAGCCCGGTGATTTTCCGGATCTTCAGTTCGTGGCCACGGCGAGCGAGATTGATGAAGTAGACGATCGCGCAGGTGATCAACAGCAGGATCACGACGAACCAACCCCGTTTGCCATCGAAGTACTGGGTTGAGGCGATCGCGGGTGTCTCGGTTGTCGCTGGCGTTGACCTGGTACCGTCGGAAGCCACTGCGATGACAGAGTACAAGTACTCGACACCGTTCTCACAACCGGTGTCGTTGAACATCGACTCGGTGGCAGCGATGGCCTGGATTTCCTTGAATTCATTCTCTCCAGTTTTCCGGAGAATCACGTACTGGATGACGGGTTGCGCATCGGCAGGGGATGTCGTCGACGGCGTCCAGGTCAACTCGATTGTTGAACCGGCGTCGTCAGGACGGTCAATGGCCGTGACGTTTTCTGGAGGGCCCGGGGGGGCAGCGAAAGCGGGCGCCACCAACAGGAGGGCAGCAGCGATCACCAATGCACTCGGCAGGACGTGTACGCGCATTGCTCTTTATCCTTCGATCAACTCGACGTTGGCACGAGGAACAACGAATCGTTCTCCCGCAGCGTTTTCCACTGAGAGCACCCGGGCCAGTGATCCCGAGTCCAATTCCTGGGGTTCAGATGGCAGGTCGACCACAGTGCCGATTGCGCCAAAGTAGGGATCCCGGATGACTCGAATCGATGTGCCAGCTTCCAGCAAACCGATCGGTCGGTTTCCGTGCGTCTCTTGGACGTGTTCCCCTGAGTTGTCAGGGATCACGATTTCTGGCCGCATGACACCGGCGCGAATCTGGGTGGTGCCGTTGACGGATGCCTCCAATCCCTGGCGATCACTCAGAAGCTGAAACGTCCGATCGGCCATCGCGATCTCTCCGAAGCCTTCGGTGACAACCAGGGTGACACCGATGGTTTCGGAGCCGGTGATCGCGACCCCGAGGTCGTAACCAAGGATTTCTCGAAGGTCTGCATCGTCCAGCCCACCGGAAACAACTGCGGCACATCCGACCTGGATCGCACGTTTCACAGCCTCACCCGTCATCCGGCCGCCACCGATCACGACTGCGCCGGCCATTTCCTGTGTGATTTTATCGGGGGTCAGTTCCTGGTCGGGTGAATCGCAGGCCAGCACGATCGGTCCGTTTGTTTCACCGCCGATACCAAAGATTCCCTGGACGAACGCGGTGTCGGTTTCAATCAAGACACCTTCGTTGGGGATCACCTCGACAACCTCTCCGCTCAAGTACGCGGTGACCTGGACCGGCAGAGGTGTGCCACGGACGATCACCTGGCCGGTGACAGGCGAAATGGTTTCGATGGTTCCGCTTGCCTGAGAGCGACACACCGCTTTGAAGAAGCCGAAGATTCCCGGTGTCTCGGCAAGCGGATCGTCGACTTCAACCGGGTCGCCGACCTTTTTGAGCATGCAGTCGGGAATGTCACCGGGAGGCATGGAGAGCAAGTTCGCGACATTGATCGGGATGACGTTGCCCGGCATGAACGTCTCGGCAACCACGTCGGTGGCAGCGACGGTGTCCCCGACGCTCTTCTTGACTTCGCCGGGGATCGGCAGGATTCTCCGTACACGATGACGTGTCCACGGCGTGACCATCAGTCCGGGTGTGTATGCGTGGGCCATTAATTCAGTTCCGCCAGTCCCTGGACCTGGTTCCACGTCATGACCGCCTCCCGGCACGCGTCTCGATCCTTGGGCAGTTTCAGTGGCCGACCTCGCCCATCCAGAAGCACACCGACAGTGCCACCACGGATCTCTCGTTCAATTCGTTTTCCGGGTCCCTCGCCGGCGTCGAATCCCTTGGCGGGTTCAATCGTGGCGGTTGCCTTTGCGCCATCGGCCAGGGGCAACAGTTTCAGTTCACCGAAGAGAACCTGGCCGTTTTCACTGATCTCGTCCCCGGTGATCTGGTATTTGAAACAGGGCTTGCCCGGCTTGCCTATCCCCGCCGGGGCGACACACGTGCCCAGGTAAACCAGGCAGTCTCGTTCAAACACCTGGACTGCGGCCTCGGGATGGACCTGAGAGAGAACACCCAGGTGCGGCATCATGAAGATGCTGTCCTTGGCGAGCGTGGTGATTCCTTCGGGCTGAAAAGCATCCACAAGCATCGCGGCGGTCTGGGACATGCGAGGAGCATGCGAGAGGACTCCGCCGGAGGCCACCAGCAGGTCGAGCGTCATGTTGTTGACAATTGTCTGTCCGCTGGCTTGTTGGCTGAACGTGTCGCCAACAGTTCGTTGTTGTTGCACGCCCTTGAGGGTCGTTGCGAAGTCCTTGTGCTGCTCGTAGGCCAGTCTCAACGCTTCTCGGGCCACCGCCTGTTCGAAAAGCAGGGACTCGAGCGTCTGGGGGATCGTGGTCGGCCGAATCATCTTGTTCTTGACCCGGTTGCGCAGTTCCCGCTCATCCATGTCCAGCGGCACCCACTGCAAGATGCTCGGCAGCGTGGCCTCGGCACAGACGTTGGAGATCGAATAACTCATGCCGAGGTTGGCGCTGACGGTGCGGTTGAATGTGCCCTCGAACACGCTGAACACGTCGGTGGTGGCTCCACCAATATCCACGCCGACCGCGTTGACGTTTCTCTGTTCGGCGATCTGTTGCAGGATGTTGCCCACGGCTCCGGGGGTGGGCATGATCGGCGAGTCGGTCCAGGAAATCAGCTTGTCGTAACCGGGCGCGTGGGCCATCACGTGTTCGAGGAACAGGTCGTGGATTGCGTCGCGGGCTGGTGCCAGATTTTCCTGCTCCATGGTTGGTCGCAGGTTGTCGACCAGTGAGAGTTCGACGCTGTCGTCGAAGGTGTCAGTGATCGCGTCGCGGGCATCGGTGTTGCCGGCGAAAATGACCGGCATCCGGTATTCGGCGCCGAACCGGGGTTGTGGCTTGGCCGGAGCGACCATTTCGGCAATCTGCACGACGTGCTGGGTGGTGCCGCCGTCGGTACCGCCTGAGATCAGGATCATGTCCGGACGCAGTTCACGGATCCGCTGGATCTGTTCGTGAGGCAGTCGCTTGTCGTTGGTGGCGATGGTGTCCATCACGATCGCCCCGGCTCCCAGTGCCGCCCGCTTGGCGCTGGCCGCGGTCATTTCACGGACCACGCCGGCCACCATCATCTGCAGCCCACCTCCGGCACTGGAGGTCGAGATGTAGATGTCGCAACCTTGCCCATCGCTGGCCGGGCGGATCACCTGTCCGTCGTCACCAATCAGTTTCCGTCCGGCCAGTTCCCCGACCTCGGTGACCGAGTTGACCACGCCCATGGTCACATCGGCTGCGGGCTCCTCGACGGTTGTTGGGGCCTCGCCCCGGTACGTCTGGCGGTACTCGCCGTCGACCTTCTCGATCAGGATTGCCTTGGTCGTGGTGCTGCCACAATCGGTTGCCAGGATCACGTTGATCGACGACGGGTCCAACGGTGTGGACGCGGCGTCGTGGGCAGAGGTGATCGATTCAGGCGTGGTCATCCGTGTGGGCCTTCAGTCCGTCTCGGAACGGATCTCCTGGGCGGCTGAAGTGGCTGCTTGGGAGGACGGTGTGTCGTTGGTCTGGAGTCGCTCTTCGATGGCGTCGCAGATAAAGGGAATGGAGCCACGGAGTTCCAGGAACTTGGCGAAATGGCGGTATCCGCTGGTATTGGCGAAGACCGATAAAAACGGGCTGAAGAAATGGAGGGCCTGGGATCCGAGGAAATTCAGTGGCCGCCCCATCTCCAGCGCGATCAGGGTGGGAGTGGCGAGTCCTCGACGGACGACCTCCTCGACCACGCGGTCAATGGCCAGTCTCTGCTCGTCGGTCGGTTCGGCCGGACCGGGCGGATCGACTGCAAAAGCGTGCTTGAGCCACTGCAAGGAAAGAAACCTCCGTGTTTTCCCCACGTCCGGCAGGATTCGGCGAGGATCACCTTGTTTCCAGACCGCGACAAGATACCGCGCGACCACGAGAATTGACAGCCTGCTTGGAGCCAGTTGAAGGAGGTCGCGACGCAGTTGTGGGAACCGGGACGACACATCCGGGTGAGGCCGGGACCGTCAACAGTCTCCCGAAGACGACTCGAGTCCGAAAACTCGCAACGCGTTGGCCGTGGTGGCCTCGGCGAGTTCTTCGACGGGGATTCCTTTCACCTCGGCCAGGCACTCGGCGGTGTGTCGGACCCATGCCGGCTCGTTTCGCTTGCCCCGGAAAGGCATGGGCGCGAGATAGGGGGCATCGGTTTCCACCAGCAGCCGATCCAGTGGCACCTCGGCGGCGGCAGCACGCAACTGGTCGTTCTTCTTGAATGTGAGCATTCCGGCCAGCGAGATGTGCATGCCGAGTTCGACACAGCGGGTCGCCGTCGCCGCGTCACCAGCAAACGAATGCATGATGCCGTTGAGTGGTCCGCTGGATGCCTCTCGCTCGAGTTCGGCGACCACGTCGGCTTCGGCCTCACGACAGTGCACCACGAACGGCAGGTCGTGTTGTCTGGCCAACTGCATGTGCCTGCGGAACATCTCGGCCTGCTGGTCAATCGGCGAGTAATCCCAGTAACGGTCCAACCCGGTTTCACCGACCGCGACGACACCGGGGGCGGAGACCAGTTGAAGAATGGTGTCCCAGTCGGCATCGGTCGATTCGGCGACATAGTTGGGCTGGATGCCGACGACGGCGTGGACAGCTGCGAAACGGTCGGCCAACTCGACGGCGGCCTGGCTGGTGGCGGCGGTGATGCCGATGGAGGCCAGTCCGATGAGCCCTTCCTGGAGTGCCCGGTCAACGACCTGCTGGAGGTCGTCGGCGAAGGCTTCCTCGTCGAGATGGCAATGGGTGTCGAAGAGCCGCATGGCGCCGGTCTCAGCTCAGTCGGCCGTGAGCGTTCCGAGGTCTTCGAGAGTTCGCTCTTCCTCGGCAATCGCGTCGGCCAGCAAGCCGTCGGCCGTGGCGTCTTCACGGCAGGTGGCGGCGGAATTCTTGAGCGTTTCGATGATCGCTTGCTGGTTGGCGATCAGGCGGGGGTAGAGGCTCTCGAGCGAAACGAAATGCAGGTCGGTGTACTCGGTCGGGAAACGACCGAGCTCGACCGTGGCGCCGCGATCCCCGAGCAATTCGATGAGCCGGGCGACCTGGAGTTGTTGTCGGCGACGAAACAGTTCCAGGGCTGCTGACTCGGTGTCGTCATCCGACTGGGTCCACGGACCGCACTCACCGGAATATTGCACCAGGCTGCTGGTCAGGGCAGCCAGAGCGTCGTTCAGTGCAGCGGTTGTGTTTGCGTTGGACATGGGTTTGCCGTCGTCGGCCGTTCGGCCCGACCTGGAATCAGTGCTTGGTTGCGGGCTTGGTGGCGGGCTTGGTTGCGGGCTTGGTTGCGGGCTTGTTGACCGGGGAGACGTTGGCCGTGTCGGTGTCGTCGTCGGGAACCTCGATCGTGTCGCGGGCGACTTGCTCCGCAGCCTGGCTGAGTTTGCCGATCAGGGGTGACATGCCCAGTAGCAGGATCGGGACGGTCAACAGGGCCACGAAGGCTCGTTCGGTCGCTTCGGGCCGGGCCTCACGGGCACCTTCGGGCCGTTCCTGGATGAACATCGCCATCGGAACCCTGAGGTAGTAGAACAGGCTGAAGACGGTGTTGAGCAGTGCGAAGCCGACCAGGACTCCCATGGACCAGTGGAGGGATGCCGCTTCCCAGACCGGTGCCAGCACGAAGAACTTGGCGACGAACCCGCCCAGTGGCGGCAACCCGACCAGGCTGAAGAGGCAGATGGCCAACATCACGCACAGCCAGGGGCACTGGCCCTTCAGGCCGCGGTAGTCTTCGATCTCCTCGCTGTAGACCTGGTTGCGGATCAGGGCAACAACCGCGAAGGCCCCGAGGTTCATGAACAGGTAGACGGCCAGGTAGAACAACACGCCCTCGATACAGTCAGCCGCCAGCAATGGTTTGTCGTTGGCCAGGGCCACGAGCATCGCGGCGACACCGGTGAGCATGTAGCCGGCGTGGGCGATGGTCGAGTAGGCCAGCATCCGCTTGATGTTGGTCTGGAAGTAGGCAGCCAGGTTGCCGAAGGTCGAGGAGATCACGGCGATGACACCCAGGCCAATGGCCAGGGGGACGGCCAACTGGCCGAAACCGGTCAACTGGTGGACGACACGGATCAGCAGTGCGAAGGCGGCCGCCTTGGAAGCCACCGAGAGGAAGCCACCCACCTCGGCCGGGGCACCTTCGAACGCGTCCGGGCACCAGAAGTGGAACGGGACCAGCGAGAGCTTGAAGGCCAGCCCGACCAGGATCATCATCACGCCCAGGATGATCGTGCGGACCTCGGCGGTTGCCAGTGACATGGAGCCACCCTGGGGCGAAAGCAGTTCGCCGAGGCGGCTGGCAACCAGGCTGAGGTCCCCGGTTCCGAGCATGCCCGCGACCAGGCTGATGCCGTAGAGCATCACGCCAGCGGCACCAGCTCCGTACACAACGTATTTCAGAGCCGCTTCACTGCTGAGTCGTTTGCCCTTGAAGAAACCGACCATCACGTAGCTGGGCACACTGGCCATTTCGACCGCCATGAACAGCATCAGCAGGTGGTTGGCCGAGGCCATCAGCATCATGCCAATGGTGGCACCGACCAGCAGCGTGTAGAAGTCCGGGCCGTCTTCCCTGTCGGAAATGCCGCTGAGAACCGTCAACGCGATCACCAGGACCAGGAAGACCAGCAGGAACAGCCGGAAAAAGACGGTCAGGCCGTCGTTGACCAGCAGGCCACTGAAAATCTGGGCCTCCTCACCAGTGAGGTAGGCACCGGCTCCCCGGCTGTAGACAACACCGAAGGCGATCCCGAAGGCAATCAACGTGCCGGCCATGGCAATCCAATGGCTCGACATCTTGCGGTCAATGCCCAGCAACCGTCCCAGCAGCAGGGCCACGATGGTGCCGCACAACACCAGTTCCGGGAGGAACAGTCCCACGTCGTTGCCGACTTCCGTCGGCAAGCTAGAGATCAGGTCGTTGATGGTTGCGAGCAACATGAACTTGTTTGAGTGGGTTGTTTGAGTGGAATGTGTTCAGCCCGGGGCAATCAGAGGCCGGCGATCCGGCCAGCCATCCCGTTGGCGAGTTTTTCGATCGAGGGAACCATGTACTGGAACATCAGGTTGGGGAAGACTCCCAGGATGATCGCAAAGACCAGGAGCACGCCGGCCACGACCTTCTCGCGGCCAAGCATCGGGGTCAGGGCCTCCTCGTGTGGCCCCTTGTACTCGGCTCCGAGGAAGACTCGCTGGAGAGTCCAGAGGATGTAACCTGCCGTGAGAATGACGCCCGATGCGGCGACGACTGCCGCAATCGGATAGTTCTCCCAGGCACTGAGAACGACGAAGACCTCGCCGATGAAACCGCAGAGTCCCGGCAGTCCCAGGCCGGCGAAAAAGATTCCGGCCGAGAGTCCCGTGTACAGGGGCATCTTGCCGGCCAGGCCACCGAATTCGTTGATGTTGCGGTGGTGGACCCGGTCGTAGACCACTCCCACCATGAAGAACATGCCGGCCGAGGACACACCGTGTCCGAGCATCTGGAACATGGCTCCGTTGATGCCCATCTGCCAGTAGTCGGAACTGACATCCGCAGAGGCGACTCCGACGACACCGATTCCCAGGACGACGTAACCCATGTGGCTGACCGAACTGTAGGCAACCAGGCGTTTGAAGTCGGTCTGGGCCATCGCCGCGAAAGCGCCGTAGATGATGCTGATCACCCCGATAGCCACCAGGGCGGTGCTGCCCTGGAACACCGCTTCCGGGCAGAGTGGGAACGCGATTCTCAGGATGCCGTAACCGCCCATTTTGAGCAGCACGCCGGCCAGGATCATGCTGATCGGCGTGGGAGCTTCGACGTGAGCATCGGGCAGCCACGTGTGGACCGGGACACTGGGGACCTTGATGGCAAAGCCGATGAACAGCAGCCAGAAGGCCCACGGTTGCAGGTCGCCACCCAGCAGCCCGCCCTCGCCCTGGGCCGCTGCTGCCAGCTTGACCAGGTCGAAGATGTGCTCGCCGTTGTTCGGGTCACTGCTGTTGAAGTAGATCATCAGCAGGGCGACCAGCATCAGCACGCTGCCGAAGAGCGTGAACAGGAAGAACTTGATCGCGGCGTATTCCTTGCGAGGTCCACCCCAGATGCCGATCAGGAAGTACATCGGCAGCAGCATGACTTCCCAGAAGACGTAGAACAGGAAGAAGTCGGTTGCCATGAAGACGCCCAGCATTCCCGTTTCCAGCAACAGGAACAGGATCAGGTACCCCTTGATCTGCTTGGTGATGCTCCACGAGGCGACCATGGCCCACAGCGAGATGAAACTGGTCAGCAACACCAGCGGCAGGCTGATGCCATCCAGGCCCAACTGGTAATTGATGTTCCAGTTGGGGATCCATTCGTGAGAGACCTCGAACTGCATGCCGGGATTGGAGATGTCGTAGCCGGGCAGCAGCATCAGGGTCAGCAGGAACGTCGCCACGGTGACGGCCAACGCCGTGTATCTCAACGAGTCCTCGTTGTCCTTGGGCATCAACACAAGGGCGAGGGCGCCGAGGGTGGGAGCGAAGATGATCAGGGTCGGAAGGAATGGTTGTTCGAACATGGCTTGTCAGCTTCCTGGTCGGGGACTGCCCGTGGTGGAGAGGCCGTTGATCAGGTCTGGTTGGGAAAGAGTGTGAAGATCAATACGAAGAGCGTGACGACGCCCAGGGCGATGAACATGACGTACTGGCGGAGCCGCCCGGTCTGGACACCGCGCAACGACCGACCAATTTCCTGTGTCTTTTCCGCCATCCAATCGACCGTCCGGTCGACGATTCGCTCGTCGATTTGCCGATCCCAGCCGGAGATGGTCACGCCTGTCCGGGCGATCCAGTGGAGGAATCCGTCGAGCACGCTGCGGTCGAAACCGGCGAACCACGTCGAGACGACACGGACCGGGCGGACGAACATCGCGTCGTAGAGTTCATCGAATCGCCACTTCTCGACCAGGAACTCGTGGGTCGCGGCGAATTGCCGCTTGATCAGGGCCGGGTCGGGGCGGCGACGGCAGTACATCAGGTAGGCCAGCAGGGCACCCAGGCCAGCCACCAGCAGCGCCAGGACACCCGCACTGAAATGGTTGTCGTGGATCTGCGAGGTCTTGGGCAAGACGATTCCGGAACCGGCGACATCCTGCACCTGTTCGAGACCACCCTGCTTGAGCAGCGAGTACAGCGGTCCACTTTCGCCGCCGACGGCAACGAAGATGGCAAAGAACGACAGGATCAGCAACGGGACGGTCATGACCCGGGGTGATTCGTGGCAGTGGTCGTGCAGTTCCTGGTCGCGCGGTTCACCGGCAAAGGTGTAGAACCAGAGCCGAAACATGTAGAAGGCCGTGATTCCAGCCGTGACCAATGGAGCCAAAAATAGCAGCGAGTGGACCGAGTTGAGGCCGGCATAAGTCATCGCCGTGGCCACGATCGCATCCTTGGAGTGATACCCGGAGAAAGCGATGTCGAATCCGGGGCCCGTTTCCGAGCCGAAGAGGTGGAAGATCCAGTGGAGCGGGATGGCCAGTCCACAGATCGCGATCACGCCGACCAGCATCGTGTAGGCGGTGATCGGCATCTTCTTCCGCAGGCCGCCCATGCGAGGCATTTCCTGCTCGTGGTGGCAACCGACGATCACGCTGCCGGAGGCCAGGAACATCAGTGATTTGAAGAACGCGTGGGTGACCAGGTGGAACAGCCCGGCAATCCATCCGCCCAGTCCGATGGCCAGCATCATGTAACCGAGTTGGCTGATGGTCGAGTAGGCCAGCACCCGCTTGATGTCGGTGGCCACCACCGCGATCGTGGCTGCCACGAACAACGTGATGGCGCCGGTGTAGGCGATTGTCAGCAGGACCTCGGGCAAGAAGACCGGAAAGAATCTTCCGGCCAGGTAGACCCCGGCGGCGACCATCGTCGCCGAGTGGACCAGTGCTGAAACAGGTGTGGGTCCCTCCATGGCGTCCGGCAGCCACGTCTGCAGTGGGAACTGGGCGCTTTTGCCAATGCACCCGGCAAAAATCCCCAGCCCGGCCGTGACCATCAGCCAGTAAGGAACCGAAGTGTGTGATCCGTGGGCCTGCTGGAACTTGACGACACGGCCACCCTCTTCACCCTCTTGGACATTCACTCCGCCGTTGCCGTCCCGGGCCATCTCGAACAGGCCGGGAGGCTGTTGGGTGTCCACGTGGTCGTTGTAGGACGAGAAACTGAAGGTCCCAAAGTGGGTGGCCAGGATCATCAGGCCGATGATGAACCCGAAGTCGCCGACACGGTTGACGATGAAGGCCTTGTTGGCCGCGGTCGAGGCCGAGTGACGCTCGACGTAGAAGCCGATCAGCAAGTAACTGCAGATGCCGACCAGTTCCCAGAAAGCAAACACCATGAAGGTGTTGCCAGCCAGAACCAGGCCCAGCATCGAGAAGCAAAACAGTGAGAGATAGGCGAAGAATCGATAAAATCGACCGGGACGATGCAGGTGTGACCCGTCGGCCATGTGCACCTCGTGATCGACATGATCCTCTTCGCGTTCATCGTCCATGTACCCGATCGCGAAGACATGGATGCAGGTGGCGATCAGTGTGACCATGGTGAACATCACCAATGTCAGACTGTCGATGTAGTAGTCGATGGCAATCTGCAGGTTGCCGAAGCGGGCCAGTTCGTAGAGCCGGCCACTGACATACTTGGGCTTGCTCTGGCTGTCCGCAGCGTGGCTGTCCGCAGCGTGGGGGTCTGCAGCGTGGGGGTCTGCAGCGTGGGGGTCTGCAGCGTGGGGGTCTGGTTTGTCGGCGACTGAAAAGTGGCTGGCGTGTTCTGCTGAGCCGTGGTGGTCCGAAGAGTCCCACAGCGAGAGATCGAAATCGGAGATTCCCATCAGCAGTGCCGAGAGGCTGAGCAGGAATCCGCTGCCGATACAGCCAACGGCGATGTATGCGGGCAGTCGAGACTTGAAGCGACCTCCTCGTACGTGATGAGACCAGTAGCCACCAAAGATCTCGACGGCAAAGCCGACGAGAGGCAGCAGCCACGCGGTGCTCAGCAGGCAGGCCTTGATGTCCATCGTGATTCCGGAATAGTCGTTGTTGTCAGGGGGCAGGTGGAAAGCTGCGATCAGCCTCGCAACTTGTTGCCCCGGTCGACGTCAATAGTCTGGTGGTTGTTGTAGAAGTTCAAAGCGATCGCCAGCGCGACGGCGGCCTCCGCGGCAGCCAGGACGATGACAAACAGCGAAAAGATCTGGCCGTCGAGTCCAAGGTTGGTGTACCGGGCAAATGCGACGAAGTTGACGTTGGCCCCGTTGAGGACCAGTTCGACGCCCATCAGCACTGCAATACCGTTTCGCTTGGTGGCCATGCAGACCACGCCACAGACGAACATCACGGCGCCGATTATCAGGTAATGGGTCAGGGAGATTTCCATCGGCTAGACGTTCTCCTGGCTTGATTGAGACGACTCTTGCCTCTTGGCCCGGGCCAGGTACGCGGCTCCGACCAGGACAACCAGCAGGTGAACCGAGACGATCTCGAATGGCAGCAGGTAACCTGCCCGGCTGTTTCTCTTGGTGTCCATGCCGATATTGGTGTCGGCTGAAATTCCGACCAGCCGCAGGCCGATGGCCCGCGAGGTGTTGCCGGTTTCGTCACCGGGAGTGGTGGCCACCTGACGCGCGTTGGTGGCTTCCCAGTTGACGTCGATGACGGTGAAGGCGATGACCGAAAAGAACAACAGTCCGACGGCCGCTCCCAGGAAAGTCTCGCCCGCGGACATCTTGATCCGTTGGAACGGGCCACTGGCCGTCAGCATCACACCGAAGATCAACAGCACCAGGGTGCCACCGACATAGACGAGCAATTGCGTGGCAGCGACGAAGTCGGCCCCGAGCAGGAAGAACAGGCCGGCGGTGGATCCCAGCGAAATGATCAGCGAAAAGGCCATGCGGACGATGTCCTGCAGGATCACCACCCCAATCGCCCCTCCGCCGGCCAGGATCGCAAAGATCCAGAAGAGTGTTTGTTCGGTCACGGCGCGGTCTCCCTGTTGGAGGCGGCCAGTGGTCCCGGTGTGGAATCCGGCGTGGTGCTGGATTCCAGTCTCAGTGTGGGGGCGGCGCGGTTGCCGGCTGGATCGCCCCAGGTGGTGCGGCCGGTGACCGAGAGGGCCAGGGGCCAGATCACAGCACCCAGGAACAGCACGCAACTGATGGGCACCAGGTACTTCAAGCAGGTCATCATCACCTGGTCGATTCGCAGCCGGGGCAGTGTCCAGCGGATCCAGATCTGCACGCAGACCAGCAACGACGCCTTGCCAAAGAACACACCAAATCCCAGCAAGTTGGCTAGCCAGTTGAAGACAAAGCCGCCGGAACCGTCACGGGGACCGTTGAGGAGGCCGTCGAGGCCCGGGATGCCGGTGTGCCAGCCTCCCAGGAACAACAGCACGGCGATTCCACACACCGTGAACATGCTGGCGTACTCGGCCAGGAAGAAGAAGCTCCAGCGGAAACCGCTGTACTCGGTCAGGAACCCGGCCACGAGTTCACTCTCGGCCTCGGCCAGATCGAAGGGAGCCCGTTTGCAACTGGCCGTGGCACAGACGAAGTAGACGAAGAAGGCGATGAAGGTGAACGGGTCGTTCAGGAGAATCCAGTTGCCGAACCATCCGCTCTGCATGGCACCGATTTCGTTGAGGTTCAACGAGCCGGCCGTGACGATGGGAATCACCACGCAGATGGACATGGGAATCTCGTAGCTGACCATTTGTGCGGCTTCCCGCATGCCGCCGAACAACGCCCACTTCGAGCCGCTGGCGTACCCGGCCAGGATCACTCCGATCACCTCTAGCGACATCACCGCGAGCATCACGTACAGCCCGATGTCGAGGCTGACGGCGATCCATCCGTCGGAGAAGGGCAGGAACATCAGGGCTGCCAGGGAACTCACGACGACCACGTAGGGAGCGACTCGGAAAAGCGGCCCGTCCGCATCGGCCGGGACAAGATCTTCCTTCTGGACCAGTTTTCCGCCATCGGCGAGTGCCTGAAGCCAGCCGAACTTGCCTCCGACCCGGGTGGGGCCGAGCCGGTCCTGGATTCGGCCCGAGACCTTCCGCTCGGCCCAGATGAAGATGCCCGCTGGCAGGCCAAAGAAACCGGCAACCAGTGCGACGTGAATCACCGCGGCCAGAAACATGGCCCCGCTTTCGGTGAGCACGTCCCACTCTTCTAGAGTGGACTGGATCGTCGTGGCGGTTTCGGCCAGCGTCGGGATCATCATGGTATCCAAATTCCCGGCGTCCTGCCGGGTTGATCATCGCATACAGGCCCGGTGCACCCCGCAACACAAGACGCGACAATGCGTCGAGATCGACGGAGCCACAAACGGGACCCGGAACGTCACAACTCGAGACTGGAACCCACGTGGACTCCGGCCAAAGGCTGAACTATGCCAGATGGGTTCGGGGACTTCAAGAGAACGGGAGACCGGTGGCTGGTAGGTATTTACCGAGCGGTCGCCGGGACGGTGGTGTTGGTCGTCGGAGCAGCGATGGCGAAGTGAATGGCCTGGAAATCAGCCGCCCGCGCCGCGTCGTAGGTGGCCAACGCTTCACCAAGGGGAACCTCCGGCTCAATGTCCAGGATCACCGGCAGTTCGGGCGCGGTTTGGGCCAGTGTTTTGAGGAATCTCGAAAGCAGGCGGTGACGATCGGGACCGGAAAACAATCGTCCTTCGACCTCGATTCGTAGACCATCTCCGGTGTTGTTGGGAGACAGGACCCGCACCCACGCCTCGCCCAACGGCCGCGGCCCGGGGACCGATTGGGAGGCCTCGATCGCGCCCCCGGAAAGTTCCGTGGGCAACAGGCTTTCTCGCACCTGGTCGGTCGAGGCGCACACGAAAAAGATCAGCAGCAGGAACACGACGTCAATCAGCGGCGTCATGGCCTGGCTGTCATCGCGCTGCCGGTGGAAATGGGTCGAGGGAACTCTCATGGGTTTCCAGGCACCGGGTGTCGTGGACAATCCAGATTGGGTGAGATCATTCGGGAAGTACGGCGTAGCCGATCCGCGTGATGCCAGCCTGGGCGCAGGCGATCATCAGTGGTTCGACGACATGAAACGGAACCCGGCGGTCACCCCGGATACGGACTTCGTATGCGCCGTCCTGTTTTTCGGTTTCGGCTTCGGCCAGCAGATCGGCGACCTGGTCCAGTGTGACGATGCGGCCACCAACGTGCAGCACCTGGTCGGCGGTGACGGTCACCACCAGCCGGCGTGGCACCTCGGCCTGGCCATCATCGACCTGGCTGGCCAGCGGCAATTCCACCGGTTCGGTTGATTCGGTTCGTGCCGCGTGGCTGGCGACCAGGAAAAAAATGACCAGCAGGAAGACGATGTCGATCAACGGCGTGAGGTTCAGTGCAACACCCAGCCGCCTCGCGCGGATGGGTATTCTCATGTCGAGGGCTCCTCGGGCCGTTCGATCGCAACCGGTGGCACGCGTCGTTCCCGTCGCCGATCCGACTGGGACTTGCCGCCACTGGCCTGTGGGCGGGTTTGACCACCGGCCAACCCAAGGCTGGCTCGCTTGAACCCCGCCCAGGCGTGTTCGGCCGTCAAACTCGCTTCGGCCACCAGTTCATCGATCCGGTTCCGAAAGATAGCGAAAGCAGCCAATGCCGGAACGGCCACACCCAGTCCCATCAGCGTGGTGACCAGCGCTTGGTAGATCCCGGGTGCGAGTTCACTGACAGGCGGGTTGAGCTTGGTGGCGAATTCCTGGAACGCGACGATCATGCCCCAGACGGTCCCCAGCAGTCCCAGCATCGGGGCGATGGTGCCGATGACCGACAAGTACTCGATCTTGCGGAACAGGCGNGCCGACTGTTCGGCGCTGGCGTCTTCCATGGATTTTTCGACGGCCGCGTATNCCAGTGGAGCCTCGGCCAGTCCCTCGGCCAGAACCGATCCCAGGAAACTGTGTCGTTCACGGCACAGTCGCTCGGCATCAGAAAATCGGCCGGTGGCCACCAGTGAGGAAACCGAATCGGCCAGGCCGTCGGGCATCAGGGATTTGCGGCGGATCGTCAACATGTGTTCGACGATCAGGGCGACCATGGCCATCGACAATCCCAGGATCACCAGCCCGATGGTGCCACCAGCACGAAGCAATTGCTTGAGTGTCATGCCGTCGGTGGGCTGTGTCTCGACTGGNTGGGTTCCGACCGGCTCCGTNTCGGCGGGTTGGGTCNCGGCGGGTNNNGNCTCGGCGGGTTGGGTCCCGGCGGGTTGGGTNNCGGCGGGCAATTGGGCTTCGGCCGAACCGGGGCCGTGCCACAACAGCATGGCCAACAGCAACGGGAGTCCGACTTGTCGAGAACGTTGTTCGATCATGGAGAGTTGCGTTTCGTTCGCGGGGCATTGGGTCGGGGGATGGCCGATTCCCTGGCGGCGGGCGTTCCGGCGAAGCGTTGGCGCAGATCCCGGTAGAGCGTTTCGGCCGCGTCCGTCTGGTTGTCACTCAACAGGGCGTCAGCGGCGACTTGCGTGGCGTGAGCCGCCAGGAACCGGTCATCCTCGAAGACGAGGGATGTCCACATCAGGGCACTGGCTGCTGGCTCAAGTTGCTGGCGTCTGAATCGGGCCAGGCCGATCACGTACCACGGGCCACCTCGTAAGTCCATTGGGAGGGAGTGGATATGCCGGGTCCAGGTGTCCAGTTGGCGGGGAGTTGGCTTCTTGTTCTTGATGTCGGCTCGCCAGCACTGTGCGACGGCGAGTTTCCTGACACGGGGATCGGTCGAAATTCGCAACCGGCGGAGTTGTGTTTCGGCTTCCTGGGAGTACGTCGTGTCTCTGAGCAAGTGGCTGGCTGCCAGCAACTTGGCGACGTCCCCGGCCCGGCCTCGCCAGGCCCTGGCCTCGCTGGCCACGGCGGCATCGGCGGTTCCCCGGATTCTCCAGTCCAGCGGCACCAGTGAAAAATGCCGAGACTTGGAGGTGCTCTCGGAGAGATTCAGAAAGTGCGAACCGGCCCGGCGGTAGTCGCCCGAATGCAGGGAGCAGCGGACGAGTCCGGCGAGAAGTTCTCGGCGAACCCAGGCACGAGGTGCCTGGTTGAGGGCTTGTTGAAACGATCGCTCGGCGAGAGTGATCTCGCCACGCTTGAGGTGTTTCAGTGCGGCCTGGTGGGGCGGGGTCCGGACGGTTTTGACCGAGACGATCCGCTCGACGAGAATTCGCCATGGGGCGGACCGTCCCCGAGCCTTGATCACCAGGACGAGTGCGTCGTATTCGGTGATCTCGCCCACGTGGGCGAGTTGTCCACGTCCATCGGGCTGGCGGACCACCACGCGATCACGACCCTGCGCGGGCAATCGTCCCGTTCCGAGCGTGACGGCCATGAGGACGAGGGGCCACACGGTGACCCGGGTCCGGCGGTGTCGCGATCGTTCAGCGAAGGCGTGGGAGAGAAGAGAAGGTCTTGATGTCACGGTAGCGGGACCGTCCGCCGTTTTGGAGGGCGAGTTTCTTGACGTAGTGATTGGTGGTCAATTCGGCTCCGAGTCCGAATTTTATCGTGTGGATGCGTGTGCGGCCGCGATTGCGGCGGAGCAGTCGCTCCATGTCTCCGGGGTGAATTGCCGAATTCGCGTCGGCATCGGTCAGGAAGTAGATCACCTCGGGTTCGAATGACAGGGCCTTGGCCAGGGCGGGGTAGTGAAATGTTCCGCCATCGGGGGTCACGCGGGCAATTTGCTGCCGGGCCAGGGTCTTGTTGATGTCCGTGGCCCGGTGCAGGGTCTCACGACCACCCAGGGTCAGCAGTCGATGTTGCACATTGTAGAAAATGACTTGGAACTGCTGGGTTTCATCGAGGTGTTGCAGGCTGGTCACCAGTTCGGCCTTTGCCACTTCCAACGCGTGTTCCTGGTCCATGCTTCCGGAACGGTCCAGCACATAGACGAAGCGGGTGCCCTGGTCGCGGATGCCCAGGAACTGGGTTTCTCCCTTCTTGAGTCCCGCCAGCGGTTGGATCCGTTTGACTGCAGTACCGGGCAGCAACTGAGACGGATTGGCCAGCGGCGAGGAGGGCGTCCGGGCCCCCGGACCCAGTATCTGTGGTGAAACCGCTTCGGGCAGATTCAGTAGTGCGTCGACTGTGGGACTCGTGCGGTCTTTGGCTTCGGCGGTCGCTGGATTCTCCTGGGGAGGGGTGGTTGAAGGAGTGGCGGTGTTTTTTTCGGCCTCGGCCGAGTTGGCTGTTTTCGATTTGACAACCAGTCCCACGTCCCGGAACTCACCGGCACCGTCCTCCCCGGCAGTTTCCTGGCAGCTCTGGAGTCCAATGGCGCAGGCGGACAGGAACAGCAGGTGAATCGCGATCGAAGCGATCCAACCGGGGAGGGCTTGACCCCGGACGACACCGGATCCCGGGACGTTGGTCATGAGGGGCGTTCCTAGCGTGGCGATGGCGAGTTGCCGGTCCGTCCGGATTCTCCACTGGCCGCTGCTCCACCCGACTGAACCTGTTGCTTGATCTGCTGGATGAACGCGTTGGTGACGTCCTGGACACGGACACTCGGGTCAGGCTTGAACACGAACGACGCATCCGTCAATGGGGCGTTGACCTGGACGTTGCGAAATTCGAGGCTCACCATCGGTCGCAAGACTTTTTGGCCCGTGGCCTTTTTCAGGTAAACGATGCGATGCGGAAAGCGGGTGGTCTTGTCGATGTATACCCTCACCCGGTCGGGCACATATTCGGGCAATCCAGCGTCATCGGCCTGGTCGTCGTCGGTGAGTTTCTCAAGGAACGTGGCGTTCCAGGTGCCCTCGATGATGACAAAGGGGCGTTTCTGGAACGTCTGTTCACGCTGTCGGATGAAACTCATTGACTGGTCGAGCGATTCCAGCAGTGCGGCGAGGCCTCCCAGCCCGAGATCGGCTTCGAATTCACCAGGGCGTGGTCGTGGCCCCGAGGACATCCGTTTGAGTTCATTGAGGATGCGGGGCACATCCCTCTTGGTGGCCTGCACGGCGACGCCGATTTTTTGTTGCGTGTAGAGTGTGGTGCCATCACAGACCTGCACCAGTGCTCCCTTGGTGCGGCCGACCTCGAGATCGAACTCGAGCCGTAACTTGTTCCCTTGTCCCTGCATGTACTTGCCGGTGGCACGGAATTTTTTTCCACGCACCACCACGGTCTCGACAATTTCCGCCTGGAAGGGAATCAGTGTCTTGAGTTTCCCTCGGGCTTCGCGAAGCGCATCGGCTGGACGTTGCCGCCTGGTGGTCTTGGTGGCTGTCTTGTCGGCCTTTTTGGCCGGCTCGGTTTTTTTTGCGGCTGTTTTCTTGTCCTGCGCCAGCAGCCCGGCGGGGTCAGTCACCAGAGTGCCGGCGATCACCAGGGCCAACAGGACCAGTTGGGAGTGTCGGAAATTCAGGTGATTGGGCATGCGAGTTGTCTCGTTGTGCCGATTAGAGAATCTGGGTGGCATCTTCATGTTGTCCGGAAAATACGGAAATTGCCAAAGATCCGGACCACAAACGGTCGAAACCACAGGTGGAGTCTGGTCGTCAACAGCGATCGAGATTCTTGTGGGATGTTGGACCGAATGATTGAGGCGACCGGGTGACCAAATCGGTTCTGGACCATTCTAGGGACAACCTGTCGAACCCGTCGATGGGAATCGGGAGAGTCAAGAGGACTCTACAATGAAATACTACTTCCTGGCACTGGGTACATTTCTGGTCGTTTGCGTGGGTTGCCACGTGGACGGTCGCAGTTTCGGCGACAGCGGTGATTTTCACGCTCCGCCGGCTCACGCATTGCAACGGCCCGGGCCGATGGTCGATGGACCGGGGCCGGGCGTGCTGCCGATGATGCAACCGGGAGGGACAAACCGTTCGTTTTCCACCCGGCGGACTCAACTCCGTTTCATCCGCCCGGTGGGGATGAAGATTGGTTGGAAGGCTGGACCTGCGTACGCCGACAACCAGCGAGTGACTCCCACGACATACGACTTTGTCCAGGGAGCCACCTACCGGTTGAAGTTGACCGAGATAGCGGGCCGGGAGGGCATGACGCTCTATCCGACGATGCAGGTCTATCCGGCTCACGCCAACACGGATGCCTACCTGGCGCACAACAGTGTCCCGCTGGAATTGACCGATGAGGACCTGGACCAGATTGAGAGCAACAACTTCGTGACCAAGGTGATCTATCTGCCGGATCCTCAGCACCAGGAACTGGCGGTGGCGGGCGTCGAGATGTTGGTCTCCACGCGGCTGGATCCGGGTGTCGACCCGGTGTCTGAGGCCGATCGCCGCGGCACGATCATGGTGGTGTTGCGAGTCGGGAACATGGACCTGGAGACGGCCAACAGTGGTCCCGGTCCGGCCGGTGGTGCGGCGATGCTCGGACCCGGTGGGATCCAGCCGGTGGCCTTCCAGGCCGTCGTGGGACCTGATGGGGCCAAGGGACAATTCGTCGCTCCGACGCCGATTGCGATCATGGACCAGGGGATGCCCGGCATCCCCGGGCCAATGTTGATGGGCCGTCCGGGTGGTCCCGGTATGCCGGGGATCAACCCGGTCGCCGGTACCGGTGGCACTCCCCAGTGGGGGATGCCAATAACTCCAACGCCGATCGGGCTGCCGGGGCCAGCTCACCTGCCCCTGGGTGGTCCGGCTGGCTTGCAGAGCTACACGGTCAAGAACAACACGCCTGTCGAGCGGCATGATCCGGTGAAGGATTTCCGGGTGGTGGTCAAACACGAGCCGGGCATTCGGATGCCCAAGCCCGTCTCGGAGGTGATTTACACCGAGAAACACCCGACCTTTGCACCGGGAACGCTGAGTCGGCCGGCGTGGTCGAATCCTGGGCAGTAGTGAGTGCCGCTGACGGGGGGAGCGACCAAGTGTGGAGTGACGGGTCGCTCTTCCAGGCGAGCGAGGCCATGTCGCTCCCGGATATTCCATTTCGCACCCCAGCAGCTGTGATTTCACCTGCCATGTTCCAGGGTTCATTGCCGACAGTTGTGACGTTCCCGGCCATGGTGGCGGTGTTGTTGCTGTCATTGACATCGCCGGCATCTGCCCAGTCACGGTTGAGCCAGAACGTCTATCAGCCGCTCAACGCTCGGATGACTCCGGGTCTGGTTGGACGCCTGTCGGCCCAGGCGGGCCGGTCCGGACCATCCCACGTGCCGTATTTCCAGCCGGTGTAGGTGCGACTGGCCAACACCGGGCCGAGTGGCGGTGGACGGGTGACGTGGTTTTCCGCCGGGCAGGGTTCCAATGGTGCGGTCACAGCCGCGGCGCCACACACAGTTGGCTTGTTGGTTGGAGCCACCTACCGGGTGCAGATCAGCGACATGCCCGCGTTTCCGGG
>PBOU01000102.1 GCA_002724415.1 Planctomycetaceae bacterium
AGATTGGGTCCTTGCCAATCGAGTCCGACGGGATTGTCGAGCGGTTTGCCACTGACCCATTTGACGGGCTTGCCGTCGGCGGTCACTTTCCAGATGCAGTCGGCGTACCCATCGCTGACATAGGCAGTGCCATCCTTGGCGATCGCGACATCGTTGGGATAAATGAAGGTGCGATCCTTGACCACCGGGGTGATCTTGCCATCGGGGGCAATCTTGACCAGTTGGTTCCTGGGTCCTCCCGAGACCACCCACAATTGTCCAGTCTTGTCGAAGGTCATCCCTCGTGGTGCTGGGAGCACCGCGAATTCCTTGGGTTCACCGCCGGCGGCAGGGACCGACCAGATTCGCTGCAGTTCCAGGTCGCTGACAAAGATGGTGCCGTCACTGCTGGTGGCGATTCCCATCGCGATGCCGATGCCGCCCTTGGTGAGTGGTGTTGATTTGCCGTCGGCCGAGAAGCGGTAGACCTCGCGAGTTCCCGAATCTCCCACCAGCAGCCCTCCCTTGCCGTCGCCAGCAATACAGCGGACCGCGTTCAGTGGCGTACGAAACTTCTTGCTGGCCTGGAAGAACACTTCCAGTTTTCCCGTCGCCGTGGCCTTCCACAGTCCCGGCAACTTGCGGTCGACCAGGTACAGGGTCTTGGCATCGGCGGCAACCGAGACGTCCAGGGGATAGAGCAGGCTCTTGGCCGGCGCGGAGGCGTCCTGGGCGGAGGAGGAGGCGAGCGTGGCCAAGCCGATCGTGGTGGCCAGGACCGGCAGCCAAGTGAGAAGTCGACTGGGACGGTTCATGATGAGCATTCGTTGTGGGAATCGACTGACGGGCAACGGACCAGAACCGTGTTTGTTTCCGGACCCGGTCCAACCAGTCTAGCTTGCCAATCGGTCGATTGGCCATTCCCGATTCTAGTCCTCGGCGACGATCTCCACACCGTTGAGAATTGGAATGCCGGTGCGAGCGACCAGGTCGATGGTCAATTCGGTTGTCGCTGACACTTTCTTGAATTCTCGGACAATCGCCTTGCGACGGACGCCAGTCGTGGCGACCACGTCGAATTCCTCGAGAACCGATTTTCCTCCCAGCCGAACATCGAAGACCCGTTGTCCTGCCTTCAGGTTTTCGGGTTCACAGAAATGGAGTCGCACGGTGTAGGCCCGCGGTGTCTTGGCATTCTTGTCGAGCCGGATGGTCAGGGTCTGCAGTCCAGTGACTCCTGACGAAGCGACCCAGTCATGGTCCCTGGCCGTAACCAGCGAGGAATGTTGACGGAAAGTCCGTGACGGTCCCTTGGCCGTGATTCGAACGTCAGGCGAGGCGCCTCCGACGCTGGGATAATCCAGCCACAGTGTCCCGTCGGGCGACATGCGGTCGCCGGGGGCACCGAGATTCACTCCGAGTCGCTTGACCGATGTTTCCGGTGCCTTCAGTGCACTGTAGGACCACATCTCGGCCCGGGGCACATGGGTGAAGGCCAACGAGGTGAACAACGAGTAGCCACAGACACAGCCGTGGGCAAAGTTGGGAGCATTGAGCACTCCGTTGGCCGGGATCAGGCTGTTGCGGCATCCCGATCGGAATCCCTGCAACCGGGCCGTGTTGCCGCTTTCCACGTCGGTGAAACCGGCCGAGGCCGCCCGGAACGTGACCAGGTGCGGACTGGCGATGGCGTAATTGCAATGGTGACCGCTCTTGGTGAATTCCCATGGCACGTCTTTGCCGGTGATCGGATCGCGACGCAGGATCGGTTCACCGGTGAGGATGTTGTACGCCTTGCCCGGACCCCGCTGGTCGATGACCCGGTTGCCCGAGACGATGACCCGGTCCCAGTAGCTCTCGGGGTGGCCCAGGAATCCCTTGCCCTCGCTGTACTTGCGCCACAGTTCCTCACCGTTGCTGCCGCGGTAGGCGACCATGCCCTTCTTGTTCGAGGCCATCAGGACATCGTTTTCGGTTGAATAGTTCATCCAGGTGACGACCAGGTCGGTGGTGTATTTCCATTTTGGTTTCCCGGTCTTGAGATCAAACGCCTTGAGGTATCGGACGGGATCGGACTTGGGAACCAGGCCCCGCCGGGCCCAGTCCTTGAAGAGCCCCTCGAAGATGCCGTCGAGGCAAAAAAGAGTGTTTTTGCTGACGGCCACCAGCGGGATTGTCATCTCGGCGGTGTGTTTCCAGATCAGCTTGCCGGTTTGTCGGTCCAGCACCTGCAATTCGGCAGGAACAGTTCCGCGTTTGCCCTGTTTGCGGTGGACGGTCCCGATCAGCAGATCGCCCTGGACGCGGATGCGGCCCCAGGTGTCACCGGCCATCGGTGGCGCGAAGACGGCCAGTTGCTTGCCGTTGGCCGGGTCGATTTTCAGGATGCGGCCCTTGTGGACCAGGTAGATGCCGTCGTGGACAGCCAGGAAATGGAATCCGGCCAGGACTTTTTCAAAGTCGTTGCCACGTCGTCCGGCCCGATAAATTTCGTCGTCGACCAGTGGGACCTGCCAGAGGATCCGGCCGGTGTAGACATCGACAGCCGACAACTTGCCAGGTCCCTGGAGGATCATGCGGCCATCGATGACGGCCATGCTCGGACCCCAGAAGTGTCGGTTGTAGAACAGGCTACCATCCGAGGCGGGACCACCGAACCACAACACGCCCAGGGGAGCACGGACCAGTTGATCCTGTGACATCAGCGAGTTGGACGGGTCGCCGTACTCGTGGGTCCAGTCGGCGGACCCCGGCAGAGCGCCCTCGCGTCGCACCACCGCCAGTCCGTCGGCGACCTGGGCTCGGGCCCCGGGCAGTTTCATCGTGGTCACTTCCTGGATGAACCCCGTGGCCCCGTCGTCTCCGGGGATTGTCATCGCCAGGGTGCCGCCGTAGGGACGGAGGCAGCCAAAGGCGAGCCGGGCCAGTTTCGGGCCGTTGTCGGGACCACCGGCCCATTCGAGCGATTCGGTGGTGACCACGTTGGCGATGTAGGGGGGCAGACCGCAGGTCAGTGGGTCGGCGGCCATGGCCGCAACCCGGTGACCGTAGAGACCGGCTCGATCGAGCCGCCGCCGGAGCGCGGCGATGCGGGCCTTGTCGGGATCGACACAGATCAGCCGCAACCGGCTTTGCCGAACCAGTGCCTCGATCAGGGACCCGTCGTTGATTCCCAGCACCAACCCGTAGCCGTCACTCGAGCCCGCGGCCTTCAGGATTTTCGCCGCCCGTTGCCTGGGAAGATCCTGTGATCCGGCCAGTTTTTCAGTCACATCACCGGGGCCTGCCTCGGCGGCGTAACACAACAACTGTCCCTGGCGGGTCGTGACAAACAGCCGGCCATCGGCGGCGATCTGTGAACCGATTGTTCCCTTGACGGTCGTTTTCCAACTGACGCGTCCCGCCGTGCCGGCAGCCGCGGGCGGTTCGACGGCGAACAGCACCGAACCCTGGTGTCCGTAGAGCCGGCCACCGGCCGCCAGGTCAATCGACAGCGGATTGGCGGCCAGGAACTTCTTGTAGGCGTCGCCGGTTGGCACCTTTTGTATGGTCGAATTCGGAACCGCCCACAGCTTGCGCAAAACGGTCTTGGTGACCTGCTTGCCTCGGCGATCCTTGGAGGTCATCTTCTTGGGGTTCTCCAGGTCATAGGCCACCACCTGCCCGGCCTCACCAACGTATGCCGTGGTGGGCGTGGTGACCGGCTTGTGGTTGCGGGTTCCCAGCGTGGTCTTGGTGGCGGTGTCGTACGCGATCGAGCCGTGGAACAGCCAGCGACCCTCGGCGACCACGTGGTAGTTGGTGGTGTTGGAGGTGCTGTAGCTGTGAGAACGGAACTGGTTGGTCTTGAGGTCCAGGCACGCGGCAACGGCACGTCCACAGGGGATGTAGAGTTTCTGATCGGAGAGGGCCAGGTAGCCCTGGGGTGTGAGATCCTTGAGCGTACGAACAGCGTGCTGGGGTCCGATGGCCGCGGGACCGGAGAGTTCGGATGGTTGGCCGGTGGCGAGGTCGATGGCGCAAAGGAAGGCGCCTTCGAATGGCCAGACTCCCGCAGTGAAGCGGATGAGATGGCCATCGAGCACCGGGCCACCCCGGACGGGCCAGACCGAAATCAACCGGTCATTGCCCAGCACTTTGCGGATGGCCGGAGCCGCACGGAATGTCCAGAGGGCCTTGCCGGTGGCGGCCTCGACGGCGTAGACGCAGCCGTCGTCGGAGCCGAAAACGACTTTGCCGTCGGCCACGACCGGTGCAAATCTCACCGGGCCATCCGCGAAGACTCGCCATTTTTTCTGGCCGGTCCGCGTGTCGTAGGCAGTGACGCTGTCGGTGCGGGTCGACGAGAGAAAGAGCGTGCGTCCGACGACAACCGGTTCCGGGACGAAGTCGAATCCGATCCGTGGATCTTCCGGCCACGCCGGTTGTGGCTCGGCCAGTTGTCGACTCCACGCCAACTTCAGCGCCTTGGGCAGTGTCTCGGTGGTCGTGCCCGAACGGCCCGGATCGTGTCGCCATGTGGGCCAGTCGGCGGCGGTCAATGGGTTTGCGGTGAGCAGCACCAGGCACAGTGACAGCAGCGAAAAGCGAGAAATGGCCGTCATGAGTTGAGTCCTTCCCGGTTGGGTTCCGGAGTACGGCGGCTGGGTGTAGTCGAGCGTTTCTACGAGTGCCGCGTCCTCGATTGTCAGCATGCGGCAACGGCATGTCAAACCGAAGGGCCCTCTTGGAGAAACCAGCCTCTGGTCACCGGTTGAAGTGGTGTCTTATGATCAAGCTGATGGTTGGTCCTATGCGATCTCATGTCGTTCGTCTTTCGACGCTGGTGCCCCTGGGTTTGCTCGTCCTGGCCCACGGTGGTTGTGGGCGGCAGTCAACAATGGCGTGGCCCGAATCGGTGCTGGGGCGGGTGTGTTCGGTTGAAGTGACCGGCAGTCGCTTCGAGTGGAGTTTCCGTTACCCGGGCGGCGATGGGCGTTTTGGGACCAACGACGATTTGATCAGCAACCGGGATTTGCACCTGCCTCGTGGACGGACAGTGGACCTGAAGTTGACCAGCACGGACTTCATCTACACGTTGACATTGCCCGAACTGGAACTCGAGGAAATCGCGGTTCCCCAACTGGTGCACACGTTGCGGATCGATACCGACCAGGTGGGCAACTACCGATTGCTGTCTGATCCGATGTGTGCCGTCCGGTTTTCGCACGACAAGGAAATGGGGCGGGTCCGGATCGAGGAGACATCGGCGTTTCGGGGTTGGCTGGCGACGTTGGTGAAATGATGCAGGAAACGGGACATCATCTCAGGCGGCGGACAGTACTTGGCCACGCCGTGGCGTGGCTGGGGTACTGGGCGACCGGGTGTGGTGGAGAACAGAACGTTGGCCCGACACCCGAGGGTGAGGCCGGTGGGCCGGGTGCGGACGGGGCCTGGCATGTTCACCCAGGCGAGTCGATCCAGGCGGCGCTCGACGCAGCAGCGGTTGCGACCGGTGGTCGTCGCGTGGTGGTTCATGCCGGAACGTATCGGCCGGAGCAACCCGGCCAGGCGCTGATCTGGCTGCACCGGCAGCACGATGGAATCACGCTGGAGGCGGATGGAACAGTGGTGCTGACGGCTGCCAACGGCGAGATTGCCGATCGTGACGCTTCGAGTTTTCCCGCGGTGGTCAATCACGTTGTCTATTTTGGTGATGGGATTTCAGCCCGGACTGTCTTCCGGGGCTTCACCATCACCGGGGCGAACCGTTTCGAGACCCGGGAGGATGACCCGGGACCCATCGAGCCGAATCGACCGGAACTGGGCAAGCAGAACCTGTTGTTCTTTTATTGTGACGGCGGTGGGATCAAGATCTTTGGTCGCAGTTACCCGAGGATCGAGAATGTCGAGGTGACCGGCAACGTGGCGAATCCGTGTGGTGGTGGCATCTCGATCCAGCACCTCGGTTTTCAGCAGGACGCGGTACGAATCACCGACTCGGTTTTTCGTGACAACCGTTGCCAGGTCACCGGTTCGGCGATCGACGTGCTGCCGGGCAGTCGGGCCGAGATCACCAACTGCCTGTTCACCGGCAACGTGGCCAACACCGGTCCCGACACGGTCAGTCCCCCTGGTGAACTCTACAATGCCCGGCACGGTTCCGGCGCCTTGACGGTTTTTCCGGGTTCGCAGGTGCGAGTGACCGGGTGCACGCTGACGGACAACTGGAACGGGGTCGATGACAAGGGGGCCGGGAATCACTACACCCGAACAATTTTCTGGCAGAACACGCACTCCGGCGGCACGGCACCGGGGGGCCGTTACGAACTGGACATTGTCGATGCCAAGAACGTCCGCGGGTGTTTTGTCGGTGGTGCCACGCAGGATCTTCGAGGAACGATCGATCCCAAAACGAACACCCTGGACGCACCCGATCCCGAGTTTGATGAGTGGTTTGGTCCGCGTTGTCCGGCTTATGAGGGGGTTGGCTATCGTCGCGTTGGCAAACCCGTCGTGCCCCGGTCGAAGGAACATTGACACCGCCTGTTCCAACGATTCAAGTCGAACGATCGGGCTTGTGGTGAGCCCAGCCTCGTGAAGAAACCGGTGTCCCACGCTCGAGTGGACTGATCATGAGATTTCCCCGCCGCAGCGGTTGGCTGGCCCTGGTGACGGCCGTGTTGCTTGTCGCCTGTGGCTGTCCGGACGATCCAGCGCCGGGCCCGTCTCCCGACCCGAAATCCGGCAAGGACAGTGAGACGACCACGGGCGACGTCGACACCGCCAGGCCAACGCGGACCCTGTTGACGCTCGATTTGCCGTTGCCCGAGTTTCGGCTGATCGACAGCACGGGCCAGGAGTTTGGCAGTCGCGAACTGGCCGGCCACCCCTATGTTGTGAATTTCATCTTCACCAGGTGCCAGTTGACTTGCCCCGAGCAGACCCGCCGGATGGCCGAATTCCAGAAACGGGTGGCCCGGAAGATTGAAGACCAGCATGGTTCCGACGAGCGGGGTGGCCCCAAGCATTTTCTCTGGGACCAATTGCACCTGGTCAGTGTCTCGGTGGATCCCGAGAACGACACGCCCGAGGCGTTGTCTCGTTACGCCGACAACTACGGTGCCAGGCTGGACAACTGGAGTTTCCTGACCGGGAAGAAGTCCGATATTTTTTCGCTGGTGACCGGGGGCTTCCGTTTGCCGGTGGCCGAGGTCGGCAAGGACCAGCCGATTGTCCACACGGTCAAGGTCGCCCTGGTGGATCATCGCGGCCATCTCCGGGGCGTCTTCAACGGGATGAAGGACGAGGGTGGACAGAAGTTGATGCGGGCCATCGGCGAGGTGCTCAACGAACGTGTCGCCATTCCTCCACAGATTGTCTCGCCCGAGTGGCTTGACCAGCGAGCGGCAACACAGAAAGCGGCGGCGAAGCAGTGGAAGGTGTTTCACGACTTTGCGTTGACCGATCGGCAGCCCACCAGCGGCATCGATTTCCGTCACCGCGTGGTTGATGATGCCGGCCGGACCTACAAGGCGGTGCATTATGACCATGGCAACGGCGTGGCGGTCGCCGATGTGGATGGTGATGGTCGGCTGGACCTCTACTTCTCCAACCAGGTTGGTAGCAACCGCCTGTATCGCAATACCCAGGACGGCGTGTTCGAGGACATCACCGAAGCGGCCGGGGTGGCGGTTTCGGCGCCCACCGGTGTGACCGCATCATTCGCCGATGTCGACAACGACGGCGACGCCGACCTCTATGTCACCAATGTGCGCACCGGCAACAAGCTGTTTCTCAACGATGGCAAGGCGCGGTTCACCGATGTCTCGGTGGGTTCGGGCCTGGCCCACAAGGGGCACAGTTCCTCGGCCGTCTTCTTCGATTACGACCGTGACGGGTTGCTGGACCTGTTCCTGTGCAACGTCGGCCAGTACACGCACGAAAAAATGAGAGATGTGGGCAGAGACGCAACCGATGAGGCTCGTGAAAAGCCCGGCCCGGCGGAGGCGTTCCGGTTCTTTGACGGGATGGCCGACGCATTTGCCGGACACCTGCACAGTGGACGGACAGAACAAAGCCGGTTGTTCCACAACGAGGGAGGCGGTCGGTTCGCCGATGTGACCCAGGAGGTGGGTTTGATCGATGAGAGTTGGACCGGGGCGGCCAGCCCGATCGATGCCAACAATGACGGCTGGATTGATCTCTACGTCCTGAACATGCAGGGCAACGACGAGTACTACCAGAACGAGGGTGGAAAGAGATTCACGAAAAAAAGCCGCCAGTTGTTTCCCAAGACCTCGTGGGGAGCGATGGGGATCAAGGTCTTTGACTTCGACAACGACGGACGGCTGGATATCTACATCACCGACATGCATTCGGACATGGGTGGCGACCGCGTCAAGTTCTTGCGTGCTCATGCCACCGAGGTCGAGGAGCAGAAGAAATCGCCCCGGCCGTTTGCCGAGAGCATCCTGAAGACGGACGGGGCCAGCCTGTTCGGCAACAGCTTTTTTCGGCGGACCGGACCGGATCGGTTCGAGGAGATCTCGGATCGGATTGGAGCCGAGACGTACTGGCCGTGGGGGATCTCGGTCGGTGATCTCAATGCGGATGGTTACCAGGACGTGTTCGTTGCCTCGAGCATGAATTTTCCCTGGCGGTATCATCCCAATCACGTGCTGCTCAATGACGGTGGCAAGAGGTTCCTGCTGAGTGAATTCGTGTTGGGTGTCGAGCCGCGTCGCGGCGGTCGGACGTCGGTGCCCTGGCACCAGTTGGACGCTGATGGACGGGACAAGGATCACGATTTCTGTGAAGGCCGAAAGGGCCTGTTCACGATGCACGGCGCGTTGGGAAGTCGGTCGAGCGTGATCCTTGACCTGGACGGGGACGGCGACCTGGATATTGTCACCAACGACTTCAACACCGAGCCGATGGTGCTGGTCAGCGACCTGTCCGATCGCAAGCCGGTGAAGTCCATCCAGGTCCGGCTGGTGGGCGTGGATTCCAATCGCGACGGGCTGGGGTCACGCGTGGTCGTGTATGCGGATGGCAAGACATTTGTCCAGGCACACGACGGACAAAGCGGTTACCTGTCCCAGAGCCGAATGCCGCTGTATTTCGGTTTGGGGTCGGCCGAATCGGTAGACAAGATCGAGGTGACCTGGCCGACAGGGAAAACACAAGTTCACCCGGGACCGATTCCGGCCACGGGTACCGTGGTGATCGAGGAAGCCGGCTAGGTGACGAGACGGTCGGGCTATGTGCTGGCTGTCGTCGCGGCCCTGGTGGCTGTCGGGGTGGGGGTGATTGGCTGGTGGTCGCGGCCCGGCATCGATGAACTGCTCGAGGAGGCCCAGGCCGCCCGGCGACGCGGTGAATACGGCCGGGCCGTCGAGTTGTACGACCGAGTTGCCGAGCGGGGTGGCCCGGATCAGTCAGCCCAGGCGCACACCCAATCCGCCCTGTTGCTGTTGCAATCGTTGGCCCGCCTGGACGAATCCGAAAAACGGTTTCGACGGGCGATCGCGGTTGGTCCCGATCATGTCGAGGCGAATCGGGGGCTGGCAATGGTGCTGGCGATTAGTGGCCGCCGATGGGAGGCGGTGCCGTCAATCCGTCGAGTGCTCCGGTCCGGTGCAACAACTTCGTCCGAGGGCAACGAAATCGACCTGTTGCGATTGATGGATGTCGGCGGTGGGGTGCAGTTGGAATCGGCAGTCCTGGACGCGGCCTTGTCGCGGGATCGGGATGAACCGGTGGCGTTGATGGGCCTCGCGGCCGTGGACCTGAAAAACGGCCGATTTGCCGACGCCGTCGACCGGGCTCGCCGGGCCCTGGCCGTTCGGGAGGACCTGGCAGTCGCCCGGTCATTGATTGGCCGTGGGTTGCTCGAAGCGGGCCGTCTCGAGGAACTCGTCGCGTGGCATCGCCAGTTGCCCGAGACGGCCAATCGAGATCCCTGGGTGTGGGTGATCCGGGGCGAGTTTCAACTCCGGGCGGAACAGAACCAGGCCGCCGCACGGTGTTTCTGGGAGGCGCTGAAGTTGCATCCAGACCATCGTCGAGCCAACTACGGGCTGGGGGAACTGCTGCGGAACCTGGGCCGGGAGGACGACGCGCAGATGTTCCTGGATCGAGCGGCCGATCTCCAGGTTCTCAAGGAAATTGATGACCTGATGATGTCGGCCGGCGGAATCGGGTCGCTGGAACTGGTTCGTCGCAAGGTCGGACAACTCGAGAAGATGGGCCGGACGTGGGAAGCATGGGGCTGGGCGAAATGGGCCGGTGGTCGAGATGCATCGGCCCAATGGGTGGCCGAGACGTTGGCACGGCTCGAGCCACAACTGGATGGGGAGGATGTTGCAACCGCATCGGGACTGACTCGGCGGACGATGAATCCGGCCCTGTCGCTGGATCTTCGCGACTGGTCACGTCCGGAGTGGTCAGTGAGTTCGGTTGCGGGAGATCCCGTTGCCAGCGCCACGACGATGGCAACGTTCCGTGACGACTCGGTCGCAGCCGGCCTGGAGTTTGACTTCTTCAAGGGCGATGCTGAGGACGATGGCCAGCGACGAATGTTCGAGTTCACTGGCGGTGGTGTTGCTGTGCTCGACTACGACGCCGACGGTTGGCCGGATGTGTATCTGGCCCAGGGCACGGCCTGGCCGGTCAACCGCTCTGACACCCGCCACACCGACCGGTTGTTTCGCAACCGTGGTGACGGTCGCTTCGAGGACGTGACCGAATCGGCCGGATTGGAGGAGGCAGGATTTGGACAGGGGGTGGCCGCTGGTGACATCGATGGCGACGGGTGGCCGGATCTGCATGTCGCCAACATTGGTGGCAATCGCCTGTACATCAACAACCGGGATGGCACTTTTCATGATGCGACCGAAGCGTCGGGCCTTCCCGGCGATGGTGATGCGAGTTGGTCGACCAGTTGTGCGATCGCCGACATTGACGGTGACGGTCACGCCGACATCTATGTCGTCAACTACCTGTCCGGGCCGGATCTTTTCACGAGGGTGTGCCGGGACGCGATGCGGGTGCGGATGTGCCAGCCGTTCCAGTTTCCAGCCGCGACCGATCGGCTGTACCTGGGCCGGGGCGATGGCACCTTTCGGGATGTCACCAACCAGTCCGGCGTTGATGCCGCCGGTGGCAAGGGACTGGGCGTGGTCGTGGCCGACCTGGATGACGACGGCCGGCTCGAGGTGTTCGTGGCCAATGACACTCGTGCGAATTTTTTGTTCCGCAGTGACCCGGCGAGGAAAAACGAGTTCGGATTGGGTGAGGTGGGATTGACGGCGGGAGTGGGACTTAGCGGTGACGGTCGAGCCGAGGGGTCGATGGGAGTCGCCGTGGGGGACGCCGATGGTGACGGCCGCGTTGACCTGTTTGTCACCAACTTCCTGGATGAGACCAACACGCTCTACACCGGGATTGGCCGGGGCCGTTTCAGCGACAGGTCTCGCCATGCCGGCCTGGCCTCCAGCAGTCTCAAGACACTGGGATTTGGCACCCAGTTTCTCGATGCCGATCTTGATGGGGATCTCGACCTGTTGGTCACCAACGGCCACGTCGACGATTACTCGGATATCGGTNNTCCTCACAGGATGGCGACACAGTTCTACCGGAATCGTGGTGATGGTCGATTTGAGCCGCTGGAGGCCACGGTGCTGGGNCCTCACTTTGAAGAGAAGTTCCTGGGCCGTGGACTGGCCCGGCTGGATTGGAACCGGGATGGACGGCCGGACGTGATCATCACGGCACTGGACGTGCCCACGGTTTTGTTGAGCAACACCACCGCGGAAACCGGGAGCAGCCTGGTGTTGANATTGGTTGCGACCGGGGGACATCGCGATGCGATCGGGACCCGTGTTCGAGTGGAGTCCGCGGGCATGTCGCGTGTGTTCGAGTTGACCTCCGGAGACGGGTACCTGGCCAGCAACCAGAGGGTGTTGTTGCTGGGTCTCGGCGACGAGGTGGCCGCCGTGCGGGTGGAGGTGATGTGGCCGGGGCGGGCGAGCCAGGTGTTTGATGAATTGACCGTCGATCGTGAGTGGACACTGGTCGAGGGGCGCGATCGGGCAATTTCGTTGCCGCGACCGATTGAATGACGTGGAAGTGGTCTCGCATAATGAACCCTGGCTCGAGACACGGGCTGCGAACCGGGATGCGGGAACAGAGTATTTCGGCCGCCCCGACTCCGGGACGGCGTTGGCACACAGGACACAATGAAGGAACCAGCAATGAAAACGACAGGCATCTCCAGNGTTTCCCGACGTCAGTTTGTCGCTGCCGCTGCCGCCGCAGCCACCACCGGTTGGACCGCGGTTGCCGGTGCAGCCGGTCCGTCACGTGGAGGTCTTCCGCGGGTGACACGTCCCCGGGCCACCTCGGGNGATACGGCACACGAACCGAACTGGGACGAGAAGTTGACGATCACCGTGGGGCCGAAGAAAGCCGATCTGGTTGGCAGTTCCGACAAGGTGTTGCAGGCCGCGGTTGATTATGTCAGCCGGTTTGGTGGCGGGACGGTGCAGGTTCTCCCGGGGACCTACACCCTGCGCAATTCCGTTTATCTCAGGACCGGGATCCGCATCCTTGGCAGTGGAGCCGATTCGGTGCTCACCAAGGGGGCTTCGCATTCGGTCGCGCTGGCCGACGACAGCGACTGGTACGACCAGGAGGTCACCGTCGCCAGTGCCAAGGGACTGCAGGTTGGCGATGGTGTCGTTCTGAAAACCCGCAATCCTCACAACGGAGGCAGCGAGGTCCTGAAACGGACGCTGGTGGCTCGCAAGGGGAACCGTTTCAAGCTGGATCGGGCACTGCGAAAAAACTACTGGCTCTCGGGCAAGCCGACANTGGCGTCGCTGTTCCCGCTGATTTCCGGGGATCACGTCCACGATATCGCGATCCAGGACATCACCCTGGATGGGAACCGGAAGCAAAATGCCAATCTCAACGGCAATTATGGAGGCTGTGTCTTTCTGCAGGACTGCAACCGGATCCATATGACCGGGGTCGAGGCCCGGAACTACAATGGGGACGGGATCAGTTGGCAGATCTGTCACGACGTGGTGGTCGAAAACTGCCATTCGCACGACAACGCCGACCTGGGGCTGCATCCGGGGAGTGGATCACAGCGGCCGTTGATGCGGAACAACAGGGTCGAACGGAACACCATCGGGGTCTTCTTCTGCTGGGGGATCAAGTACGGNTTGGCCGAGAACAACCAGATCACCGGCAANCGCAGCTACGGTGTTTCGATCGGTCATTGTGACACCGACAACCTGATCCGCCTGAACACGATCACCGGCAGCGGCAAGGTCGGCGTGTTGTTCCGTGATGACTCGCGGGGCAAGGACTTCTGGCCCAATCGGAACACGCTCGAGAAAAACCAGATCGTGGACAGTGGTGACGGTGACGGGGTGGCCGTTGATGTCCAGGGCCGTACTCGCGACGTGACGCTGGATGGCAACCAGATCCGTGAGACTCGAAAGCCAATGGAGCGGATCGGGGTCCGGATCGGCAAGCAGGCCCGCGACGTGAAGTTGCAGCAGAACAAGATCGAGGGCTTCCAGCGGGATGTGGTTGACCTGAAGGCCAAGCCCTAGTTTGAGGGAGCCGGTTCCTCGATCGTCGGAACGGCCTGTTCGAACGGTTCGANGAACGGTTCGGGTTCGGCGTGGATCAGTTTCGAGCGTGATGCGTGGCTGCGAGCTTCCGCTCGTCGCAAAGCGTCCCGGTAGGCTGCCTGGTTGTTCCAGGGGCCCTCGGCCAGTTGCACACTGTTGTGTTGCAGTGAGGTGCCCTTGCGGTACTGGAGTTCGGAGATGGCCTTGTTGTACTCGACCAGGCTGCTGAAGTAGGCGATCTCGGCCTGGGCCAGGCTGACCTGTGCTCGCAGCAACAGGTCGGCGGAGGTTCGTCCGTTCTCGTACTCGGCCTGGTAAGCCCGNACGCTTTCGGTGGCGGCCTTGCGGCGGTTGAACCCGATCTGGGCGGTGGCCCACGCCCGGTCGAGTGCCTGGAAGGCCGCGGCCAGTTCGTGACTGATTTCCACCTCCTGCTCGTCCAGTGCCTTGCGGGCCTTGGCGAGTCGCAGTTCGAGGTTGCGGACCTGGGCCTGGGCAGTCCTCATTCCCAGCGGCATGTTGAATTGCACACCGGCTTCCCAGCCGGTGAAGTTGCCATCGGCGAGGCTGCGATAGGCATTGCGATGGGGACGATTGGTNTGTCCCAGCAAATCGTCACCAAAGCCGTTGACGTTGTAGCCGAGCACAACATCGAGTTGTGGCTTGGTCAGGCTTTCGGCTGCAGTCAGTTGCAACTGGAGGCTCTTGATCGACCATTTCTGTCGGCGGAGTTCGACCCGCCGGGTCAGGGCGTCGACCAGGCTGCTTTTCCAGTCGGGCGTGAATTGTGCGGTGATGGGCTCGTCGGACGGCCGGATGATCCGTCCGTCGTTGACCGGCAGNCCGATCAATCGTCNGAGGCGGGATTCGGCCGAGTAGAGATCGGCTCGAGCACTCTCGGTTTGTCCCTTGATCTCGAAGTAGTTGTCCCGTGCCTGAGCCTTCTCGGCGGCGGGCCGTCGTGGATCCCCCTGGACCATCCGCCAGGTCTGTTCGGAACTGTCCAGGGCGACCTTTTGGGTGTGGTACACACGGTAGGCCAGGTGAAGATCCCAGTAGTGGTCCTCGATGCCCTTGACCAGGTTGCGGATGGCGACCTCGAAGTCGGTCAGCGTGATGTCGCTGTTGATTCGCGAGATCACCACTCCCTGGTTCACCCCGACGATCGACGTGGCACCGCCGAAGCGGCCAAGACGTGGTCCGGCGATCTGCGTGTACTCGGTGCCCGCTCCGGCCAGCAGGGGATGTCTCATTTGCAGCCCCAGTGTTGGTGACTGGGCCGTGCCGAAGAAACTCGAGGGGAACAATTGGTTCGGCTGGTTGTTCGCGGTGTAGTCCCAGTTGTGGCTGAGACTCATCTGGGTNCCCGCACCGGTGATCTTGGAGAGCGATGCCCGGAAACGGCCGGTGTCTTCTTCNAGCGTGTCNCCGGCCGAGAGNCCNAGGTTGTTGATNCTCTGGATCGAANTGCTACCGCCCCAGGTCATGGAACTCGAGAAGGTNGTGTCGAANTCGGCCGAGGCCGCCTCGACACCCCGTTGCCCGAACTGGACGTTGGTTTCCTGGATGGCCGGNTTGAACACGCTGGCNGCAAACTCGGGATTGTTCAGCAGGCGGTTGCTGGGNGAGAGAAACGTGCCACTCTCNCGNATGATTTCACTGTTTTNCAGNCCNANCTTCATGGTTTCCTGCAACGAGAGGTCCCAGATCTCCTGCTGNCCNGGTTGGCTGAGNCGTCNCGGCTCGGCCGCCATTTCGGCNCGNCGGGNTGTCTCGGNNCGGTCATCGTCACTGNTGGGNTCGACGATCCGNGTGGCCACGTCGCGNTAATGNGNGAGATCGGCCTCGTNGAGNTAGGTCAGTTCCCTNGGNCCCGACAGACACCCACCCAGTGCCAGAAGCACTGGCACGGCAAGAAGTCGGACNACAGAGACGCGAGAGAACATGCGGCGGGGGNNTTTTCTGTGNTGTTGGCGCANNGAGTACGGAATCCGGATAGGAGCGGTCTNTAAAATGAGACCGCTCCCCCGGGATGATCGGCAGAACCGTTACAGTCGGTATCGGCGTTACAACCGGTACATCTTGACAGGATTCACTCATCTGACAGGCCCCGGGAACAGTGCATCTCCGACAGCGGTCTTTCCCTAAGTTGGGGAATGGAACTAGAATACGCGCCGCGGTGCCGGAGGNTGACATTTGGCGGTGTCCTCGTGTCACCGCGGGACCCTCCGGTCCCCGTTTCACACACTTTTTGCCCCGTTCTGCAGCGATTTCGATCCGATGTCCACAGGCAACGTCGACGAAGTACGTCAGCGCATCATCCAGTTGGCTCGAGAAATCGAGCAGATGTCGCAGNANAAGATGTCGTCGGNGGACTATTTTNGNCAGTTCCTGCAACGNGTNGTCGGNGCCATTGGNGGGCGAGCNGGCGCGGTTTGGCTTCAAANTGGAGNGAANCAGATNCAGCTGCTGGCTGATTTTCAGCTCGAATCGACCGGGTTTCACGACAACCCGNATGCNTTGCGTCTGAACCAGCGGCTGTTGCAGGACGTTCTGCAGAATGGCCAGGCNTGTACNCACAGTCCCGATGACGGTGANATCGAGTTGCCGACCGACGACCTGGTGATCCTGGGGGCGTTGCAGCGTCAGCAGGAGTGCGTCGGAGTTGTCGAAATTTTCCAGCGGAAAGACACGCCCGCCCAGGCTCGGCCGGGATTCCTGCAGTTTGTCGAGCAGATGTGCGGCCATGCCTGCCGGCACCTTGATCGCCAGACCGAGGCCGAGGAGGACGGTGTTGAGCGATCCAAGTTCTCGGAAACCTTTGAACATTTCGTGCTGGCACTGCATCGCAGTCTGAACCCGACTGAGGTGGCGTCGACATGTGCCAACGATGCGCGGTTGCTGGTGGGTTGTGACCGTTTGAGCGTGGCGGTTCAGGTGGGGCCACGGACTGACATCATGGCGATCAGTGGCCAGACGGCGGTCAACCAGAAGGCGAACCTGGTCCGGTCGATGAGGAAGCTGGCCGGGCAGGTCCTGGCAACGCGGGAACCGCTGGCCTACACCGGAAAGCTCGACGAACTGCCGCCCCAGATTGAACAACCGCTGGCCGAGTACATCCAGGAGAGCGGTTCCCGAATGGTCCAGATTGTTCCGCTGTTCGAGCCGGATCCCCTGTTTGATCTGGCCGAGGATGCGCGGGGACCACGTGAAGTCGAGCGTCCCCGGCGCGTGGTGGGGGGGCTGGTGGTCGAGCAAGTGGCCGAGAGTCGCGTCAAGGAGGGATTGCCCGAACGGCTCGAATTGGTCAAGGACCACGTGGCCACGGCACTGTCCAACTCGATGCGGCACGAGCGTTTCTTCGGGATGAAACTCTGGCGGTTCCTGGGGCACTCCTTGTCATGGCTGGAGGGGCGGAATCGGGTCAAGGCCGGGCTGGTGGTTGTGGCCCTCGTTATTGCCGGGCTGGTGTTGGCGCTGGTGCCGTGGGATTACCGTGTTGAGGCGAACGGGCAGTTGATGCCGGTTGCCCAGTTGGATGTCTTTGCGCCCAATGACGGCAACGTGATTTCCGTGCTGGTCAAGGAGGGGGATCGGGTTCAGAAAGGTGTCACCCCGCTGGTGGTCCTGGAGAACCTGGAACTCAACGCCCAGATCGAGACAGCCATCAGCGAGCAGGAAAACAACCGCGAGTTGCTTTCGACGCTCCGGGCCCAAAACGATCGTGCGGTCGAGTCTGGCAATGACCAGGATGCGATCGAGTTGACGGGGCGAATCCGCGAGGCGGAGATCCAGAAGAAGGGATTAACAAAACGGCTGGAGATTCTCCAGAAACAGAAGGACGAGTTGACGGTGACGGCCACCAAGGACGGAGTGGTGGCGACGTTCCAGGTGGAACAGAAGTTGATCAATCGCCCGGTCAATCGTGGAGAAAAATTGCTGGAAGTGATGGAGGTTGATGGCGAGTCCAAGTGGCGGCTGGAACTCAAGGTCGAGGAACACCGTGTCGGCCACATCCTCCGGCACCAGGAGGAACGGTCTCGCCTGAATGTTGCCAATCCCAGTGCCGTGCCGGTGGAATTCGTCCTGGCCACCGCGTCGGAGAAGACATACACCGGCCAGTTGTCCCGGATTTCGACCCGTGCTGATGCGTCCGACGCGGGTGGCAGTGTTGTGGAACTCCATGTCGAACCGACCGGTGAAGTGTTTCCCGAGCACCGGATCGGGGCCCAGGTCAACGCACGGGTCCACTGTGGACAGCGGAGCCTGTTTTACGTGCTCTTCGGCGACGTGGTTGAGTTCGTCCGCAAGAGGTTCTGGCTCTAGCCCGCCGGCTGGGTGTCAGCTCTCGGTCAGTTCCAGGCACGGATCGAGCCCCATNCGGCGGTAGTTGTCGTTGCGTTGTTTCTCGTGCTTGAGCAGTTCTCGCCGCTGTTTGCGGTGTTGTCGNTCGAGCATCTTCTGTGTCTTGCGGAAGAANGTGAGCCANCTCAACGCCAGCGTGCCCTGGTCTCCGACCCGGGCTTGTTCCCGGAGTTGCTCGAGCAATTCGGTCTCGCGACAACGGAGCAGTTCATCGTCCAGCGAGAGAAAGAANTGGTAGCTGCCGGGGTCGCCCTGGCGAGCGGATCGGCCCACGAGTTGGCGATCGATCCGTGCTGAACTGTGCATCTCGGTGGCGATCACATGGAGTCCACCTGCCTGGGTGAGTTCCTCGGTCAGCTTGATGTCGGTTCCGCGGCCAGCCATGTTGGTGGCGACGGTCACCCGCCGGCTTTGCCCCGCGTCGGCCACCACGTCGGCCTCGTGTTCGTGTCGGGTGGCATTGAGAATNTGGTGGGAAATTCCTTGTTTCGTGAGNTTTGCGGCGAGAGCCTCGGAGGCTTCGACCGAGGGCGTTCCGACAAGGATCGCACGGTCGTTCTCGACCAGTTCAGCGATTTGAGTCACGANCGCGTCCCGCTTTTCTTCGGCATTGAGATAGATCCGCGGGGAGAGCCCGCTGCGGATGCAGGGACGGTGCGTGGGAATCGTGGCCACGTTCATTCCGTAAATTTTCTTTAGTTCGCGACCAGCCTGNATCGCTGTGCCGCTCATCCCGGCCAGGTGGGAGTAGCGGCGGAAGAANCTCTGGATTGTGACCCGTGCAGCCTCGCCGGAGGTCGCGGTGATGGGAACCTGCTCCTTGGCTTCGATGGACTGGTGCAGGCCGTCCTGCCACTTCCGGCCTTCCATGATCCGACCGGTTGATTCGTCAACGATCACGATCTCATCTTCGACGATGACGTAGTCNCGATTTTTCTGGTANGCCATGTGAGCTGTCACGGCTTGCTCGATGTGGCGATAGATCCGTTCGCTGTCGATCGAACTGATCAACGAGGGCTTNCTGGTCAGAACGATGCGGCGGCACCCAGTGTCTGTCAGGAAAGCGGTCCGCCGGTGGGGTTCGTAGACGAAGTCGACGTTGGGCTCCAGCCGGGATGCCGTGCGGTAACACCAGCGAAACAGGCTGACGCTACCGGGGTCGTTGGGTTGAGTCATCCCGATGATCAGGGGGGTGCGTGCCTCGTCGATCAATACACTGTCGGCTTCGTCAACCAGTGCGAAATGGTGACCCCGTTGGGCAGGCGACTCCGCTGGAGTGGATCCGGGTTCAATCTCGAGAAGACCATGACGGTCGATGGATCCCCGTGCGGTGCCCTTGCGGAGTTGGTCTCTCAGGAAATCGAAACCCATTTCCTTGGAGGTGCCGTAGGTGACGTCGCATGCGTAGGCCTCGCGTCTCTCATCGGTTTCCATGGGAGTCTGGATACAACCGACAGTCATGCCCAACGCCTGGTAGATCGGGCCCATTTCCTCGGCGTCGCGACCGGCGAGATAGTCATTGACGGTGACGATGTGGCAGCCTTTGCCCGTGAGTGCTCTGAGATAGGCTGGCAGCACGGCGGTGAGGGTTTTGCCCTCGCCGGTCTGCATTTCAGCTATTNCTCCCTCGAACATCGCCATGCCACCAATCAACTGCACCTTGAACGGTGTCATTCCGGTTGTCCGACGAGCTGCCTCGCGGGCCAATCCAAAAGACTCAACGAGCAGTTTTTTCAGAGGCATTCCGCTCTTGGCCTTCCATCCCAGTTCACGACTTTGACGTTTGAGTTCCTCGTCGCTGAGGTTCGCCCAGTTGTCTGATTGCGAGTCGATCCGGTTGGCCACGTGCCGCCAGCGGGNCAGCCGGACGTAGGACCACCAGTGGAGGGGGGAGAGAGAGGGCACGGGAATTGCCGAAACGAATGGGCCGNAANTGGAATCGCTGCCGTAGTTTATGTCGTNTCGNCTCACNGGCCAAGATGGATGGAGCNACCTGCTGGNCCCTACGCCGAATCTTGAATNACNATNNTTGAANCAGGTGTTGNTTCTGGTCNGNTCAAGGATTACGGTTNGNCGGCTTGNATCTTGAGCGTGAAGNATGCGACAACGACNGNCCCGGGGACNTTCGCNTCCGNNAATCACATAGAGAAGGAAAGAAAATGGCCAAGAAGAAGACCGACGCCAAAGCTNCTGACGAGGCAGTTGAGGATCAGACCCCGGAAACTGAAGCAGAAGCGGCCCCGGCTGAGGCTGCCGGAGACGAGGCGCAACCCGGCCAGATCCAGCAACGGATCACCGTGGACGATGCTGGTGTCACGGCTGCCTATTCGAACTTCTGTCGGGTTTCCAGTACCCCCGAGGAACTGATTCTCGACCTGGGACTCAATCCCACGCCGTTTGCCAATGGGGACATCACTGTGCCGGTGACCCAGCGGATCATCATGAACCACATCACGGCCAAGCGGATGCTCGGGTTGCTCTCGGCAACACTTCAGCGTCACGAGCAGGCATTTGGCGTGGTCGAGACAGATGTTCGGCGGCGAGTGCGGCCACAGGGATAAGGTTCCACCGGGCGTTGACTCCGGGAAACGGCAACGGCAGAGCGGAGTGGCGATGAGCGACGACTCGGTCCCGGATGCTGAGAGTGCTGATTCTGGTGAGCGGGACGAGGGTCCCCAGAGCCAGGAGGTCCAGCACCAGCAACTCAGCGCCCGGGTTCCCGACCATGTCGCTCAGGGTGTGTTCAGCACCGGTGCCGTGGTTTTGAATGGTCCGCACGAGTTCATCCTGGATTTCCTATTGAGGATGACTCGTCCACACCGCGTGGCGGCTCGGATCGTGTTGCCACCACCGGTGGTACCGCGAATGATCGCCGCGGTGCGTGAGAACCTGGGAAACTACGAGACACGTTTTGGACCGGTCCCACCGGCACCACAGCCGCTGGATCAGATGGCTCCTCCGACCCAGCCGACTCCCCAGGAACTTTATGACGACCTGCGGCTGGATGAGGAGACGATCAGCGGAACATATGCCAATGCGGTGATGGTGGGGCATACCGGAACCGAGTTCTCGCTGGATTTCATCACGACGTTTTTCCCGCAGTCATCGGTCGCCGCCCGTGTCTATCTTGCGGCCCCGAATGTTCCCCGGTTCCTGGAATCGATCTCCCATTCCTGGGACCAGTACCAGCGCAAGATTGCAGACGCCAGGCGGCAACAGGAGCTTGGCGGGGAAAACCCGGAGATGTTGCCGGGCGAATAGTCTCCCCGATGCGAGTTGACCTCACCGCCGGGTGGCTAGACGCGGTCGATCCAGCCGGCGTAGAAGGCAAACAGTTCGTCGACCTCACCGGATTCATCGAATACGTCGTTTCCGTCGTTCCCGGCGAGCGTGTCGACTCCACCGGCACCAGAGAGCGAGTCGTCGCCGTCCCCGGCCAGCAACACGTCGGCGTCGTCACCACCGTTGAGTGTGTCGTTGCCGACACCGGAAACGAGGGTGTCGGTTCCGGCACCGCCCTCGAGCAGGTCAGCACCCTCCAGCCCACTGATCCCGTCGTTGCCGGCACCGCCCTGGATGGTGTCGCGACCACCGGCTCCGTTGAGCGTGTCGTCGCCGTTGGCTCCGACGATCGAGTCGTTGCCGGCGGCGGCCCGGATCGAGTCGTTGCCCTCGCCTCCGTCTATTGTGTCGTGGCCGCTGCCGGCCCGAACGTCGTCATTCCCATCGCCCGCCGTGATGCTGTCGTTGCCGGTGTTGCCGAAGATCAGGTCGTCCTCGGCCCCGCCGATCATCGTGTCGTCACCACCGCTTCCGCGGAGCGTGACCGGACCGGTGAATCCGCTGGTGTCGAACAGGTTGGAGGAAGAACCTCCGACCAGTTTTGCCTGGTCGATTCCCGTCAGGGAGTCCGTGTCGGGTCCGACGAGTTGGGAATCGGTCAGCGTCAGGTCGGTGTCGAGTGTTTCCAGGAGCGTGGTGGTTCCACCGCTTCCGCTGAGAGTATCGGCGCCGTCACCGCCGGTGAGCGTGGTGTTGCCGGAGAAACCGGCGGCGTCGATCGTGTTGGCGCCGGCTCCCCCGGTGAGCCGGGCACGTTCGATGTCTGCCAACTGATGGCTTGCCGGCCCGATGGTCAATTGTGAATTGTCCAGGGTGATGTCCATATCACCCTCGGCCGAGACATGGTCGGTCCCATCGCCACCGCTGAGCAGATCACTGCCACCACTGCCGACCAGGGTGTCACCGCTGTATCCTTGGGCTCTCAGGCGGTCATTGCCTGCGCCGCCGTCGAGATGATCCCGGCCCGATCCACCGAGCAATGCGTCGTCGCCCGCGCCTCCCAGGATCACATCGTCGCCCGACTGGCCGTTGAGCACGTCGTCGGCCGTTCCGCCGGTCAACGAGTCGTTGCCGGGTCCCCCGGACAGGGTGATCGGATCGG
>PBOU01000103.1 GCA_002724415.1 Planctomycetaceae bacterium
CGAAACCCGGCACGGTGGGCCGCCGCCTGCAACTGCCGCACCTCGGAAAAACTGTCCGGATAGACCCAGAAAGTCAGTGCCGCTCCAGGATCGCTCGCACGCAAAATCGTCTGGTACCTCGATCCGCTCGACAATGCGGTCTCGGCGGTCTCGGACTCGAGCTCGGGTTCTGGCCGGATCGTCCACCGTGTCACCCCAATCCGAATCATGGCATGGCCATGCCGCAACTCGTCGGCCAACCGCGCTGGCCGACGTTCGACAGTGTATTCCATCACGAAACCATCAACCGGCCCCACCTGTCCCTCGTGCTTGGGGAAACGCGACATCGAACGGCCGTATCGTGACATCTGGTCACGGATCCGTTGCTTGAGTCCTTGCAACGGAATCCGCGCCACTCGACCGTTGCGGACGTAAAAATGCTGTTCCGTGCCACGGACCACCCGGCCAACAGGCGTCAACCTGTGACGGACCTCGATCACTTCAGGACTGACAGGTTGTTTGAGCATCTCCAGCTTTTGACGTGCCGCCTGGTCGTCGCGTTGAAGAGCCTCGAGTTGTGTTCGCACCTGGGCAGCCTCGATCGTGAGCCCCGCCAGTTCCTCCCGCCGGCCGACCCGTTCGCCACGAGCACGGGCAAGTTCCTTGAGTTCCGTCTCCAGGTCACCCTGGGCCGTCGAAAGCGACTGGAGTTTCACGTCCAGCTGATCTCCCAGTTTCTCCACGTTCTCGACCAGGCCGGTCACCTCGTCAGTCCGATCGACAATCGCCGGAACAGACGCGACCGTCTGCGGCCAGGGAGCGGGTTCCACCACGTCANCNGGAGGTGGCTCCAATGCGATTTCGTCAACCACCGGCTCAACCACCGGCTCAACCACCGGCTGCCCCGACACAGCGGACAGTTCAACCGGAGCACGGCTGGCCCGAACACCTGCCACGACAATCAGGATGATCAGAATTCCAACGATATTGGCAACAATATCCAGGAAGGAATCATCACCCGCGTTCTGGTGGCTTGCCCTGCGCGACCGGCTCATGGTGCAGCCTCCTCAAACAACTCCTGCATCAACCGGATCGGAGGTTGTGTGGCCGGAGGCAAAACGTGATCGACAGACGTTGAAATCCGCCAACTGCGAAACAAGCTGTTGAGCCGTTCGTAATAGAGGAATCCACCGGGTGACACTTCAAAGCGAATGGCCGGCACCCAGTAAAACCGTTCCGGGGGGGGGCCCCAACTTCGAGCTGTCAATTGAATCGCCCGGATCACTCGCTGCTGGATTTCAGCGGCAGACAACTCACCTCCGGTCACACCGGTGTCGATCCGGGGTTGCTGTGCCACCGTGATGTGATCGAGTTCGATCTGGACCCGCACACGTCGCTCGTAACCAATCGTCGCTCCCAGTGACGCCACCCCCCAGTGGCGGGGAGCTGCGTCACCGGACTGTCCCGGCACCCCTGGCGACCGCGAAGCCCGAGAAGATGACGGTCCAACCGTCANTGTTTCGAACGTCGGGGCCTGCCGTTGCTGACCACCATCCGGCTCACTACCGGCCACCGTTTTTTTTCGTCCATTCGTTTCCGGTCTCCCTGCGGCCGTCCCACCACCCGGGTTTCCCGGCTCACCTCTCCCGAGAGCACGATCCTTCTGCGACTCTGCATTTCGACCAGCAATCCCCCCTGTGGGTTCCTGTTGAGACTCGCCGATTGCCCCTTTCTGACTNTTTCCCGACAGTTGTTCATCACCTCGACGGTTTTCTGCTGCCCCTCGTGGGCCCCGAATCACTTTGTCACCACCAGGGCCGGTTCTTTNCGCCGTCCGCNCAAGGCTCCTCACTCCGGCCTCCAGCGGAAGCCGGGCAACCTGTGACAATTCATCCGTTCCCGTGGTTCCCGTTCCAGTCCCTTTCGGTGTTCCGTTTCTTCTTCCAGTTCCACTCCGACTTCCCGTTCCATTTCCCCCCCGCCCCGGTTTCCGGGACACGGACAACGCGATCGCGTCACGACATNCCCTGGCCGCCGATCTGTCCTGGACCGGCCATGCCAGTGGCATTTCTCCGGGAACCAACTCGTAACCGATTGGCACTTCGAGTTGACTCAGGTACCTGCGGGCCAGGTAATAGGCATGAATTCCACCCGGGCGAACCACGATCAACACATAGGGCTTCCCCGATTCAGGTTCCGCGTCCGGATCGGCCCCCGAGTTGCCATCCTGACGGGCCCAGTGAGCAACCAGTGCCTGCACGCCGGCCAGCAATGGATTGTCCCGACGAGTGAAACCCGCCAGGTCACCAGCATCCAGGTCAATTTTTTCCGAGGCAAACTCAATTCGATCCGGATGACATTCGATAAAAATCGGCCGGCGTTGTGTGCCGGTCGCACTGTCAAACGGAAGGAATGCAAAACGACTCTCAACAGGCTTGACCTGGCTTTCCCGTTCACGGATCTCGTCCTGCTGCCGCCCAACAGCCTCGCCCAGTTCTTTCAACCGTCCCCGCAACCGATTCAGGCTGGAATCCAGTTGATCTCTTCGTGACACGAGGGCGGAGTCCTCTCGTTGCAGTTCTGCCAGTTCTTTCCTCGTTTTNNCCAAACGCTTCTCGAGCAACTTGCCATCAGCCTCGGCCCGCGACAGCGCGGCCTCAGCCTCGCGACGACGAGACACCAGCGACTCGACCATCCGGCTCCATTCGACCTCGGCTGCATCGGCAGCTTCAAGCACCAGCGAGGGCGGATCCGGTTCGGGTTCAATAATGGGAGTCGAGTCCGGTGGCGACGGCGCGGTTGCTTCGGGCGGCTCCGGTTCTGTCTCCTCCACATCCACTTCCCTTGCCTGGTGGACATCCTGATCGACAACCTGGATCGCCTCGGCCCGTGCCTCCGCCCGTGCCTCCGCCCGGATCTGGCGAGTGACCACCAGCAACAGGAAAATCAGTGCGCCCATCGCGCAGACCAACACCGCCAGAAACGGAAAGAGCGACACCGAGTTTCCGGTCCGTCTTGTGTTCATCGTCGATCGTCCCCCGGCACCTGCTGCAACTCAGGCAGCCTTTGAACCGGCTCGGGCTGACATCAGGTTGGCTGCGGCGGTGAGGCTGATCAATGCCTGTTCGAATGCTTCAGCCGTCCTCACAGCCTCGAGATTCTCAACAAGCCGTGCCTCAAGGCCGGCCAGTTCCTCTTCGCGTTCAATCACCCGCAGCAACAATTCGCCCTGGTGCTGAAGTTGCCCCAGTTGATCCCGGACGGCCTCGGTCGATTGGTTGATCGCGGTCACGCACTCGCCAACGCCACCAGACAGGGAATCGGCCAATCGCCCCGTTTGGCTGACAAGTCCGTCGGTGACCTCCCGGCAGGCCTTGAGCCACTCCTCTCGAAAAGTGTCCAACTTCTGATCATGATCGGCCAGTCCCTGCTGCAGTCCCTGGCCCAGGGTCGCTTCAAACTCGGTCGTCTGCCGTTCCAGGGTTTCGATCCAGCGTTCCCGCAGTGTCTCGAGTGACTGATCCCAGAGATCGGCCTGACGACGAATTGCGGCATCGGACTCGGCAAGCAACTGCCGGGCCGCCTGTTGTTCAGCCTCTCGCAAATGCCCGCCGACACCCTCGGATTCTCCCAACAGGGGAGCCACTTCACGCAAGCTCCACGACTCGATTTTTGCCAGGCTCGCCTGCTCCAGCCGCTGGATGGCATTGGAAGCGAAGACAAGTACCAGCGAGAGTGTCAGTGCCAGTGCGGTGGTATCAAAAGCAACCGCCAGTCCATCGGTGACTTCACTCAGGGAAGTGTCCAGTTGTTCAGGGGTCACGTTGGCAATGGCCATCGTGATGCCGACCACGGTTCCCAGAAAACCCAGAATCGGCACTGCCCAGGTGATGGTGCGGACCAGCGAGTAACTCTCATGGAGTTGTTCGGAAGCCTGGTCAGCCAGGAAACGGCCGTGCTCGGACACTCCGGCTCCGCTCCCGCGGCGGGTGACAAAGGTGCACAACTCGACAAGTCGACGACCGCGTCCACACTCGGGCCAATTGGCCGAGTGTTCTCGCAGCAACGAGGCACGAGCCAGGCTTCCGCCGCCAGGCTCAAGCAACGTGTCCAGTCCATCAGAAAACACGACATTGCGTGCGGCGATGGAATCGCGACAACAGCTTGTCGCCCGCATCACCAGGATCGTCATCCCGACGAAAAACAGCGTGGCGGTGGCGTACTCCAGGGGGTGTGCACAGAAATACCGCTGGAGCAATTCGACGGCAACCGGGGAGTAGGGAATGGCCTGGTAAAATACCCACGTGGCCGCGCACCCCCAGACCACGGGAGAAAACACCATCCGCCCGGCCAGCGAAGAACGGGCTGGCGTGGTTTGGTCCTGTCCTGTTTGATCCTCTGTCATTTTGTCCCTGGTCGATTGCCGGTCTGGTGAATCGACGGGAGGCCACTCGGCGCAGACCATCCCGCGACGGACGGCCGCAACCGCCCACACATTCGTTAGAATCGGCGCAACCCCCGCTCGCGATTGAGCTTATTCGCGTCGAGGAACCAACGATGTGTCGCGTTCCGATTGCTGCCGTCCCAGCCGATTTAGCTGGTCAACTTGTCGAGCAGCCCGGTCGTTTTCAACACCGCCAGCGTGCCGAGCATGAAGAAATATGCACCGGCCAGAATCATCAGGCCACGGATCACCAGGTGAGGCCGCAGCGGCTTGGGCAGCAATGTCGTGTTGATCGCCACCGTGTGCCAACAACTGATCCCCAACGCAACGTTGAAGAACATCGTGGCGTACTTGATCAGATTGCTCGGGTTCAACATCAAGGCAAAACATCCAAAGATGGCGTAGCAAATCAGCACACGGAGGTAGACGACCTTGATGTGCTTGGGATCCATTTCCCGCAGCTTGGCACTCGCCGTCCAGAACGCGTCGACCCAGCGGCGGATAATGCCGTCTGCCGATGACGACATCGTCGGAGCCAGCACCAGGAAGCCGCAGAAGATGGTCATGAACCAGCAGAAGGCTCCCAGCCCGGCCCCGGATTGCGCGGCAACAGTGTTCTTGACACCATCGGCGGTCATCACTGCCATCGTCCAACTGTCCCCCCTGTCGGCCTCGGCATAGCTGAGAAACTGGATCGAGAGCATCGCGGGCAACGCGATACCGACAAAGCACGACGGCAGCCAGACGGCCAGTTGATCGCGGGCCACGTGCTTGTACCAGCGGCGCCAACGTGGCAACGATTCGTCGGTGACTTCAAACACGGTGCCCGTATGAGACAATTCGATATCGTGACCTCCGAACGCGCTGGGAATCGCGCCAACATGGTGCCCCATCCCCCAGCCCTGATCGCGGGTGTAGTTGCTGGTGGGCGTGTTGGAAAGCCCCCCCGATCCGGCGATCGCAGCCAAAGCAGCGATGAACCCGATCATCGTGAAGTCGATGTCCTTGAAACTGCGACCTCCCGAGAGCATCGACCAGATGCTGTCGACGTTCCGACCGTCCCGGTAACCGTCGCCGTCGATATCTTCAAATCCGTCGAATTCGCCAGTTGGATCGCTCTTGGTCTGTGGTTCCACAACGTCGAGATGGTTGTCACCATCCCAGTCTTCTCCGGCATCCAACTTGGAATTCCCATTGGTGTCTTCACCCCTGAGAACCGGGACTTTTCCGAAACTGACAAAACCCGTGGAAATCTCGGTCCACGTTTCACTCTTGGAATAACCAAAGGCGAGAAACAGCAGGAAACCGAAGACAACGACCAACTTGAAGGTCATCACAGCTTTCAACGATCGATAGATCTTTCCGCCGAAGAGCAATGGCACCAGGGCTCCAAGGAAGATGACATAGGCCAACCCTTTCATCAGGTACCAGTCGCTGTTGTGCGAAAGAAAGTTGTAGAACGCCAACTTGTCCGGCGATGGCACCACTCCTCCCTTGATCAGTGTCGCCACGGGTGTCGCGGCATTGGCTGCCAGGTAGGGGAAGATGCTGCCAAAATCGAACAACAGGTAGGCAACCACCCAGAAACGGGGGCCGGGCATCATCCGGAACTTGCCGGTGAAAATCGGTTCGCCCGTGTAGAGCGTGTACCGACTGATCTCGATGTTGTAGATCACCTGGCCAAGGATGCTGAGCGTGGCCAGCCACAACAGGCCACCACCGTAGACACCGGTGACCTTCGGCCCCAGCAACCACTCACCTCCACCGATCGCGGACCCCCCCATGATCAAACCTGGCCCAAGCAGAGCGAACCAGTTTCGAGACGTAAAACGAGGCGCCTCGATCAATTCGCCGGTGTTCCACGCCGGCATGTCCGGGGAACCAACCCTGGGAGCCTCGAACGTCCCACCAGGCGCATTTTCCGACGCCGCGGCTCCGGCCTCGCCGTCCTCTGAAGAGGCCTCCGGTCCTGGAGGAACCATTTCATCCGGGGTGGGGGTGTCTTCTGACATCGCGGGATTTCCGGAACGGGACAGGAGAAGGTCACCGTCTGAGAAACGCGGTGACAAGGGAACAGTGGGAGCAGAATCGCATACGCGCCAGATGAATGCAACCACGCATCCGGACTGACCGTTCACGCTATCGACTCACACGCAGATCGCTATAGTCGAAAAGACCCCGTCGACCACGCAGACTCCTGCGGCCCCGGCGCGAAACCCATGACCGCATCCAACGCCGTCCTGCCAGGCACGTTGATCGAGGAGATCCTCGGTTACGTCAATCTTTCCGGTGGCACCCACGACCCGTCCTTCGCTCGCAACATCAACCAACTCTGCGACCACCTTGGCGGTCTTGGGTGCTGGAAAGATGTTGGCGAGACACTGGTGGCATCCCTCGAGATCCTGTCGCCCACGTCACCGGCGCTCGCCGATGACCGGCAAGCCACCACGGTCCTCGACCTCGTCTTCGATGGCCTCATCCCACGATACCGGCTGCACCACCAGGACCTGCTTCACCACCTGGACGACGACGAGTGGGAACATCCCCTGCTCCTGGTGAAGATGTTTGAAGCCGTACTGGAATGCGGTCCCGATTTCGACAATGTCGAGACCGTGGTCGACACGGCCCTGGACACGCTCAATGATTTTCTCGGGTACCGCCCCGTGGCCGTCCTGGAAAACGACCAGTTCTGTGAACCGTACCCCCACGAGCGTTATCGGCCGGCACCTCTTTACATTGCCGGGGTTGGTGCCGCGACCGGCCCCTACCACGACCTGGTCGCCCGCACGATCGAGATACTCGATGACACACCCGGCGAGTTGCTGACCGTCGCACATTTCGACCCCGCCCACCTCGATGAACTGGCCGTTGACCTCAGGGCACACGACCATCTCCATCCGGTCAACAAGCGGACGACCTACATGTTCGGTGAGTGGGATCCGCACCGAATCGACAACAAGGGTTTCTTCCGCCGCTTCATTCTCAGGCAGATCATCCTTGATGCTCTAATCGACTGGACCAGCATGATGGTCGCCGACGGAGCAGATGCCACCGAAGTGCTCGAGGACACCGCGATCGTACTGGCTGGAACCGTGTTGATGGCTTCGGCGATCAGTGGTGCCGGGCCTGACACTCACGACTCTACAGTCTCGTTGACCACCCTGCTCCCGGTCGTCGCCCGGCTACGAGATGCGTTCTACGAGTACCACATTGAACGAGCCGAGGGGCCACGGGCCGAGTTGCTCGCCGAACTGGCCAGCCAGACCCAACAACCCTTCGGCCATGTCCGCCAGCGACTCAACCTCTTTCTTGCCCGCTACGGTGCGCGCCAGATCCAGCACCGCCACCTGGCCATGCTGTTTGCCCGGATGGGTTTTCCCGATGCCGCTCGACACCAGGCCGAATCCATCCCGGCCGCCTCGATCCGGTTCGAATGCGAAATCCAGTGTGCCTTGACGATCTCGGAAATGAGTTCCGAGCGAGGTGACCTGCTCGATGCGCTCGACCACCTCTCCGAAGCACGAGACCTGCTCGACCGTGGAATCAACTGTGGAGCCCTGCCGGACCCCTGGAACTACCTCGGATTCCAAGCCCAGTTCCCGTTGTTTCACACGCGGGAGGATGTGATTCCCGATGCCAGGCTCGAGGATCTGCTGACATTGATGGACCGCCTGTTTTCTGCCTATGGAACAGCACTCTCGGAGGCTGCTGCTCGAGGACGCAACGACCTGGTCAGTCGACTCAACAACGACTTCCAGGCGTTGGCTTTGAACTGGGACGGTTACGGAGCATCAATCGTCATCGATCTCAATGCCGAATCGGGAGTCCGTCGCTGGTGGTCGGCGTCGCAGGCCGCCCGGGTCCTGGCGACATGGCAATCCGCCGGTGCCGCTCGAGGCGACCTGGCCTTCTGGGCCAAGCAGGTCGAGGATTTTTCCCGGTTCCAGGCCGGCCCGGCCTACGCCCAGATCGTCGACGCACTGCTCGACCGCGGCGACCTGCCCGCCACGATGGGACTGCTGATGCAGTGGCTCAACCAGGCCATTCCGGGTGACCTCGCCGGCAACCCCAAGAGTGTCGGCGGCCTGCTGGGCCGCTGGCTTCAACTGGCCACCGACCCGGTTCATGTCCGCCGGTCACAGGACCACACCCGGATGGTCGAGAGATTTTTTGCCGTCCTGGAAGCCAATGCCGAATCCTACTGGACCGTGCCGCGACTCGACGACGAACTGTTGGAACTCGCGATCCCAGCCCAACCCACCCTGCTTGAGGAACTCATGGACTCGATCGGGCAGACCGACGACGACAGTGACGAGCAACCTCGAGAAGACGCCGAGTTTGACAACCAGTTCGAATCCAACGACGGCTCCGATTACACGAACGGTTTCGACGGCGGCGAAGGCGAACTGGCCGACGAAGACGGCCTGGACGACGACGAGACGCTGTTCTCGGCGGCATACGACGATGTCACCTTCCGTGACAGTGCCGACGATGGTTTTGAGTCGGAACTGATCGACGAGGGTTCTCTGCCGGGAGCAACCGAATTCGAGGGCCTCTACCGGGAACTGGTCCCCCGCCTGAGATTTCTCGAATCGATTTCCCGACTCTGGCAGCAGGTCGTCGCCGGAGCCCACCTCCTCCCAGGACTCGACCCGGAGCGTGCCCTCGGCTGGACCGCGCAGGCTCACGCGATGCAGGAAGAACTCCTTGGTCTGCTCGACGCAATCTGGCAACACCAGATCCCGACCCCCTCGGGGTATAGCGACTCGGGAATCGAATTCGATGTCCAGTTGCAGACCAAGCACGAATTGCTCCAGGTGGTCATGGGTGTTCACGTGCAGGCCAGGCGAGCCGAGTTGATGCTTCGCGGCCTGTCGCCGTCGGTGGTTGCCAACGACGATCGCCGCGAACACCGACTCTGGCGACTGCTGGCCGGCGCGGTCATCCATGGTGACACCGCCACGGTCCGCCGTGCCCTGCCGGTACTGCTCAGGAGATTGAGCAAACAACCACTGCTGTACGTGCCCCTGGATGCCGGTGGCGACCCACACAAGATGCTGGCCGCACGAACCCGGCACGCCGACCTGCAATTCCTTGTCGAACACCTGCCGCGGTTGGGCCTGCTACGAGAAACCTCGCAGGTATTGCAGACGGCCTATCGCATGGAACGCACTTCGCGTCCCGAAGGTGCGGCTGTCACCGAATTCGACCGGCTGTTCCGGCAAGCACTCCGGCATTCCCTGGAAGCCGTCTGCCACGCCGCTCACGCCTGGCCCCGTCAACCGGACACGTCCCCGCGACGCGACCTGCCAGGAACACCGCCACGCAAACGTCGCGCCCGTCGGCACGCGGTTCGACGATCACGCCGCCCGGACCAGCGGACGTCCCGCTCGGGTCTCGACCGGGATCGAGGACTCCTGGAGATCGTCGGCCAACTCGTTGACCGCTTCCAGATCCCATGGTTGCGGCACAGCAGCCGCACTAGACTGGCAGCGGCCGAGGCGATCGAGCCGGCTGAAATCTGGTCGGATGTCCAGGATTTCGTTGCCGCCTACGGCAGCGAGTTGTTCGCGGCTCCCAAGCTGACACTCGGACATGTCCGCACCATCCTGCACCAGGGAACCGACTGGTTGCTCGAGCATCTCGAGACCGAGGTCAACGAGGATCCGCTGGCCGAAAGCCAGTTGGTCGACGACCTGCAATCCGGCACACTCGATCGTGAACACGCCGCACACATCCTGCAGGTGATCTACCAGACGGTCATCGACCGCTACTACCGCTTCATCGAATACAACACCACGACGACCCAGTCGGACTATGGTGAGAAGATCCACTGCCTGCTGGATTTCCTGCGTCTCGAGGCCGCCTACGATCGCGATGCGTGGAACTTCGCTCCGTCGGAAATCGCGCACGAGGTTCTTGCCCAGGGCCCCCGCCCCTGGCTGGCCACCGCCTGGGAGGAAATCTGCGGCGAGGGCGTGAAGCAGAACGCCGACGGGCATCTCGAACGGCTCTCGGAACTCGAGTCCTTGTGGGGCATGAGACTCCCGGCACTGGCCGACCGGCTGGCCGAACGTTTCCTGCGACCACTGGCGGTCAACCGGATGAGATCCCTGATCGAGACGGCCCGGAGCGACGCCCGGTCACGACGTCCCAACTCCGCAGCTTTCTCGCTCCTGCAATTGGAAGTCGACCGGTACCTCGAGGACACGCACGGTTCGGGAATCGACGTCCCTCCCTGGCTCCAGCGACTGCAACAGGAGATCGACCGACGACCGACGGCACCGCGACCTCGGTCGATCCGGGGCCTGACGCCCCGCGCCATCTCTCACCAACTCTCGACCTGGCAACGGTCGATCATGCGGAGACGGCGAAAGAGGAAATGACCTCTCCGGAAACCCCGTTACTCGTCATCGTCGTCGGACCGCTTGGATGCGGCCACGATCTTGGACTGCTCCTGAGGCGGAACCGGCTCGTAGTGGCTGAATTCGTAGGTGTAAGACCCCTGGCCACCGGTCATGCTCGAGAGTGACCGCGAGTAGGTGGTCACCTCGGACAACGGCACGTTTGCCTTCAGCACCTGGAATCCCCCCCCGGCATTGTCCATTCCTTCCATTCGTCCCCGACGAGTGTTGAGATCGCTGGTCACGTCACCCAGATGCGAATCGGGAACAGTGATCTCCAGTTTCACGATCGGCTCGAGCAAGACCGGATTGGCCTGCTGGAAGACTTCACGGAAACAGCGATTTGCCGCTGTCTTGAACGCCGTCTCGTTGCTGTCGACCGGGTGATCCTTGCCAAAGAACAACTCGCACGTGCAATCCTGAACCTGGTACCCGGCGATCACCCCCTGCTCCATTCGCTCGCGGATACCCTTTTCGACGGCCGGAATGAAGTTGTTGGGCACCGAACCACCGGTCACGCGATCGATGAAACAGTAATTCAAGTCGTCGTCGTAATTGAACGACCTCAGGTTTTCGAAGTTCGCCTTGATGAAGAACTCCTCCGGTTCACCAAAATCCTGGGTCAGGCTCTGGACCTTGAAGTGCACCTCGGCGAACTGGCCGGCACCGCCGGTCTGCTTCTTGTGACGATAGCTGCCCTCGCTCGAACCACTGACCGTCTCACGGTAGGGAATCTTTGGCGCCCGTGTCACCACCTCGACCTTGTCGCGACTGGACATGCGGTTTTCGATCACCTGCAGGTGCAGTTCGCTCATCCCCATCATGACCATCTCCTTGGTCTGGGACTGTCGATGGACCTGGAAGGTCGAATCCTCATCCTCGATCTTCTGCAGGGCACCGGAGATCTTCGTCTGGTCAGCCTGGCTCTTGGGTTCGACGGCCAGCCCCACCATCGGCTGCGGGAACTGGATGGCAGCCAGTTCCACTCCCGTGGCCGAAGCCAGCGTGTCGGAAACCTTCAGGTCCTCCATCTTGACCAGCGCCACAATCCGCCCGGCAACCGCCTGGTCAACGTTGTCCTGTTCGGCTCCATTGACCGACAGCAACTGGCCAATCTTGACCGGTTTGCCAATCCGGGGCACCTGGACACTCGAGTCCTTCTTGAGCGTCCCCGAGAAGACCCGGATAAAACTCATCTTCGACACGAAGGGGTCAATCCGAGTCTTGAAGACCTGCGCCACAAGGCGATCGCTTCCTGTCTCCACCTCGACGTCCTCGCCGTCGACGCTGACTGTCCGTGACACGTCCCCTGGAGCCAGGCAACATCCACCAAGAGCCTCGAGCAGTTCGTCGACGCCAACATCAGTCTTGGAACTGGAACACAGGATCGGAATCAATGTCCCCGCGGCAATCGCCGTTTTGATGCCCGAGGACAACTCGTCCTGCGAGAGTGTCTCTCCCTCGAGAAATCTCTCCATCAATTCCTCGTCCGCTTCAACGATCGCATCCATCAACGCCTGGTTGACCTCGGCCGGATCCAACTCCACACCGTCGGGCACGTCGTCGGGAACCTCGAGCGTACCGATCACTCCGGAAAAACCACTGCCGGTTCCAACCGGGACGTTCAAGGGCACACAACGGTGCCCGAACACATCCTGGATCTCCGCGATGAGTTCAGAGAATTGGACGTTGTCCATATCGCACTTGTTGACCAAGATCATCCGCCCGACGCCCGCGTCACCGGCGGCGTTGAAAGCACGCCGCGTGTTCACCTCAATCCCGGCACCAGCGCTGATGACCACCACGGCGGTCTCCACGGCTGCCAATGCTCCGACCATCTGGCCACTGAAGTCTGGGAAACCCGGGGTGTCGATCAATTGGACCGTCTTGCCACCATGCTCGAACTGGATGACCGTCGAGGAGATGCTCGAATTGCGGTCTTTCTCTTCGTCATCGGTGTCCAGCAGACTGCTGCCGTCATCGACCGATCCGGCCCGAGACGCCACGCCAGTCTTGAACAGCAGGAGGTCTGCAAGCGTCGTCTTACCGGTCGCTCCGTGTCCCACAAATGCCACGTTCCGGATATTCTGCGTCGTTACATCGGCCATCGCTGTCGGTTCTTGCTACGAGTGAATTCCCGAGACCCCGGTGCGGCAACCGAGAACGCCACACCACGCTGAAACCACTGATGATAAGAGATCCCCAACGGCTTCGCCACCAGCGAGGTCACTGAGGGTTCACGACCTACAGCCTCTCGTGTCGCCCGCCCTCGTGATCAACGACCAGCCACCTCCAGGCCGAACCCAAAAACCGGAAAGCCAGCACGGATTCTGCAGGTCCCCGCGGCCGCTTAAAATGGGACCGGCAGCAGCAACAGGTGATGCTCGAAGAGAACCCGTTTCCCGTGTTCACTGAACAACGGTGTGAAGAACAACAGGAAAACGTAGAAACTCAGCAGTGGCAACATCGCCAGCCGCCAGAACCAATGCCACATCCAGAAAGCCCGTCGTCTCCTCGTTGTCGCACGATGATACGCCCAACCGGTCATCAACCTCGCCGGATAAATCGTCATGATGAATACCAGGGTTGTCATCCACATCGCGTCCGACGGCAGCAGATAGATCTTGAAGAGATACAGGGGCAAGGACAGGGCCGAGGTGATCAGGATCACGACGAACCAGCACATCGGCGATCGACAGAACAACCCCCGCACCGCGCGGAGTTCGAACATCGCGGCCATCCGGTTCTCCGTTGCCAACCGAGCCTGCAGGAACGGCACCCACGACAGCACCAGCACCAGGCTCAAGCCCCCGACCAGCGTCACCAGAAGTTGCCCCACGTTGTCGGGGCGGCTATAGACCCCAAACAAACCGCTGGGAATCACCAGCCAGGCCAGGCCACCCACAAACCCCCGCAATCCGAGCCAGAAGTGATGGCCAATCCGCATCTCCGATACGAAAGCCCTCACGTGGTGCTCCGCTCGCTCGAAATACCCGCCACGTCGCAATTCTCCGATCAGCCAAAGCACATTCTTCAACGGCCGCACGAAGCATCCCGGGCTCCCGCCACGCGCCAGTGCCAACAACAAGTGACCGGTCACCAGGACCACTGTCACCCGGTGAATCCAGACCAGTGACGTCGTCGCATCACTCGTCGCGGCAACCAGACGGTAGTCGGCCAGGACCAAAGTCAAGATCCAGACGGGCAACAACCACCCGGCCAATCCGACCACGATCGCCCCAAACCGAGGAGCAATCTCCAACAGTGGAAACGCATAACGGAACCGGCCGGTTCTTCCCATCCGGCCCTCGACTTCCAGCAGATACCCCAGTGACAGGATATTGACCAACGGAATCGCCGCGATCACCGCCAAAAGAAGCGTCAGGCTGAACAAGCCAAACAGCATTCGAATGGCCCACGAAGTGGCACGAATTGGATGCCGCAAGATGTTGGGACACCGGAGCACTGCGCCCAGTGTGTCCTGGGGCAACAACACCAGCCCCTCGGTCACCACCGCTGGAGACTCAGGACTCGCAATGAATTCGGGAATCATCCGGGCCATGGAGTCCACTTGAAGCTGTCAATGCACAGGACCAGCTCTTGCGGGCTCGCCTGGCTTTCACGTTTCGGGGCACGTCAACTTCAGGCCAGTCTCTCACATGGCCCCATGATTCCGCCAGCAGTCCAACAGCAACTTGCCAGTTCCGGCGTCAGGTTGGAGAATGGTCGCATGAGAATCCTCGGACGCCTGATCCCGTTGGCATTGGTCGTCACCGTTCTATTGGCTTTGGTCAAGACCGCTGCGGATCGCCCGGGCGGTGACGTGTCCACCCCTGCCCGCCTGGCGCGACGCTTCCAGGCCGACACGACCGTCGCAAAAACCAACGCCTGGTTCCAGGCACACTGGAACAGGGAACAGATCGCGCCAGCTGCTCCAGCCAGCCAGCTCACGATTCTCCGTCGACTCTCGCTCGCCCTGCATGGCACAGTCCCCTCGCTCGAGGAACTCAGGCAGTTCCAGGCAGACACCGGGGACCGGAAACTCCAGCGATGGACCCAAAGGATTCTGGCCGACAACCGCTTTGCCTCCTACTTCTCGGACCGTCTCGAGCGAGTCCTGGTCGGCTCCGACGAGGGACCGTTTTTGGCATTCCGGCGAGATCGTTTCGGAGCGTGGCTGTCCGAGCAGTTGGCAGCCAACCGGCCCTGGGACCAGATCGTCACCGAACTGGTCTGCGCCGAGGGATTGCCGACAGGTCAACCGGCCACGAATTTCATCACGATTGCCCAACTCGATGACGACGTCGACGAGCAACAACTCGCCGGCCGCACCATCCGCGCATTCCTGGGACAGCGGATCGATTGCGCTGAATGTCACGACCATTTCCTGGACCCTCGCTGGAAACAATCCCATTTCCAGGGCCTCGCCGCGTTCTACGCATCAACTCGCTTCACGCCTCTGGGAGTCGACGACAACCTCGAATTGCAGTTCGAGGTGACCGACCAGGAATCCAACAGCTCAAGAGTGATCGCGCCCGCGGTCCCATTCGGCTCCGAGTGGCTGCCCGCCGACGGAAGCCCCCGACAGAAACTCGCGGCGTGGTTGACCGACAGGCGAAACGAACGATTCGACCGGGCCATCGTGAATCGTGTCTGGGGCCAGATGTTCGGCCGTCCCTTTCACTCGCCGGTCGATGACCTGCCCGACCCCGGTGACCCGGCCACCGAGGTCCTGGACCTGCTCGCCGATGGATTTCGAAGCCACGGTCGCGAACTCAAGTGGCTGATCCACGCCATCGCTGCCAGCCGCCCCTTCCGCCTCGATTCGCGGATCTTCAACACGGATGCCAACACACCTGCCGCGACGGAATTGCCTACGGTGGAACTCCAACACCACGAAGAGGCCTGGGCAGTGTTTCCCCTGATCCGCCTTCGGCCCGAGCAGGTCATCGGCGCCATGCTCCAATCCGCCTCGCTCAAGACCATCGACCGCAACTCACACCTGTTCACCCGGGTTCGCAGATTCTTCGGGGAACAGGAGTTCGTACAGGAATACGGTGACCTGGGGGAGGAGGAGCTCTCCGAGCAGACCGGCACAATCCCGCAGGCGTTGCTGAGGATGAATGGCAAACTGGCTCGCGAGTTGCTCCAAACCGGACCGCTTGGAGCCACCACCGCGATCGCCGGTGCCACAGCCGGAGACGACACGTTGTGCCTGGCATCGTGTTTCGAGGTGTGCCTGGGCCGGCACCCCGAACCCGAGGAATCCGCAGCACTGCTTCCCTGGCTGACCGAAACGCGTGGGTCACAGCGGGAACAGGCCGTCCAAGACATCTTCTGGGCACTGTTCAATTCCCCCGAATTCTCCTGGAACCACTAGCAGCCTCACGGCCCCGGTGACTCGTCGGAAATCGGAGTCAACGCCCCGGCGACACCCGCGAGACCACCCCGGGCAACGGCCACCTCAACCGGTGGTTGTGCCAGGTGTGGACCTCTGGACAGAATGAAGTCAGGTCAGTTCCCGCGAGACCGAGTGATGAACCGTCGGCAACTCAGAACGCGAATGTCCTCACTGCTGCTGCTGGCGGTATTGGGTGTGAGTGGTGGAAATCCGGCATACATCGAATTTCACAAGGGCGAAGAGTCCGCCACTTCCCGGGACTGGAACAACGCGATCACCCACTACACGGAGGCCCTCCGCCTGAAACCGTCCTACGCAGAGGCTTACTTCAAGCGGGGCAATGCCTACCTGCACATGGAGAAGTACAACCGGGCACTCAAGGACTATGACGAAGCCATCCGCCTGTCTCCCGACACTGCCACCGCCTACCGCAACAGGGCGATCGTGCAGTACCAGAGAGGGGACTATGCCCGGGCCTTCAAGGACTACACCGACGCCACCCGCCTTGAACCCGACAGCAAGACGTCGTACTTCAACCGTGGCGCCATGCACATGGACAAAACACAGTACGACAAGGCCATCAGGGATTACACCGATGCCATCCGCCACCGCCAGTGACCCCCCAGTCGCTCTCCTTTTTCGAGACCGACGGAATGGCCACCGGAGTTCCACACAGGCGCGGCCAGCGAGGATGTCCGGCCAGGGTGGACTCGTGACCTCTTCCCGCACAAGATGTGGGTCGACAATCCCCGTCCACAACCTTGGGAACAGGACCACTCGATGACTCCTGGTTCTCATTCTCGGGGCGAGTACGATGTCCTCTGACAGCATTTTCTCGCGATTCCGAACGCCGCGGGTGGCTGGTTCGTTGACACTCCTGGTCGTCGCCGGACTGTTTGCACTCGTTCAAGCCGTCTCGGGCCAGCCCACCGTGGACGGCAAAAAACAACAGGCCGATTTACCGGTGCCGGACAAGGGCGGTGTCGCAGAACTCGACGGCTGGTTCCAGACATTCTGGAACCAGCACCAGGTCACACCAGCTCCCCCGGCCGACGACCTGGCAGTACTCCGTCGTCTCTCGCTCGCCCTGCACGGGACAGTCCCCTCGCTCGAGGAACTCAGGCAGTTTCAGGCGGACACCGGAGACCAGAAACTCCGGCGATGGACCCAGAAACTCCTGGATGACAATCGCTTCGCGCCCTATCTCTCCCAGAGGCTCGAGAGAATCCTGATCGGAGTGGAAAAGGGCGAGTTCCTGGTCTTCAAGCGAGAGCGTTTCGGCGCGTGGCTGTCCCAACAACTGGCTGACAACCGCCCGTGGGACGAGATCGTCACAGAACTGGTTGCCGCCGAGGGCGTGCCAACCGGTCAACCGGCAACGAACTTTATCACGAGTGCCCATGTCGACGAAGACATCGACGAACAACAACTCGCCGGTCGCACCATCCGCGTCTTCCTGGGACAGCGGATCGACTGTGCCCAGTGCCACGACCACCTGTTCGATCCCCGTTGGAAACAGTCACATTTCCAGGGCCTCGCCGCCTTCTACGCCCCCACCCGTTTCACCTCCCACGGTGTCGACGACGATCACGGGCTGCAGTTCGAGGTGACCGATCACGAATCCAACGCCTCGCGAGTGATCGTCCCCGCCGTGCCATTTGGTTCCGAGTGGCTCCCCACCGACGGAACGCCTCGCCAGAAACTGGCGGCATGGTTGACCGACAGCCGGAACAAGCGATTCGACCGGGCCATCGTCAACCGCATCTGGGGCCAGATGTTTGGCCGCCCCTTTTACTCGCCGGTCGACGACCTGCCCGACCCCGGTGACCCCGCCACCGAGGTCCTGGACCTGCTCGCCGACGGATTCCGCAAGCACCATCGTGAGTTCAAGTGGTTGTTTCACGCCATAGCGGCCAGCCGGCCCTTCCGGCTCGACTCCCGGATCCTCAATGCGGATGCCACCGAATTGCCGCTCGAAGAACTCCAGCACTACCAGGAAACCTGGGCGGTGTTTCCACTCGTGCGTCTGCGACCCGAACAGGTCATCGGCGCCATGCTGCAATCCGCCTCGATCAAGACCATCGACCACGACTCGCACTTGTTCCTGCGGGCTCAGAAATTCTTCAGCGAAAAGGACTTCGTGGCCGACCACGGGGATCTCGGCGAGGAGGAACTGTCTGACCACTCCGGAACAATTCCCCAGTCGTTGTTGAAAATGAATGGGCGACTGGCTCGCGAATTGATCCAGCCCGGAACATTCGCGGCCACCTCGGCCATTGCCCGCGCGACAACCGGAGACGACACGTTGTGCCTGGTGACCTGTTTCGAGGTGTGCCTCGGCCGACATCCCGAGACCGAGGAGTTGGAAGTGCTGCTTCCCTGGTTGACCGGCACTCGTGCGGCACAACGTGAACAGGCTGTCGAAGACATCTTCTGGACCCTGTTCAACTCACCCGAATTCTCCTGGAACCACTAGCGTGATGAACAGTCAACCCGTCACACAGTCGATTGATCGTCGCCGCTGGCTCGGGCAAACCATGGCCACGCTCGGACTCGGCTTCGCCCTGCCCACCCTGAGTGCGCGCGCTGCAAAACAACGGGGCCAGCAACGTCCCACGTCACTGATCACGCTCTTCCTGGCCGGTGGCCCCAGTCAACTCGAAACCTGGGATCCGCATCCGGGCCATGCCATCGGAGGTGACACCAAAGCCATCGACACCCGGTTGCCCGGTTTGAAGATCGGTTCCGACTACCGGCAGACCGCCGAGATCATCAATGAACTGTCGGTCATTCGATCACTGGTTTCCCGCGAGGGTTCTCATGATCGAGGTGTTTACCTGGCCAAGACGGGTTATCGTCCCGACCGCACGCTCACCCACCCCTCCCTGGGCGCCATCCTCACCAGGGAACGTTGGGACAAGTCCATCCAGATCCCGCAACATGTCTCACTGGCAAGCGGTCCTCAACCGGCCCGTGGTGGGTTCCTGGGAGCTGAATATGATGCGTACAAGATCTACGATCCCGGCACACACCTGAGAAACATCACATCGCCAGTGAAAGACAAACGCCAGGTTCGGCGGCTGGCAGGACTGGAGGCTGTCAGCCGGACCTTCAGCCGCGGTCGGCTGGCCGCAACACGTGAAACACAGCACCAGCTGATGATCGATCGTGCCTTGACCATGATGAGATCCGACCAGATCAAGGCCTTCCAGATCGAAGACGAATCCCGGTCAACCGTCGAACTCTATGGCGATTCGCAATTCGGACGCGGCTGCCTGGTCGCCCGAAAACTTGTCCAGGCTGGTGTGCGTGCCATCGAGGTCAACCTGCCCGGCTGGGACACCCATGGCAACAATTTCGGAGGCCATCGCGAATTGGCGGCCATTCTCGACCCCGCACTCTTCGCCCTCGTCACCGATCTCAAGCAACACGACCTGCTGGATTCCACCATCGTCATGGTGCTGGGAGAATTCGGACGAACTCCCCTCATCAATCCGCTCGACGGACGAGACCACTGGCCCCAGGGTTTCAGTTGCCTGGTGGGTGGNGGTGGACTCACCGCAGGCCGCGTCCTGGGAGCAACAGATCCCACGGGAGAAAAACACCGGCCCGATCAGCCAATCCCAATCACCGACCTGTTTGCCACCGTTCTCACCAGGATGGGAGTCCAGCACCAGAAGGAAGTGATCACCCCCATCGGACGGCCCATGGCCTATTGTGCCGGCAAACCAATCCCCGAGTTGCTGTAGAGGGCCCCAGCGGNATCGTGAGATGCGATCGGGCACACGGNATCTGGTCGNCCTGGCTCGTGGCGGCTGTTCCCCTTCCGNCTGGTCGGTTAGTATCCGGCAACTGACATGGGTTTTCGAGTTTCTCCAGACTGATGATCGATTCTTCCTCACCGGCCGAACCCCTCTTCGGCACACTCGCCATCGCTGGTGTCGGGCTGATTGGTGGATCGATCGCAGCTGCCGCCCGACGCAACAACGTGGCCGGTCAAATCATCGGCATCGGCCGCACGGCCTCGAGACTCGAAGCCGCGGTCGATGCAGGCCTGATCGACACGGGAACAACCGATCCGGCCGTTGCCGCCGAAGCCGACCTCGCCATTGTCTGCACACCGGTTGACCGGATCGTGAAAGATGTCCGCATCCTGGCCAGCGTCCTTGGCCCCGGGAGCCTGATCACCGACGCGGGCAGCACCAAGGACTCCGTGTGCAAGGCTCTGACCGACCTGGACGGTGCCAACGGGCCCGCGTTCATTGGCTCACATCCGCTGGCCGGTTCCGAGTTGCAAGGCTTCGAGCACGCCAGGGCCGACCTGTTTCACGGCCGACTCTGCGTGATCACGCCCACAGAAAACGCCCTTCCCGACCACACCGCACGACTCGAACAATTCTGGCACGCGTTGGGAGCCAACGTCGTGTCCCGGACTCCGGAACTGCACGACCAGGCTTTGGCTCGAACCAGCCATCTGCCACACCTGGTCGCCGCAGCGATGGCCGGATCCTTGCAGGACAGCGACGCCCAGTTCACGGCCAGCGGCTTCCGCGACACCACCCGGATCGCCGCGGGAGACCCCGGCCTGTGGGTTCCGATTTTCTCGCACAACACCACAGCGATTCTCGCTGCGCTCGACCGATTGCAGGCCAAACTCAAGGAATTCTCCGACTCGCTTCAACATCACGACACCTGCGCCTTGCAAAAGCTGCTCGAAGAGGCCAAAAGAAACCGCGATGGACTGGGTTGAGCCGGGAGGTGCTCCCGACCCACCATCCTGACACACCCCTTTCCCCGTCCAGGGATGGCATGCTCTGGGAAATTGAAGTCCGCCCCACAGCGTCGGAAACAGACCGTGAGGCCGCCCGAGTACTCTCGGCCAGTCGTGACCTGGGTATCACCACGGTCCGTGATGTTCACGCCTCCAGGAGTTTCCTGGTCCAGACAGACGCCGGTGATCAGCAGATCGCCAACGCGGTTGGGAGCCTGCTGGTTNACGGTCTAGTCGAGGACCATTCCGTGCGGGAGATCGGGGCAACCGTCGATCCCACCGCCGACGACGGCGACCGGCTCCTCAACGTGCTCTTCAAGCCCGGCGTCACCGACAATGTCGCCCAGAGCACACTGAAAGCCCTGAAGGAACTCGGGCTTCCGGCCGAGGCGGTCGCCACCTGTCGCAAGTACCGTGTCAACTCCGANGCCTCGGTCACCGACATCACCAGGTTGACCGAACGGGTGCTGGCAAACGACGCGATTGAACACATCGTGGAGGGCCCGCTGGCGATGAACTCGATCGCCCTGGGCACCGAGTACGAGTTCCAGTTGAAGACGGTCCCGCTGCGCGAGATGAACGACCAGGCACTCCAGCAACAAAGCCGGGACGGTCAACTGTACCTCTCGCTCGAGGAGATGCGGACCATCCGCGATCATTTTGTCTCGATGGGCCGCGAGCCAACCGACATCGAACTCGAGACAATTGCACAAACCTGGAGCGAACACTGTTCGCACAAGACCCTGGGCGGTCGGATCCACTACCGGGACGAGTCAACCGAACGTCACTTCGAACAAATGCTCAAGGAAACAATTTTCGAAGCCACCTCGGTCATTCGCAAACAACTGGGTGACGACGATTGGTGCGTCAGTGTCTTCCGTGACAACGCCGGAATCGTGACGTTCCACGACACCCTCGATGTCTGTTTCAAGGTGGAAACACACAATCACCCCTCGGCCCTGGAACCCTACGGTGGTGCCAACACGGGAATCGGCGGTGTGATTCGCGATCCACTGGGGACCGGATTGGGGGCCAGGCCCATTTGCAACAGCGACGTGTTTTGTTTTGCCCCTCCTGACACTCCCGTCGACGACCTGCCCCCCGGCGTGCTGCATCCTCGCAGCGTGATGAAAGGGGTCGTNTCGGGTGTCCGTGACTACGGCAACCGGATGGGAATCCCCACCGTCAACGGAGCGATCTGCTTCGACGACCGCTACCTGGGCAACCCGCTGGTCTTCTGTGGCAACGTGGCCACGATCCCAGTCGGACTCGCAAACAAGGCCGCGCGTCCAGGTGNCCTGGTGGTCGCCATCGGCGGCCGCACGGGCCGTGACGGAATCCATGGAGCCACTTTCTCTTCGGCCGAGTTGACCGACGAGAGCGAGGAACTCTCCGGTGGAGCCGTACAGATCGGGAACGCGATCACCGAAAAAATGGTTGTCGACGTGGTTCTCGAAGCCCGGGACCGTGGGCTCTACACGGCTATCACCGACTGCGGAGCCGGCGGATTCAGCAGTGCCGTGGGCGAGATGGGAGAAGAACTGGGAGTCGAGGTCTGGCTCGATCGCGCCCCGCTGAAATACGACGGTCTCTCCTACACCGAGATCTGGATCTCCGAGGCCCAGGAACGGATGGTGCTCTCGGTCCCTCCCGAGAACTGGGACGAATTCCGGGAGTTGTGCGAATCGGAGGGAGTCGAAGCGGCCTCGATCGGCGTGTTCCAGGATTCCGGTCAACTGGTGCTCAAGTACAACGACACCACTGTCGGCGAACTCTCGATGGAGTTTCTTCACGACGGACGCCCCCCCGTGATCCGGGAAGCCGTCTACACGCCTCCACCGCAACAGGAATTGCAACTGCCCACCCGTGACCATTGGGACGATGACCTGCTGAGGNTTCTCGGGTCACTCAACGTGTGCAGCAAGGAGTGGGTGATTCGACAGTACGACCACGAGGTGCAGGCCGGCAGTGTTTTGAAACCGCTTGTCGGCGCCGCCGACGACGGCCCCTCCGATGCAGCCGTTGTCCGCCCCGATCTTCAATCCGCCCGTGGCCTGGTCCTCTCGTGCGGGCTCAATCCGCATTACGGGGACCACGATCCCTACTGGATGGCTATCGCGGCAATTGATGAGGCGTTGCGCAATTGCATCGCAACCGGCGCCGACCCAGCACGGATCGCCATCCTCGACAACTTCTGCTGGGGCAACACGGAACGTCCCGAGACACTGGGAACTCTCGTCCGGGCTGCCCTGGGCTGCTACGACGCCGCCATCGCCTTTGGCACACCGTTCATCAGTGGCAAGGACAGCCTCAACAACGAGTTTGCCTGGGACGACGCCACTGGAGAACGGCAGAATGTCGCCATCCCCTCGACACTGCTCATCAGCGCCCTGGGACAGATCGACGACATCGCCGGGGTGGTGTCAATGGATCTCAAGCAACCCGGCAACCGGCTGCTGCTGGTCGGCCACACCNACGATGAACTCGGTGGCAGCCACCTGGCCCTGGTGAATTCGCTCCAGGGTGGAGCCGTCCCTCGAGTCGATCTCGAAAACGCTCCGGCACTCTTCAATGGAATCCACGCAGCCATTTCTGGCGGCATGGTCCGCAGTTGCCATGACCTCAGCGAAGGTGGACTGGCCGTCTCAGCCGCCGAGATGGCCTTTGCCGGTGGACTTGGACTTTCCCTGGACCTCACCGAGTTGTCACGCATGTCGGATGGTCTCGAGGNCCCCGTGCTGCTGTTCTCNGAGAGTTCCACTCGATTCCTGGTCGAGGTCACTCCGGACCAGGAGGACGACTTCCGACAGGCGTTGGCTGGACAGCCGGTGATCACACTGGGGACCGTAGANGCCGACGACCGACTCCGGATCTCCAGCAGCGACGGCCACGTGCTGATTGACTCCACGCTGGCGGATCTCAAGCAGGCTTGGCAGTCTCCCTTGGACTGGGACTGACCCAGTTCCCGGCGTCCTCCCCNCNNCCGATTCAGGACGTTTCGTCTGAGCCCGACAGTGCNATCCCCACGGCCACCAGCAACACAACGCCGTCGACCAGGATCGCCAGCAGCGCCACCGCGGCAATCGCCTTCATCACCGACTCGACCTGTCGGTCTCCGCCGGCCGAAAAAACAGCGAGCAAGCCGGCCGAAATCAACAATGTCGCCAGGAATATGCCGCCCAGGCTCAGGCACCGGCGAATGGTCCGTCTCAATCCGTCCATCAAAATCGAACTCCATCTCGGGAACGCGGCACATCCGGATGCCGCCCGACCAATGGGGTCGTCCCACAAACACCAACCCCTGTCAAGATCCGTAAGCCCGGTCGCCACTGGCGGCCGCCCGAACCGCGGTGCTACACTGAGAATATGACCAACGAGCCGACCCACTCCGTCCCACCGGGCTCTCCTTCCCTGGACGCTCACGACGACCTCAGTCGACGAGAATTCCTGGGGCACAGTGCAAAAAACGCCGCCGTGGCCAGCGCTGCCGCGGCCGGGGTGGTGGCCCTGTCGCCGGCACGTCCGTCGGCAGCACCCACCGAACGTGTCGCNGTGGGGGTGATCGGTGTCCGACGACGGGGACTCGAACTCGCCAGGCTCTTCTCGGCGCGTAGTGACATCGACGTTCCAGTTCTGTGTGATGTCGATCCCGCGGTGCTGGCNTCGGCCACGCCCCGCTTGATCGAGACACAGGGATTTGTTCCGGAATTCGCCTCCGACTTCCGACGAGTGATCGACCGGACGGATCTGGACGCGGTCGTGATTGCCACTCCGGATCATCACCACGCCACGATGGCCCAACTGGCNTGTNAGGCAGGAAAAGACGTGTTCGTCGAGGCNCCGGTTTCGCGAACGATCCAGGAATCNCACGAGATGGTCGAGACGGCACGTCAGACCGGACGGGTGGNCCAGTCCGGCCTGCAACAACGTAGCGGACAGCATTTTCGTGAGGCCATCGAGTTGATTCATGGCGGGGAAATCGGCCGGGTGCGATTGGCCCGGGCCTGGACCGTTCACCGTGGCAAATCGATCGGAACGCGATCAGAAACCGATCCCCCCGACGGAGTCGANTACTCGGCCTGGCTGGGTGACAGCNGCCCCCGCCGTTTCCACCCCGCCCGATTTCACGACCACTGGCGNTGGTTCTGGGATTTCGGNACCGGAGCCCTTGGCCGTTACGGTGTTCATTCGCTCGATGTCGCTCGGTGGGGCCTCCAGTTGGAACTCCCCACTCGCGTTTCCTCCAGTGGTGGCATTTATCACTTCCAGGATGACCGGCAAACGCCCGACACCCTGTGCGTTCAATTCGACTATCCAGATGCAACCATCGCCTGGGAGCACCGCCTGTGGAGCACACGGGCCCCCGAGGGGCGTAGCGACGGAACGGCATTTTATGGCGAACTGGGCACACTGGTTATCGACCGCGGTGGATACAAGATTTACGGCCGCAGTGAAGCCCCCGTTTCCGACGGGCACCGTGCCGACGATGCNCACATCGCAAATTTCATCGATTGTCTCCGGTCGCGCCAGGCTCCCGCTGCCGACATCGCCACGGGAGCGACCAGCAGCACCCTGTGCCATCTCGGCAATCTGTCACACAGGTTGGGCCGAGAATTGACCCAGGACGACCTGGCCGCGAACGTCGACGACGACACCAGTGTACCGACGACGGTTGAGACCGGTCATGACGACCTCGTATGACTGTGTGATCATTGGCGCCGGCCACAATGGGCTGATTTGTGCCGCCGACCTGGCTGCCGCCGGTTGGAAAGTGCTGGTGCTGGAAAGGCGAAGCATCGTCGGTGGCGCCTGCGTGACCGAGGAACCCTGGCCTGGTTACCGGGTGTCGACTGCCAGCTACGTTGTCAGCCTCCTGCTGCCTGAAATCGAACGGGACCTCGAACTCGCCAAGCATGGCTACCGCGTGCTGCCCCGCAATCCGTCATCTTTCACTCCGACTGAGGATGGCCGCTGGCTGCTGCTGGGTCCCGATGACGAATCCAATCGAAACGAAATCGCCAAGTTCTCCCAGGCCGACGCCGAAGCCTTTCCCCGCTACGAAGCTCTGCTCGAACGAATCGCCGAGCGACTCGAACCGATTCTCACCCGCACCGCGCCCAATCTGCTTCCACTACCGGCGTCGTGGCGCAAGCAGAGCATTGGCTCGAAATTCCGTGATTTGCGTGCGGGCTGGTCCCTGCACGGGGCGCTGGGCGAGTTGGGCGAGGACCTGCCCGAGGCCATCGAGTTGCTCAGTGGAGCCGCACGCCCCATCCTGGACCGCTGGTTCGAATCGGATGTTCTCAAGAGCACGTTGGCCACCGACGCGATCATCGGCACGTTTCAACCGATCTCGGCACCGGGCACTGGTTATGTCCTGCTGCACCACGTGATGGGATCGGCCGGGGGAGCCCGTGGCGTCTGGGGATACGTCGAGGGTGGCATGGGAGCACTCTCCAACGCCCTGGCGGCGGCAGCCACTCAACGTGGTGTTGAGATTCGGACCGCCGCCACGGTCCAGAAGATCGAGACCCGGGACGACTCGGTCACCGGCGTGATTGTCGATGGTGAACTGATCACCGCGGGACGAGTCGCCAGCAACATTGATGCANACCAGACTTTCCGNAGGCTCGTCTCCGGCTCAGCTCTCTCCGAGACGTTCGTCCGCGCCGTCGACCGCATCGATTACTCCAGNGCCAGTGCCAAGATCAACCTCGCCGTGGACCAACTGCCTGACTTCCGCTGCTGCCCGGGACACACCGAGGTCGGCCCCCAGCACCGGGGCACGATTCACATCGGGACCGGTTGTGAGTATCTCGAAACCGCCTACGACGATGCCCGGCAAGGCCGCATCTCGACTCGACCAATCGTCGAAATGACGATCCCGACGTCTGTCGATTCGACACTGGCGCCACCCGGCCATCATGTGTTGTCGCTGTTTGTCCAATACGCCCCCTATCAATTGGCCGACGGCCCNTGGGACGACGCGGCCCGGCAATTGCTGCTGGATCGCTGCTTGACAGAAATTGCCCGCTACGCCCCCAATGTCCCGGGCTCGGTCTTGCACCACCAGGTCCTATCACCGGTTGACCTGGAACGGACCTTCGGACTCACTGGCGGCAATATCTTTCAGGGTGCCATGCCCTTGCACCAGTTGTTCAACTTGCGACCGGTCCCCGGCTGGGCCGACCACCGCACCCCGTTGAACGGACTCTACCTCTGTGGCAGCGCAGCGCATCCCGGTGGCGGAGTGATGGGAGCCTGTGGCCGGAACGCTGCCCGCGAGATGATCAGGGACGGTCGTTAGACAATGAAGTGTTTGTCAGCGGTCTGGTTGCCGATATAAACTTAATAGGAGCCCAACAGGCAGGCACGCCGCACTCTTCGGGCTGGGAATTTCCCTGGATGGACCAATCGGGGGGAAATTCTTGCAGGAGGCTAACGGAGTCGACAACCGTCTCGACTGCTTCACCCTTCCTCAGAGAACATCCACGATGTCTTCCAACGCCCCACACAGAGTCTTCGTCACTCGCAATATCCCCGATGCCGGCCTCGAAATCGTGCAGGCCAACTGTGANGCCGANATCTGGACCGAACCGTTGCCACCACCCCGGGANGTCCTGCTCGAAAAAATCGCCGGGTGTGACGGCGTACTGAGCCTGCTGACCGAGCGCGTTGATGCCGAGTTCTTCGACGCAGCCGGTGACCAGTTGTCGGTTGTCAGCAACTACGCCGTCGGCTTCAACAACATTGACATTGCCGAAGCGACACGGCGAGGAATCCGGGTCGGNCACACACCCGGCGTCCTGACAGATGCCACCGCGGACATGGCCTTCACCCTCTTGATTTCGACGGCGCGACGAATTGTTGAAGCCGCCGACTATGTCCGTGGCGGTGACTGGCGAACATGGGAACCACGGGGCCACATCGGACTGGATCTCTGCGGCAAGACGATCGGAATCGTGGGCATGGGCCGGATCGGGTTTGCAATGGCCAAGAGATGCCACGGCGGATGGGGCATGTCGGTGCTCTACCACGACCAGTACACCAACGAAGCAGCCGAAACCCAACTCGGTGCGAGACAGGTCGACCTGGACACCCTGTTGTCCGAATCCGACTTCGTCTCCGTCCACGTGGATCTCAACGATTCCACCACCGGCATGTTCAACAACGCCGCGTTCCAGAAGATGAAATCAACAGCCATCTTCATCAACTCGGCCCGGGGTCCCCTGCATGTCAGCAGCGATCTGCACGATGCACTGCGGGACGGTGAAATTTTCGCCGCTGGTCTCGACGTCACCGACCCCGAACCGCCCCCGGCTGATGACCCATTGCTGTCGCTGGCAAACTGCCTTGTCGTCCCCCATATCGCCAGTGCCACCGTGGCAAGCCGGAATGGGATGGCCGAAATCGCCGCCAACAATCTCCTGGCCGGGCTGGCCGGAGACCCGTTGCCCTGCTGGGTCAACCCGGACGTCGGCCAAGACAACGAGTCGNCACAAGGCTAGAATCGCTGCGNCGAGTGGCCGCTGNGTGGTCAGGCGGCTTCGGTCGGCNAGCATTTCTATCCGGAGAACCCGACGTGGCGGAAATGGACTTCCAGGCGGCTCAACTCGACGAGGCACTCGAAACTGCTGTCACGGCCGCCCAGGCCGCCGGTGACATCCTGTTGTCCTGGCGAGACCGGTTCACCGTAACAGAGAAAAGCCGCCGTGACGTCGTCACCGAGGCGGACCTCGAAAGCCAGCAGGCGATCGCCGCCCTGCTGTCGACTCGGTTCCCGAAGCATGGGTTTCTCGGGGAAGAAGGGCTTTCCGACGCAGGACTCGACACCGACTTCCGCTGGATTATCGACCCGCTTGACGGCACCGGTAACTACGTCCATGGCGTGCCCTACTTCGCCGTGTCCATTGCCCTGGAATACCGCGGTGACCTGGTCGTGGCCGTGGTCCTGGATCCCAGCCACGACGAGTTGTTCACGGCAGTCCGCGGCGGCGGCACCCACCTCAACGGCACTCCCGTGACGGTCTCGGCAGAAACAGTCACCGAACTCGATTCGGCATTGGTCACCGCCAGCCTGCCGGTGGGAATCTCGTCACCGGATCATCCCGCCGTCGAGCGATTCCTCAGAGTGCTCGTATCAGCACAACACACGCAACGGACCGGCTCGGCCGCGCTCAATCTCGCCTACGTGGCAGCTGGCCGCCTTGATGCTTTCTTCTCCACCACGCTCAAGCCATGGGACATGGCGGCCGGAGCACTGCTGGTCACCGAGGCCGGCGGTCAAGTCACCACGCTGAACGGTGGACCATTCGACGTCGACGTCGCTGACCTGCTCTCCAGCAATGGGACTCTCGTGCACTCACAACTCTCCCAGTTGATGTAACCCCACCCTGGAAACGCCTCCAGGCTGGTTTGCCCGGGACAATCGTATGGTGGCCCCGGATTGGTACTTCCCGGTCCCATGAAGCACGGATAACATGGAGACAGGTGGGTCCGATCCATGCAATTCTCTTCACTGCGACGCGTTCTGCGTCTCGCTGCCTTGAGCCCTTGGCTATTCCTGCCAATCTGTCTCCTGGCCGTCGACACCGTCTGGGGCCAACCGGCAACCAAGCCGGTGGTTCCTCCCGAGGCTGCGCCAAAAACCTCGACCAAGCCCCCCAAAACCCAGCCGCCAGCGACCAGTCCACAAACGGTCGAGGACGGCAATTGGATCTTTCTCCCGGGTCTTGACGGACAGCGGATTCCCGTCCCGTCGGACCTCTGGAAGGATTTCCTCCGCTGGCAAGCAACGCAGCAGGCCCCCCCACTTCATGTCACCAGCGTCTCACTCGAGGGACGCGTGGTGGGCGACCATGCGTTGCTGGACGCCCGGGTCGAAATACACGTGCAACGCACTGGCGACTGGGTTCCAGTGACGCTGAGAATGCGGACCGGAAACACGGTTCTCGCGTCACCGGTGGCACACCGTGGCCCCGGTGAGTCACGGCCGGACACCCGGATAGGAACTTCCGACGACGGTTTCCGATGGTGGCTCAAGGGCCGTGGGTTGCACGAGTTGTCGTTTCGTCTCAGTGTTCCAGTCCTGCAGGAACACCCGGGTCGACGACTGCAATTGGATCTTCCCACCCCAGCGGCAGCGGGCACAAAACTGGTGCTGATGGTCCCCGGCCAGCCACTACGAGTCAGCACGCGTGATGGACATGGACAGGCCAGCAGCCGAACCGGCGCCGATGGGACAACCCGCATCGAAGTTCACGGAGTCGGTGAACAAGTCGACCTGTCCTGGCGGTCGACAGCCGCCTCGAACAACAACACCGTGCTGGCATCCTCGATCGCTGTCGCTGTCGAGCCCAGTACCGACACCGTCGTTCTCAAGACACTGCAACTCATCCGGGTACTCAAGGGACAGCCCGAGACCATCACCGTCGACCTGCCCGAGGGCTACCAGTTGCTCGACGTCAAAGGCGACGCCATCCAGGACCCGCAGATTGACCCCGACGAACCCAGTCGAGTGCACCTCCCGCTGATTGCTGGAACCACCGACACCGCCACCCCCATCGAGATCCTCTGGACTCTACAAGGAGAATTGCCGGCTTCCGGTAGCCAACTGGTGCTCGAAGGGTTCCTCGTCGAGGGGGCGCGTTACCAGACCGGCCACATTGCGATGAAACTGCTGGACAACTACCGCAGCACCCGCAAACTCGGCCGGTTTGTCCACCGCATCAACGTGCGTGGTTTGCCACGAGGTCCGAACCTGGCATCACTGTTCGGAGAGGATGTCACCAGTGCCTGGGAGATCCTCCGGCAACCCTTCCGGCTGGAATTTGATCTGCTCGAAATCAAACCACGATTTGTTGCCGAGCCGCACCTGTTCCTGAAACTCACCGATTCCTCCGCCGAACTCGTTATCGACATTCCCCGTGCGCAGGTCTTCCGTGGTGCCATCGAGGCCCTTGAGTTTCACTGGCCTGATTGGACCAACCAGGGCTGGCAGGTGGCGACCGGTGATTCACCGGAGTTGGAATTTCGCTATGACGAAACCAACCAGAAACTGCGGGTGGGGTTGGCGTCTCGCCAGGGCTCAGCCGACGGTCGCTTCGCCGTCCGCTTCCGGGCCAGCCGCCCAATCACCAGCGACAATGACCTGTCGCTGACCTTGCCCGCGCTGCTCACGCCCACGCCGCCGCAACCGATCCTGGTTGTCGGCCGAGCAATCAACATCGACACCGAATTCACCGCCACGAGCGAGAACACCACGCGACCACTCTCGGCTCAACTCAAGCAATCGCTCACGCTCCCCGAAGAACTCGGTGACTATGTCGTTCCAGCCGACAACTACTTTCGCCTGGCCCCAGGGCCAGGCAGTTTCCGCACCCACGTGATGCGGCAGCCACGTCGCATTTCCACTGCATCGTCTGTGGTCGCCAACTACTCGGATGGAAAACTCCTGGTCACACAGCAGGTCGACTACGATGTCGAATATGCACGCATCGGCTCGATCCGGCTGATGGTTCCCAGGCCACTGCGGGACGTGCCGGTCTCCTTCCGACTGCAAGCCGACCGCATTGCCGAGCCAATCCCGCTGGAAGCACGACCGGGAATCGAAGTCGGCACACAGCAACAGATCGACATCCAACTCGACGAGGACCGATTGGGGTCGTTCCGTATCCTTGCCGACTTCGAATTGCCCGCTCCCCAGGTGTTCGCGATTGCCTCGGTGGCGATCCCAATCCCGCTGCTGCAAAGCACCGATGCCGCCTTTGGTTCAACCCGTTTTGAATTGGCCGGTGGTGGAGGAATTGATGCCGTGCTTGACAGCGCATCGTGGAAATCGGAATTGGATGTTGAAAACCGACCGGTTTGGCGAGCCACCGGATCTCCTCCCGAGATCAACCTGGCACTGCGGCTGAGTGACCTGGCCGAGTCACATCGGTTCACCGTTCCGCGGGTCGCTATCACCCAGGTCATCCAGGACGTTGAACGAGGCATCGCGCAGGCCTGGGCCTGCTACCACATCCGGGGACAGGTCACGACTCTGGCTCTGAGATTTTCATCCGGGGCCCGCATGAGCAGTTCACCGGTGTTCGCCTGGGATGGCCAACTGCTCGACAGCGACGACTTTCGCCAGACGATGACTCCCGGTGGCGGCGTCGAGTTCCGCCTGGATGTTTCGCGGTTTGCCGAGAGGCCCGACCACCTGCTGCAAGTCGATTATCGCGTCAGCAACCGTTCTGAAAATGGACTTCTTTCGAGTCGCCACAGCCTGACAGCCCCTCAACTGGCCGAGAATGTCCACGTGGCCGAAACTCTTTGGCAGGTCCACTTCCCCGTCGGCCATCATCTGCTCAGCGGAGCCAGGGGCCACGCATCCCGATTCAGTTGGCAGTGGCAGACCCTGCATTTCAGCCGGGACACCACGCAGGGATTCGAACGGGCCGCGGAATGGCTGAACATCCCGAACCGCTCGCCGCGGCTTCCAGCGATCAGCGAGGGAAATTCCTACGTCTTCACCAAGTATGGCCCCCCGGAACAATTCAACATCCGCTCGACTTCCCAATGGAGCTTCGTGCTGCTGGGTGCCGGATTGGCGCTGTCAGCCGGGCTGGTGCTGCTCTACATTCCCCGCACTCGCCACGCGCTCACGTTTCTCTCGGTCGGTTTTCTCGTCGCCACACTGTCGTTGTGGCTGGCCGAACCGATCATCCTGTTGTTGCAACCCGCCGGGCTGGGCCTGGCCCTGGCTGCACTTGCAGTCTTTCTGCACCACCGCTTCGGCCAACGGCCCTCCATCGACCTCGTCTCACTCGCCACCACCAATCGACTACAGGGTTCCTCTGGTGAAATCCGCCTGGGCCGGGCACAGGACATCCAGGAACCCTCGACCGCACTCCATTCCTCGCCCGCATCGACTCCGGCCACCAACCCCGAACCGTCCTTTCAACTGGATTCGGGAGCCGAGGGATGAAAGGCGAGTCCCTGGCGTGGTGGGTGGGTGCGGCGGTGACCGGCATCCTGTTCGCCGGTTCCGGCTCCAGCCTCCACGCCCAGCAACGTGACATCAGCCCGGTTCGAACCCAGGCCGTCGACGAGGCTCAAACCGCCAACTGGCCGGCAGGTCCCTGGCGGTCTGTCCCGCGACAGGATTATCTCGAGTTGGTCCGCGAGATCGCGATCCAGCGATCTCGCCCCCGTCCCGCATGGATCCAGACGGCCAGGTACTCGGCACGGATCGATGGCCCCCGGCTCCGCGACGGACGGCTCAGCCTTCAACTGNTCAACACATCTCCGGGCCCATCGGTGATCCCGCTGACTCCACTGGGATTGTCCATCGAGTCACTGGACCAGAGCGGAGCGACCCCCACATGGGGAACCACCNCAGACGGCACGGTGGTACTGATCGCGCCACCCGGCCAGAGCACCGTCAACGGGCGCTGGTCTCTGGCTGGTCGTGAGGTCGTCTCTCTCATCGAATTCGCCGCCACTCTCGCGCCCGCCGTGCAATCCTCGCTGGTGCTCGACCTCCCCATCTCGCATCGCCTGACCACATCCGAGGGCCAGGTCGAAGCACTGGCGGACGATCCTGCCCGGAAGATTCCAGCGNGACATCGNCGCATGCGAGTGAACCTCGGACGTCGCACTCGCTGTCAACTCGTCGTCGAACGCACCACGTCTCCTGTTCAATCGGCTCCAACACGATTATTTCTCCGCCAGCGCAGCAGTTGCGAGATCGCGGTGAATGGAGCCCGGATTGTGTCCGAACTGGTTTTCGAACGAACGGGACAGCCCACACGCGAACTGATTCTCTCCATGCCGAAGTCTGTTCGCATNGAATCGATTCTGTACGACGGNGAGAACATCGACGCCCGNCCAGTGACATCACTTCCTGAACAGGCCTGGCGAATCACATTGCCTGCCCCCCTGCCACACGCCCAGGACGGACCGTCAAGAATCCTCCAGGTGACGGTTGATTCGGACATTCAACCAGGTCGGGCCTGGCAACTTCCCCGGATCTCGGTCCCCGGAACCCAGGCCGTGGGGAACCTGCCCGGGACCGTNCAACCGGATCTCACGCTGAGNATCCGGGAGCCGTTGGAACTGAAAACATTTCGAACCGTCGGCTGGCGNCAGACGGCCGATGCGGTCGGCGGACGCAATTTCACCTTCTCCTGTATCGCGGCCACCAACTCGCTGGAACTTGTCATCGGTCAACCGCAGCGATCACTCGCCGCCGACGTCCTGGCNCGAATCGATCGCAGCCAGTCCGGCTGGACCGCATCAACGGAAATCGCCTGGTCGGCTGCATCGGGCAGTTCGTTCACCACCCGGGCCCTGCTGGCCCCGGGCTGGAATATCGTCGACCTTCGTGCTGCCAACCCGGCCACTCGAGTCGAGTGGNGGGCGATCGTGGTCAAGGGNAATCGACAGCAGTTGATCGNCGAATGGCCTGATGCCGTCGACACCACCACACCNCGTTCCCTGTTGATCCAACTCAGCCGNACCGGCAACAGCCTGGCTGTCGAGGATCTGCCGATNATCGAACCNCTCGACTGTGATCGNCACCGATTCATCTTCGCCGCCTCGTCGCCATTGGACGACACACAACTTGGCGGCTCGGCCCACGAACATCTCGAACCGATTCGCCCTGAANCCCTGGGAGATCCCTGGGAATCGTTCACGAGTTTCCAGGCAGTGACCGAGTCNGCAACGGGAGGATGTTTCCGTTGGACACCGAGTNCAANAACAANTCCCACCAAGCCNCCCCGCNNGGTTGAACCAACTCGCACGCCGACTCGTTCACCATCCAAAACCGATCCACCGCCCCCCGTGGTGGAGGCTGTCGGCGAATCGGCAGAGAGGCTCTCGGATGCCGATGACACGGGCCGCCCCGTCTCGATGCTGGTACTCTCGCGACTTGCCCCCGTCGACGCCGACCGCGATCACCACGCGGCACGAATCACATTCGCCGGAGGAACATTTCGACGACCGTTTCGATTCCGACTCCCTTCCCAGTCTCACCTCGAAACCGNACTCGTCAATGAACAGGTCGCGGGCACCGAATCCGACGGGCAATGGATCGCGATTCCACCGCTCGAACAGGGTGTCCTGCGTACCATCGAGATCCGATACACCACTCCGGCAAAAACAGGGTTCCTCGTCTCCAGCCGTACCATTCCCTTCCCGCAAACCGAGACCGATGTCACATTCGCCTGGCAAGTCGAAGCCCCAGCCGACCAGTTGGTCACGACACCCGCAGGCGACAGCGCGACAACCGGGTTATTGCCCAGTGGACACTGGACCGCCCGCTGGCTCGGTCCCCTGGGCCGTGGCCCACACCAGGACATTTTCAATCCGCTCTCGCCAACCAACTGGAGACAACTGCTCACCAGCACCCATCCGGACAGGACTCTCTCCGAAAGAGATTCCTGGCGATCGAGCCTCGCCAGCGTTCCCACCGCGTTGACCGTCACACTCGTGCGACACGATCGCCTCACCGCAATGGGCTGGCTTGTCTTCGTACTGACACTGATTGTGGGTGGCTGTTGCCGGGTGTCAAATCGAGAACCGGCGGCGACCTGGACCGCGAGTTCACTGGCCGGACTCGTCCTGCTGGGATGGTGGACTCCCGTGCCATGGACACTCGTGAGTGGTGGTGCGCTCGCCGCTTGCTGGCTCTTGCTGGTGTTCCCATCATCTCTCTGGCGGCGACGATCGCTTGAAGACGTGTCATCGGGCGTGGCAGATCTCAACGACAACCAACTGCCCTCACTCGAGTCCACACGAACCTACCGTGGCCTCCGGTCCGGACTCAGCCTGCTGGTTGCAGTCACGGGACTCTCTCACGCCGTCGCGCAAAACACTTCTCCCCCGACGGCTGCCCCCCCACAGCCAGGGAATTCCAACCGCCCGAACGTTTTGTTGCCAGTTGATTCGAATGGTCGCCCGTCCCGACTCGCCCCATTCGCATTTGTGCGTCCGAAACTGCTCGAATCACTTCGGGCCGAGCGACGGGCCAATCACACAAACGAAGGAGTCCTGCTGCGACAAGCCACCTACAACGGAAGGATCCAGCAGGATGGTTCGATGCGGTTGCAGGTAACGTTCGAAGCCGTGGTCACCGGTCGGGACGCCGGTGTTCGCGTGGCGGTACCTGTCGACGGTGTCAACCTGGGCCCGGACGCCTGCCGCGTAAATGGCCAGCGGCATCCGTTGGCACGGGACAATGACGGAGGCAACCTGCTGTTGACCTTGAAACCGGTGGATTCTGCCACACCGCGAATCGACAAAATCGAAATCGACCTGCGTCCCACCGTGCAGCCGCTCTCTCGTGGCGGACGAGTTGATTTCGCCATCCCCAGCATCCTGGCCGGGCGACTGGAACTGGAATTGCCAACGGATCCGCCAAAGATCACTGTCGCTTCGGCCATAAAAGTTGAATCGACTCCCGGACACTACTTGCTGGGCGACAGCCGCCGACTCAGGATCGCCTGGAGCACCAGTCCTGCAACTGGCCCGGCACGTTCTCGTACAACAACCTCGGTCGCACCACGCTGTCTCGCCGTGATTCATTCACTGGAATCACGGCTCGACTATCGACTCCCCATAACAGTTCACAACGGTGAACTGAGTTTCATCACGCTGGGACTGCCCAAGGCGCTGGTGTTGCGTCCCGGCGATATTACCGCACCCGACTTGTTGAACATTCGAAGCCTGCCTGACAGGTCCGGTTTCCAACGTCTCGTTGTGGAGTTCGACAAACCCCAGACAAAGGACTTTGAAATCCGGGTCCGTGGACGACTGCCCCTGGCAGCCAAGGACAACCGACTGACCATGCGACCCGAAATCAGCCTCTCGCACGGCAATCCTCCCATTGCCGTCTCGAGTGCACCCCTGGAGATGGGAATCAACCCGGCACGTGGATTTCAACTGGAGGTGTCGGATCCGCCGCCCAAGGGTGTCACCGCGATCGACACTGTCGAATTCACCAGGAATTGGAGGAGCAACAAGGAAGCGGCTCAATCGATCGCCTCGATGGCCCTGTCTCTCGACAGGTCGGTGGACCTGCCTCTGAACATCCAGACACTGAAACCACGCCGGGTTGTTCGTGTCGAACAGTTCCTGCACGTTCGCCCGGACCGGATGGAAATGACCATCACGATGAACGTACGCACGACGGGAGCATCGGTCTTTCATCACCTCGTGACCATCGACCCACGATTGAAAATCACCTCCATCGGCATCAAGCAACAGGATGGCGCCGAACGACTGGCCCGCAGTTCCCGGATTGGCAATCAACTGATGATGTTCCTCAAGGACGCCAATCTCTCCGAAGAAGACAGCCAGGCTGGCACACAAGACATCACCATTCAGGGCGAGTTGCCCCTGGAGGTCCCCCAACGGGTCGTGTTGCCCAGTGTGACAATTGAAGATGCCGAGACGACGTCTCGAACGCTGAGCCTGTATCACACTCCTCAACTGTCCGTCGCTGTGGCCGGTGCCCAACCGCTGACTTCCTCCGATGATGCCACGCCAATAGTCGACACGCGTGAAGTGCTGGCCGGTCGATTTGAACTTCCCGATGACCGAGACCGCGTGGAACTCAATGTCATTCGCAAGATCCTGCCGGCGGCAGTGCAGATGATGTATCACCTGAGCCCCAACTCCAATGGCTCCTGGCAGTTGCAAATGAGCGTCACTCCACTTCCCGGCCCTCGCCCCGAGGGTCCCTTGTCCGTCACGATAGAGCCGGCACTCCTGGCCTCGAATGGAACCGAGAATCCAATTCATTGGCAGCCCACCCCCGACACGGATTCGATCAAGGACAACCGGCTCGAAGCCGAATTCCGCAACGTTTCCACATTGACCCTCGATGCGATCCTGCCAGATGCGCCCAACGGCGAACGCTGGAACCCACCGCTGCCTGTCACTTCTGGCCGACAGATTCGTCAACGGTTTCTCGTGCTACCCAGCGGAGTCGGTTGGACTCCCGATGGAGATGTCACACAGTTGAAGTCCTGGCCAAGCAACGTCGCAAGAGACGAATCCGCCACTGATCTCAACAGCACCCTCTGGAGGATCGATGGTCCCAACTGGAGCCTCGCACGGAGCGGTCGGCAATCGATGAACAAGAAGGACGCGAGCCAACCAACCGTCGCCGTCCGTCAGGACAACCGGCAGGCCAAGCCATCGGGTCCAATTTCTGCGTGGTGGGTCCTTTGGCAGGGCCTGCTCTCGATTTCTCTCACCGCCCTGGTCGCCTGGGGATTGCCCCGCGTCTGGCAATCCCGGACCAAGGAATGGATCCGAAGTCACGATCCGATTGCCTGGCTTCTGATTGGACTTGGGTGGTGGTTGGCCGGGACCGCTGGAGCCATCGGCTTTGGACTCACCATCGCAATGGCCGCCGTACTGCTGCGAGAACGACTGCACCGGCAGACAGTCCCGCCACAAGTCTCAACCGATTCAAGCGGATAATCCGAGTTGGCTGGTCAAATCCGGTCAAGCATCTCGATCCATCGACCAATCGCGTCCAGAACCGGAATCGGCGGGTAATTGTGGCCATCGTCGGGCACGCTGCTCAACGTCACCGGAAACTTCATCGCGTCAAGCCGACTGCGGGTCTGCTGAACCTGGCGATAGAGGTTGTCCTTGTCACCACACGAGAGAAAGAACTGGAGACGCAGATCTGGACGGTTCTCCGGTGGCCTCAGTTTCAGAGGCTCTGATGAGGCCACCACTCCACGGAACAACGAGCGGTACTTGAATGCCAGGTGGTAGGCGAAACGGCAACCATCGGAGAACCCGTGCAACACGATCCGCTGATCGTCGATGTTGTACTTCTCCTGGATGTGCTTGACCATTGCCTCGATGAAACCGGCTTCGTTCAGATTCCAGCCGGCGATCTCCTTGGCGCGTGGGCCAACCAGGATCAAGCCACGCTCATCACAAACAGGCTTCCACAGATCGTGAATGTCCGCTTCCTTGGTGTCACTTCCCGGATGGATCCAGACCACCAGGCCAAAACCACGAGCCGGATTGTAATTCTCAGGCACATACGCCCAGAAATCCTGGTCATGACCAGCAAGTTTCTGGTTGAACCGGCCCGTCTTGGGCAAATCGGCCGGTTTAGGATCCGGTGCAGTGATGATCTCCGATTCCAGTACAGCGGGCACCTCGGAAGGCACGACCGCCAACTTGGCCACCAGTGACTGCCGGGCCCCGCCACGATCGACATGTACGGTCACTTTTTCACCGACACGCCGACGGCTGATCAGATCAAACAGGCCAGCCGCATCTGTCACCGGGGTCTTGTCCAACTGAACCACCCGGTCACCGGGGCGAATCATCGCTATCGACGCCGGACTCTCTGGCAATATTCCCCGAACAGCAACTCCGTTGACCGGCTCTCCCTGCTTCTTTCGACTCGGCAGGATTCCCAAAAACGTGGGTGTGTAGGGCTCGAGTTTTCCGGTGAGTTCTATTTTTTGCTCGACCGAGGCCTTGTCGCGCCGAACAACGACGGTGATCGTATCACCGGCATACTTGTTGCCGAGAGCATTGCGGACCTGCACCAACCTGCGAATCGGCTGGCCGTCAACCGACGCGATAATGTCGCCGGGTTTCAGGCCAGATTTTTCCGCCGGGGAGTTGAATCGCACCCTGTCAATTATCGCGGCACTCGCGTAAACATCGCCCGCTTTCAACGTGATCCCCATCAAGCCGGGCAACAGATCTGTGCCTGTTTTCAGCCTGGGAAGAGTCTCCAGGATGTCGGACATCGGGATCGCAAACCCGATTCCCGAATCGTACCACTCGACACCAGCCGTCCGTCCGGCCTGGCGTTGAGACAGAGGGACCAGCACTCCAATGACCTGGCCACGAATATCCACCAGTGGCCCTCCATAGTTGGCTGGTGAGATTTTCGCATCCGTCTGCAGGGCGCGGCCCCAGATCCGGTCCAATGCACTGATGATCCCCACCGAGAGACTCGGCAGCGGACTTTCGTAGGTCCGGCCCATGGCAATAGCCCACTGCCCCACTCGAAAATCTTTACGAGCGGCCACCTTGGGCACGGACAGACCATCGGCCTCGATCTTCAACAATGTCAGCATTCTCGCCCGGTCGTTGGCCACGATCTTGGCGGGAAAACGACGCCCGTCAAAAAGAGTGACGAGCACCGACGAAGGACGTGACACAAAATTGAACGCACTGGAAATCACAAAGCCATCGGGCGAGACCACAACTCCGGTCGTTGCAGCCGTGCCGGTCAACACCCGCCCCACCCGATCAAGACCACCAACTGTCTGGATCCTGACCACCGAAGGTGCCACCACCGCCGAGGCCTCCTTGAAAGCCTTCTCCTCGCGCGCCTCCAGGTCAGGCTCGGCTTGTTGGCCAAACGCAATCGATGGCGCCAGCACCATCGCCAACCCCAGGATCAGACGTCCGGACACCCGTTTTGCCGCAATCACTTGTTGTCTCCTGGTGTCGCCGGCTTCTCGGGCACCGGCAACTCAACCGGCACCAACTTGTCGCCCCGTCGGACGGTCAGTTTCAATACTCCGCCAGATTTGATGCGGCCCAGCCGTTGTTTGAAAACACGGCACGACTGCACCAGGTCACCGTTGACGAACAGCACCAGGTCATCGGGACGCAGGCCCACCCCGGCCGCCACCGACCCCGGTTGCACCCGGTCAATGAACGCGGGGGTTCGAAACAACACATCGGGCACCAACACGATGCCGAACTCCAGTGGACGAAACCGTGCCTTCGCCTCGGTCTCTTCCGGGTCACGCTGACGCGCCTTGTACTGGCCAGCGATGATCTGCTGGATCGGCTGCTTCAACTCGGCAATCGGGACGGCGTAGTTGACCCACGTGTTGCTCTCGGCATTCCGCAACTCCTTGCCAATCATCCCCAGCAACCTGCCGCCGCGGGTCGTCAGCACGCCACCACCCGCTCCAGGGTTGTTGGTCACCGCGTCCACTATAAACGCCGTGCCTTCATACGAGGTCTCGAACGCTCCACGACGTGTCGCAAGTGGCGCCTTGGCAGCCACCACACCATGCAAGACCGACACCATCTCGTCGCCGGTGGCAACGCGAAACATGTTGCTGAAACCCAGCACCCGTGTCCCTGGCCCCGCATCCGAGGACTCCGCCTCGAGATTCCAGGACGGCAGATCCAGATCCTCGGACTGCAGTTCCAGCACGGCGAGATCCAACTGGGGCTCGGCGTTCAACACCTTGGCCGTGACTTTGCGACCATCGGCCAGCACAACAGTCAGTTCCTCGGTGTCCAGCACGTGACTCCACACGGTCGCCACGTGGCCAGCCGGCGAGACCACAAACCCGGTGCTGTAAGAATGCAGGCGGCGAATGCCTCCCGCNCCAAAAACCTTGACCATTCGCTGCTGGACCCGCTGAATCGTCGAATGGACCGGCGACTGACCCACCACGTCCCCAGGAAAACTCACGCAAGCTAGTGTGAGGCCGAGAAGCCCCGTGAGCACTCGATTCGTCATTTTGCCGTCTCCGCCCGAATCGTCACTGTTTCGACTCCGAAACTTGCCAGGACTTTTCCCGCCGACCGGACCAGGATCGTCCTGGGCCAGTGACGTCCACTCGACTGATTGTCGCCGCTGAACCGGACTTCGCATTCGTCAACGTCTTCCTGGCGTTGAGAATCAAACCCAAGCAACCGGGCCTCCTTACGATCGAAATACCATCGACAACGGACATTGCCCAGTTCGCTGATCACGACATCAACACGGTCACCGACGCCGTCGAGCGGCTCGCTGCCAAGATAATAGAACTCACCAAACCCCTTGTCTCGTTGTGCGAGAAAGGTTCGCCACATGTGCATCGCGTACAGCAAACCACCACTTCCCTTGGGCTCGTCGAGCGGCTCAGCGGATTTCAATTCCTGGAAATACGCTTTCTGTTTCCACGACAGCCCCACGCCCGTTTCAGCCACGGTCAACTGATAGGTTTCACCGGCTGCCGTCTTGCCAGCCAACACCCAGGCACCCGACGCTCCGGCAAAATCACCCAGTCGACTCATCCCGGCCAGCGTCCGTTTCTGCTCCTGCTGGTTGAAATAGTAATTGGCAAATCCACTCTTCTTGATATGAAGATGCTTGTACTTCTCCGGCGGCTTGGCCACCGGTGTCTTGGATCGAGCCGGTCTCTTGGGCTGTCCCGGCCGCCCCGGCTTGGGCTTGGACGGTCCGGCCAATTCACTCGCTCGATGCAACCCCCTGAGCCGCAACAGTGTCTCGGTTCGCGACTGGTCACGCCGGAAAACCAGGGGAAGTTTCCATCCCTTGGGATAAATCCCCAGGATGTTCTTGAACTGGTTGACACTACGAACGGGTCGCTTACCAAACGAGACGATTTCATCTCCTTCGCGTAAACCACGGCGAAACGCCTCGGAATCGTCCAGGATCCCATCGACCACAACGGCGCCATCTTCACGTGTCGTCACCGTCGCTCCCAGCGTGGCGTGGTCGACAACACGCCCACTGCGAAGATGGTCCATGAACAGTTTGATCTGGTTGATCGAGATCGCATAACCCGCACCAGAATTGACACGGCCGCGTTTTTCGAAGGAACCGCGTCCGTTGATTCCCACCAACTGACCAGCGGCTGAGAAGAGTGGACCACCCGAATTGCCCGGATTGATCGAGGTGTCAACCTGGATGCAGTCGGTGTATTCCAGGATCGTTCCGGCTGGATACTGGTAGCGGTGCACTCCACTGACAATGCCATAGGTCACCGTCGGCTGGAAATCCGTAGCCAGCAGAAACGGGTTGCCCATCGCGAAAGTCCAGTCCCCCACCCGCAAGGTGTCGCTGTCGCCCAGTACCGCATGTGGAAAATCGTCGCGTCCCAGCAATTTCACCAGCGCCACGTCTCCAGTCGGATCAATCCCAACAATCACGGCGTCGTAAAGTTGGCCGTTGTTGAGTCCACATTTCATGAACGTCCCGGCACCTCGAGTGACGTGAAAATTCGTCAGCGCATACCCATCAGGACTGATCAATACTCCCGAGCCACCGCCTTGCCCACCTCGAGAAAAAATTGCCACGACGCTGGGAGCCAACCGCGAGGCAACTCCAATTCGTTTGGCCTCGGCGGCCAGCACCGCCGGATCAACAGCCCAGCCGGTTTGCGGCAGCACGGCCAGTGTCATCGTCGCAGCCATGCACAACCACACCAGGCCGTGGCATTGTCGTTCAAGAAGTCTCAAGTCGCTCATGCCTCCGCGTTTTCAAGCCCATCAAAAGAACACCACCGCCCTCTGTCCGGTCAGGGTTCCTTGCGAATCAACCGAGCCTCCGCCAGGTCAAGGTGATCGGCGATGTCGAGATCGCCACCAAAATCGACAAGGATCTGCAACTCGCGCCGCCCCGTGATATCCAGATCCACCAGTTGGGGTTTGTCCGTCCCTTTCACGTCAGTTTCGAGCAACGTTTTGCCATCAGCCGAAATCACAACATGTACGTTTCCACGACGTCCCACCAATGCGTCGATTCCCATCCACGCCTGAAAACGGCGATGCCGCGCGGCCAGCGTGTAAACCAAACGTGTCTTGGAGTGCATTGCCAGGCCCCGGGCAAATTGCTGCCCACCAACGGCCAGCGGGCCTCCGTCCAGGTTGCGGTCACGACGATACTTCCAGGTCACGTCGAAATAGGGAACGTGTTCGACATCACGTGGTGTGATGGCCGAGAGATAAACAATTCGGCTGCCGGCAAAATCGAGCCTGTCGATCTGCTCCAGAGGCACGCTGACCCCTGGGCCACCGGACAACGTTCCACGACAGGTGGCTCCCTCGACCATGATCGAGGACAGGCCGAACCGATCGCCGTTACGCAATGCCACCTGGCACGCCGCCGTACCGCGAGTCCCTCCCCCCGGCTTCCGAAAGAAGATGACACCGTACACTCGAGACAGTGGGACCGGAATCTCATCACCGTCGAGCAGAAAATTGACATGCTTGTCGGTGATCGCCCCGACCACGCCATCAAGGTAATCCAGGGTCTTTCCCTTGAGGATCACCAGGCGGTCCCGCTTGATCGGACGTCCCAGCAATTCAAGCCAGGACTCCGTCACTCCCTGACCGGCCTTGCCAAACCGGACCGCAGACACTTTCGCCGCGGGCACCGCCAGTTCCCCCAGATGCTCGGTCTGGAGTTTGACTTGCCTTGGTGTGGCCGCCAGCCCCCGACAACTCAACTGGCTCCCATCGGCCAGCCGGACCCTGGCCCCCCCTGGCTTGGACGACGTTGGCATCGCTTCACCCGGCACGCGAAACCGGACATCAAGCACTTCCGCCGCCGGCACCTCGACCCGGCCCTTTTCCCCTTCAACGGTCACGCCTTTCACACTCAACGCAACCAGGCGACCGGTGATTTTCTCTCCAGCCAAAACATGGCCGTTGCCGGTCGCCACCGGATGAGGCTTGTCACGAAGCGTCAGAATCTCAACGGTCCCCTGCCCCGTCGCCGGTATCGCAGACGCCAGCACCACGAAAACGAAGATTTTCGGAACCAGCGCCGGGCAATGAGCCGGCCAGTGGGCCAGTCGACACATGATCCCCCTCCCTCCCAAACTGTTCGGCTAACGATTCCGCCCAGTCGCCAGATCACGGGCAGCCCGCTGCACCCGAGACTGACGCCGAGCCAGTTCTTTCAATTGCTCGAGCACGTCCTTTTCGACAGCCTCTTCACCATCGATTAGCCGAGCCAGCCTCCGCGTCCGACGGTTGATTCTCAACTGCAACGCTCGAAGCATCTTCAATTCGGCCAGCTTGTCCACCAACGGAGGCTCCTGATCCTGTTGCTGCTGTTGCTGGTCCTTTTTCTCTTGATCTTTCTGCTCGTCCTCGACCTTCTCCAACTCCTTCTGCAGGGCATCGATCATCTCCTCAAGAGACTCGATGATGTCCTTTTCGATGGCCTGGGACAGTTTGCCGACCCTGGATTCCTCGAGTCGACGGGACACAACCAGCATGTCCTCACGCAATTCAATGACCGCTTCGGGAAATGAAACCGACGACCCCTCCTCCTTCAAAAGAGTCAGAGCCTTGATAGCTTCCACCGCAATCTCCTCTTCGTCACGGGCCAACTTGATCGATTGCGTCGTATGCCGCCCAACCCAGTCATCCTCCGAAACCTTGCCGAGCGTCACCGTGCCCTGATACACGGCCAGTTGCATGGCCAACATCTTCTGGAAACGAGCCTCCAGGGCTGCCAACAACAGCTTCCGTTCTTCCTCTCGCAATTGCCGGAGAATCTCTTCGAGTTTCTCCTTTGCCTTGATCAACTCCTTGAGAGCTTCGTCCTGGTGTTCCGCAGCGGTTTCACGTGATTTTTTCTTGAGTTCCTCGATAGCACGTTCCATCTCCCGGCGTGCACGCTCAATCTCGTCCCGCCCCGGAGTCTTGGAGTCGTCCTGCTGCGACTGTTGCCCGTCCTTGCTCTTGCCGTCCTTGCTCTTGCCGTCCTTGCTCTTGCCGTCTTTGCTCTTGCCGTCTTTGCTCTTGCCGTCTTTGCTCTTGCCGTCTTTGCTCTTGCC
>PBOU01000104.1 GCA_002724415.1 Planctomycetaceae bacterium
TCGTCCGGCCTGTCGTCGGTCGCCTCGGCCGGCGTGGTCGGCAGATCCCTGGACTGGCCCTTCAGGGACCGTGTTCCCTCGCCCAAACGATCAGTCAGTTTCCGGANNGTCGACGGAACNATTTNNCGGCTGTCATCCACCGGGGAAACCGTCGATTCGGATCGCTCNGGAATGGGAATGGCTGTGGAAGGTGACGGGGGGNCNTCGACGGCGGGAATCTCNATCGCGGACTCCGGCTGGCTCANCGGACCCGGTNNAGCAAATGGCGTCGGCTGCGCTTCNAGCAGANCATCAGCCGACAACCCATGGCTGCGTTGCCAGGCCCGTCGTAACGCATCCCTGTATGCATCCGGAGTCCATTCGCTCTCGGCCAACTGCACGTTGTTGACAGCCAGCAANCCACCGGTCCNGAAGTGAAGATTGGCCAACGCCTGGTTGTAGGCCACCAGGCTCGTGTAGTACGCCACCTCGGCATCGGCCCGGCTGACCTGCGCTCTCAACAGGTCGTCCAGTGTCTTGGTTCCCGCGTTGAACACCTCGATTTCAAACTGCCTGACCCGTTCCTGNGCCGCGGCTCGCCGGTTGAGATTCGACCGGGTCGCAGCCTCCTGGGCAGCCAGTTGCTGAATGGCATCAGAGAGTTCGTGGCTGATTTCGGATTCCTGTGCNTCGAGCACAGCACGAGATTTCGCCAATCTCAATTCCAGGTTCTTGACCTGGGCGTTGGCCGATCGCATACCCAGTGGAAGCGTGAACTCGAATCCAAGGTTCCAGCCGGTGTGGTCGGCATGCGAAAGGCCTCGATAGCCACTGGAATACGGGGAACTCCGATCGCTGGAGAACAGGTTGTCACCCAGGGCATTGACCTGGTACCCGCCGACCAGGTCGAGCCGTGGCCTGATCAGGCTCTGGGCCGCCTTCAACTGCAACGAGAGGCTCTGCACCGACCATCGCTGACGCCTCAATTCGACACGATGAGTGAGTGCCTCGACGAGGCTGGCTTCCCAGTTCGGCTCGAAGCGAGCAGTCACCGGCTCATCCGACGGACGAAGCACGGTGCCGTCACTGACCGGCAACCCCAGCAACCGTCGCAGTGCCGTCTCGGTGCGATAGAGTGACGCCAATGCGGCTTCCGACTGCGCCCGGGTCTGGTAATAACGATCACGGGCNAGGGGTTCATCGGAATTGGTGAAACCTTCCTTACCACCGCCGTCCAGAATCACCTTGGTATCGCGCCACGACTTCTGGGCACTGTTGCGGGCCATCACCGCAGCATCCCACTTCCGNTAGGCCAGATAGAGGTCCCAGTACTGGTCCTCGACGTCCTTCACCAGGTTGATGGCCGACTGCTCAAATTGGCTCAACGTCAGGTCGTTGTTGATCCGAGCAATCACCACCCCCTGGCTGACTCCACTGAGTCCACGGAACTGCTGGGTGACCGGTCCCGCAATCTGGGTGAACTCGGTTCCCGATCCAGCCAGCAANGGCTGGCGGTACCGGAGATTGACGTTGCCGGTGTAGGTCGAGTTGTACAGGTTGTAACTACTGGGAATATTGCTGCCGAAGTAGGACCAGTCGTGTCCGACCGAGAGACTGGCTCCGTATCCCATCTGCTTGCGAAGCATCGATGTGAAGTCGCCCATCTCGCCGACCAGCGATCCGCCGCTGCCGATTCCTCCCGCCAGGAAAGCATTGTTCTGAGGTGTCTCGTTGCGACGCCAGACCATCGTCGTCGTGAACTCGGGATCGAAGGCCGCCAGGGCGGCGGTCACNCCACGACCACCNAACAACACGCCCGATTCCTGGATTGCCGGATCCCAGATCGATGCGACACGATCGGGTGACGAGAGCACCGCGTTGCCAGGCGACAGGAATCCACCACGAGTGCGGATCACCGAATTGTTCTCCAACGCCAGTTTCAACGCGTCGGCCAACGAAAGATCACGTATCTCNTCTTCNGTCGGTGCGGTGATTGTCCGGGGCGGCCGCTTCCAACTCTCGCGAGGTCGAGCAGGAGAACTGTCCACCGGGTTCGAGATATGGAGTTCGCGGTCCCGGTAATGCTCCAACGTCGCATCGCTCAACCATGTCACCTCACGCCCCGGCCCTGCGCAGCCGGACACCAGGAACAACAGGCCGAAAAACAGCGACGCAATGACGCCGAAGATTAACGACGGACGGCGGCAAACCGCCGCCACTGAGGCATCAACAGAGGGCATGGCACACGCCGCGCAGGAACCAACGCTATAACCGCTACAGGCGGTATCGACGGAATAACCGTCAAACCTTGACTCCAACCGTGGCAAGAACACCAGGTCAGTCAGCCCTCTAAAGCGTCCTCCCCGGCTGCCGGGTCATGCGGATCCTTGCCTGGGGCAAATTCCCGGTACGGGCGGCCCATCCACTTTTTGACCAGGACCACCTCACCCGCATCATTTCCCTCAATCGCATGACCAAGAAACTGCAACGCATAACCACCCACGAAACTGGAAACCGACCACCACCAGGGTTCGGACTCGACCACCAGGATTGTCGTGACGACAAACGTCAGTGGCACGCCGAAAAGGTGCAACAGGCGATTCAGCGGGTGAGTGTGTCGCTGGATGTAATTGGTGAGAAATCTCGTGAGCATCGTTTCCCTCGTCATCGCCTGCGCATTGTGGCTGTCTCGCCGATTGTTTGCCAGCCGTTGAGTTCCCGGCCCCGCCGTGTCGCGGCACTGTCTGGTTCCCGCTGGCCACGATCGCCCGATTCTGGTATCTCCCCCGCGTGAACGAGACGGCCTTCCGTGCACTGGTTTCCGGCGACCGCCGCGGCCCNGCCGCCGACGGGATCAGGGGNCTTTTGTGGCTNTTGCAATGGCCCTATCTCGCCGCGGTCTCGGCNAGGAATCTCGGCTANCGTTTCGGGACCATCCGGACGCNCCGTGTGCAGGNCCCGGTCATCAGTGTCGGCAATCTGACCACCGGTGGCACTGGAAAAACCCCGATGGTCGCGTGGCTGGCCAACCACCTCGCCAAAAATGGGCACTCGGTCGGATTGCTCAGCCGGGGATACCGGAGCGAAGCAAACGACGATGGCGACAATGGCAATGACGAGAAGAAACTCCTCGAGGCACTCAGCCCCGCAACACCTCACGTCCAGAATCCCGATCGGGTTGCCGGTGCCCAANNCGCCATCACCCAACACGGGTGTGATGTGCTGGTACTGGATGACGGATTCCAGCATCGNCGGCTCGGCCGCAACNTCGACATTGTNCTGATCGACGCCACATGCCCATTCGGTTTTGGTCACCTGTTGCCACGCGGACTTCTTCGGGAACCGCCCGCATCCCTGCAACGCGCCTCGGTGATCGTTGTCACCCGTGTCGACCAGATCACCTCCAACGATGGCCAGTCACTCAGAAGCCGGTTGTCGAAATGGGCCGGGCATGATCGAATCGCCGAGGTCGCGTTTCTGGCCAGCAGACTGGTCAACGCAGACGGCGAATCCCAACCGTTGGAATCTCTGGCCGAATCGCGGTCGGCAGCCTTTTGCGGAATCGGCAATCCGGAAGCCTTCTGGGCCGGACTCGATTCGGTTGCCACCCGGGCTTTTCCCGATCACCACGCCTACACCGATCACGAGTTGGACGGATTGGCTGCGTGGGCCGATCAACACCAGGCTGACGTGCTGCTGACAACTCGAAAGGACCTCGTCAAGATCCCACGNNNCAGGTTGCGACAGACTCCGCTCTGNGCCGTCGACACTGCCGTCGAGTGGATCTNCGGCCAGAGCATTCTCGAGAACGCCGTGGCTCGCGCCCTCGAAGAAACCAACCTCGACACGTAACTAGTTGCTGGCCGGCAAAAGATCGACCGTGTCCTGGAGTTCGGCCATCTTCGTGAGCATGACGGCCGAGAGAGTCAGGGAGACGATCGAGGTGGCCATCATGGCCAACTCGAACGAGTCCAGTCCGCCGACTCCGTCCAGTCCAAACCGATGGACAGGATCCAGCCCCCCCTGCTCGGCAACCTCCCCGTCCTGGCCTCGCGCCTCAAGAACCGGCCGACTTGTCGTGTCCAGATCCAGTCGGTGTTGTGACTGCGGTGGAGCGGAAGCAGGAGTCCACAATCTCGCGATCACGTCCGTCCCACCCACTTTCACGTGGTAGACACCACCGGAGAGTCCCATGACACGGTACTCACCCCGGTGATCAGTTCGGGCCTGGGCAACAACTTTTCCGGCTGTCGAAAAGACCACAGTGGCGGTGGACAATTCACGGCCTCGCGCACCTCGCACCCAACCGACAACCGACCCGTTGCTTCCAAGCCTGACATCCACCACCTGGACAGGAGACTCCACCACGGTGGCAACCGAATCAGATCGCCCCTCTTGCTTTGCCAATGTCCTGGCGGTGGCAACCGATCCATCGGTCCAACTCCAAGCCGGCCCAGGCACCAACATCGTCAGCACCGCCAGCCAGGAAAGGACTCTTGCACGTTGTTGGTTGGGCTGCGTGGTCATGGTCAACTACAAAGCTCCACAGGGACCGCTAAAACAACCGGCGAGGATGAGTCGTCACAAAAACCCACCAACTAGGGACTGGCTGGCGGAGTGTCATCGTCCTCGGCGTCGTCATCCAGTTTGTCGATGATCAGGATGGTTCCCACGACACCGCCAACGATCAACGCGGTGACCAGTCCGGACGATATGGCCGAGCGACTAAAAAGACCCTCGGAGTCGGGTTCGGCAGTGGCCGCTGGTGGATCATCCTGACCGCGAACGATCAGTGCGTCCGCGATCACGGGAAGTTGTTTGGCCGCGGTCCGCGGAGCTGTACCGGCTGCCCAGGCACGGACCAGCGTCTCGGTCCCATCGACTCGTACCTGGTACAAACCACCGGGAAGATTGTCGATGGCATAACGGCCATTGACGTCAGTCAGTGCACGTGCCACCAGGCGACGTCCACGACGGACTTCGACGGCGGTCTTGCCCCGGGCGTGCCCCCTGGTGTCGACCACCGCGCCCGCCAGGGTGCCCGTGGCGGAAAGAGCCACGTCGGTAGCTCGGGCCGATGCCGGCACCTGGGCGGCCGACAAAAGCACCTGGGAACTCAGCAGGCTGGTTGCGGTCACTAGAACAACAAGCGCCTGTGGGATTCGAGAGCAAACCGTCATGGACAGATTCCTTTGTGTCGGGAATGGCGGGCGTGTGGAAATTGGTTCGAGAGGAAAAGGAAGGAAGTCGCCCACTGGGTCATGGACTTGCTGGAGGAACGAGAGCTCCGGGGGCCGATTCATCATCATCATCATCGTCAGTAGCCACCAAGATGACGCCGGCCATACCGGTGAGCACTGAAACCGTTACCAGGGGATTGGCAAAAACGGCACCAGGCGAGGTGTATGTTCCGGGAAACATCATGCCACCACCGGGAACCTGGTACGGCTGAAACGGATAGGCAGGTGTTGGTTGATACAGGTAGGCAGGTGTTGGTTGATACAGGTAGGCAGGTGTTGGTTGATACGGATAAGCAGCTGTCGGCTGATACGTGTAGGCAGCTGTCGGCTGAGCCACCCAACCTGGAGCGGCGTGACTGGTCACTAATGGAGTTTGTCCACG
>PBOU01000105.1 GCA_002724415.1 Planctomycetaceae bacterium
CAGCAGCACACGCCCGGCCACAACAATGGACGCGTTCTCAGCCAGGCGACCGGGCGTGGTCCAGGCCACAGCCCCGGTCATCGCGTCGACACAAAACAGTTGTCCACGCCTCCGGTGAGTCAATCCAAACACGTGGCTGCCGACCAGTACCGGGCTGCTCATGTACATCGAGATTTCCCGGTTTTTCCACATCCGGTCGGTCTTCAACCGGCGACCCCGCCCGGTCAGTTCCAACGAGACCGTCGGTTGATTGTACCCCCCCAGGATCACTCGACCGCCGGCCACCAGCGGTGTGACACTGTTCTGATCGAACTGCGTGGTGAACGACTCGCGCCAGAGAACCGTGCCGGTGGCCGGATCGACACCCAGGTGAAATTTCTGTGACTGCGTGACCAGGTGCAGCCTGCCACCCAGCCTGACAATCACCGGCGACGCATAGGCCGGACCATCCTCGGCCCACCGCCAGGCGACCTTCCCGCTGGCCAGGTCGAACGCGGTCAAGGCCCCGTCATCATGACCGCCCACGTGCACGATGACCCGACCGTCCACGACGATCGGAGAGGCGGAGTGGCCGTACAGGGGTGAGGTCAGGCGGTGCTGATCGCCGAATTCGTGTGACCACACGGCTCGACCGCTCGCGGTGTCCCAGCAGGACAGGATGCCACTGATGCCAAAAGTGACCAGCCTGGTTCCAACCACCACTGGCGTCGACTTGGGTCCCGGTCCGTGATCCCGCGCGACTGGCTCAACCTTGTAGGGTGCCTTGTACTCACTCTTCCACAGTTCACGCCCGGTCGAGAGGTCCAGGCCCCGCACCACCTCGCGGCCACCGTCCCGGGACATCTGGTAGACACGTTCAGACAGCACGACTGGTGAACTGTGCCCCTCCCCAACCTTCCTGCTCCAGGCACGAACCAGCCGGGCCGGCCACTGCGCCGGCACTCCTGAGGCGTCGGCCACTCCATCTCGCGCGGGTCCACGCCACTGGGGCCAATCCGCCGCGGGGACCTCGCTCCAGGCCACCAGCACCGTCAGCCACAAACCCAACACAGCTCGCACCACAATCCCTCCACTTGAGTTGCCACAGTGTATCAATCGCCCCAGGGATTGGCTCAACCGGGCCGTTTCGGGGAACACTTTCCGACGTTCTGGCTAGGCTTGAACTGGTTCCCGTCAACGCGACACAATAGGAGTCTGGCGGTGACCCTCGACCCAACCGGGGATCACGGCCCAGGCACCCAAAATAAAAACGCTTCCCCGGGGGCACCATGGTCTTTCGTTACCACGCCATCGCAACTCTTTTCATCCTGGGAGCAATTCCGCCCCTCGCGCATGCCAGGGATCTTCACAAATCGGCCCCCGTCCCCGGGACTCTTGCGCAGGAGATTCACCTCGACGAAGGCCAGGCTGTCACCATCAGTGCACGAATCGACAAGCCCTCGGCCCTGCCCGACAACGGGCGCCTGAAAGCCAGTTGGACACTGTTGAGAGCCGACGATCCCAAGCAATTTTCCGACCAGCCCAAGGCCAAGCCGGACAGGAAAATCGATGCCGAGGGCATCTACACCCGGCCCACTCCCAACTGGTCCAAGCTGCTCCACGCTCTCGACCCGGACGTTTTCACCGTCTACCGTGCCCCGATCAGTGGAACCTACCAGCTGCAGGTTGCGACCGAGCCCGGCGAGGTGACACTCTTCGCGGGAGGCCGTTGGCGAGAAAAAGGCCAGGCGCCCTTCAGTCGACCAGCGTCCAAGAAGATCTCCTGGCCAGCAGACCGGTCAGTCGGGGTGACTATCGAGATCCGCAACATCGACGCACGCCCGGCCGGCAATCGGCTGTTTATCGAGGCCGAGCCCAACGACACCCCCGAACAAGCCCAGTCGCTGTCGCTGCGGGCCACCGCCGAGGATTACTCGCTGCGAGTCGTTGGTGGGTCGGATGACATCGAGTATTACGACAACAGCCGTGTCGGTCGCAGCGGCGACGACTGGTTTCGTCTCGAATTTCCGGGCAAGGAACCCCGCCTGTTGACCGCCTGCCTGTCGATTCCCGACCAGATCATCGCAGCCCGTATCCGGTGCTACACGTTGCCAGCCGACCAGTCTACTGCCGGCTCCGGTGAACTGCTGCCTCTGAAAGGCGAGTACACCGAGGGCAAGAACTCCAACGAACGGGTCCACCAGCAGGAAGAACAACACCGGATCGCTATCAACCGCAAGCTGAAACCCGGCCAGGTCTACTTCCTGCGAGTGGAAAGCAACGCTCCGGGTTACGAACTCGATCTCCAGGTCATCCGCCCGGCCCCATTCACCGACCCGCGGCAAGCCGTGCGCCAGGGACTCTACGATCATGTCGGCCAGGTCGACAGTTGGCTGGCCAATCGACCGCGGGGTGCCAGTGTGGAGAGGCGGATCCGAGATACGGGAAACCTGCTGGGAACCCAGTGTATGAGTTGCCATACGCAAAGCGGCGTTTGGGGACCGGCCATCCCCCTGACCCAGGGATACCGCATACGAAACATCCAGTTGTTCCGGAACCTGGTCAACATCTGTTACCAGTCGATGCGGCCGACCAACAAGCTGATCGATGCAGCCAACAACACCAGCCTGGCACCACTGGACCTCGGCGATGGCCCTGCCGGCACACGTGTTGCCGGGCACTCGGTCGTCTCGATCGAGCGGTACCGTGCCCCGCGGGTCCTGCAGTCCAAGCAGGCCATTCGCGCGGCCAACTTTGTCCTGCAATCGGGTGACCCCGGCGGCATCAACGCCGCCGGACCCGGTGCCAATGTTGGCAAGAGCGTTGTGTTCAGTTACGCCGGCGAGGTGCTCTACGAGGCCTGGAAGGCAACCGGCGACCCCAAGTACTTCCGCGGCCTGGAAGAAAAAGTCCGCAAGGTACTCGACGTCAAACCAGCCTACACCGACGACATGGCTCATCGAGTCGAATTGCTCAAACGGTACTTCCCCGCCGATTACCCTGCCGTCGCGCGGCAGGTTGCCGACAGGGAAACCAAGCAGCCCCAGGCCACCTCGCGGGTTCCCTACAAGGGACACAAGACAACTCCCGCCGAAGCCGACCAACTGGCCCAGCGAATCGAGAAACAGGTCACCGCAGATCTCGGCCGCCTCCGCCAGATCCAGAACGCCGATGGCACCTGGGGATTCAGTCCCGGCAAGAGCAGTGACGGTGGAAAGACCTGGAAAGCCGAGGGGAACATTGCCCCCGAGCCATCGCCGACCGCCCTGGCCCTGATCGCCTTCCAGGCGGCGGGTTTCACCCCCGAAGACCCCACGGTCAAGAAGGGAGTAGCGGGGCTGCTTGGACTGCAGCACCCCAGTGGATACTGGAAGGGCAAGTCCCAGACCGGGTTCGTTTCGACCGCCTACAGCCTGCACGCCCTGTCCCGCCTGTTCCCGGTCGACCCGCCCAGGCCAGCGGCCCAGGACTTCGCGGCCACGCCAGATGAAACACTGGCCGAGACAATCGATCGAGCACGACGTCTGTCGACGACCGAGGATCCAGCCCGGGTCCCGATGATCCTGACGCTGGCCGCCCACGACAGCCCGCTGGTCCGTTACTGGGGCATGATCGGCCTGGCCGCAGCCCCGGCCGATGCAGGGGTCTCCGCCTTGGCCAGGGGCCTGGGTGATCCGGTGAAAGCGGTCCGCGAGGCCGCCGCGTGGGGACTTCGGCAACTGCTGATCGACAACCGGGGCTGGAAGACCGTTGCCACCGCTGCCGGATCCGACGACGACCGCACCCGCGGCTCGCTGGCCCGTGCCCTGGTGATGCGGGTCGACGGCGTGATGCCGGGGATCGGAATCGATTGGAACCAGTTGACCGCGGTGATCAGTGCGATGATGCTCAAGGATCCCCATCCCGCAGTCCGGGCCTGGGCCACCCGGGCCAGCTGGAACTGGTGGGTCTGGAATCCGCCGGTTCGCACCGCGTTGAACCAGGCGTGGGTCAAACGACTCAAACAACCCGAACCCAACGAACTGGCCGAGAATGGGCTGCGTTACCAGGCCCACGCACTCTTCGTCGCCAATGGCCACAAGGCCAACGGTTCGCGGCAGCACCAGTACACCAAGCTGGACGAACTCTTCCAGGACATCGACGGAGAACTCGAAGACGCACTGGAAAACAACCCCACACTGGCCAATCGACTGGCCCGTCGATTGGTCGCCGTGGCGGCCACCTACTACAACACCTCCGGTGGCGACGGCGGTCCTGGCCAAATGGGCTACATCACTCCCAGTTCCGGCGACCTGTTCGGCCATGCCGTGCTGGCCTACTTCGACATCGTCGATCCCGACCTGAAGAAAGACCGTGCAGGAAGCTCCCTGCTGCCTGTCCGGATTGGGCTGGAAGGTGCCGCCAACGTCCCACACCAACCCTTACAGCAACAGCTGATCGAGTACTCGCTGGAGGGTCCCGAGGCACTGCGGGCCGTGGCCGCCAGTAGCGTTTCGGATCCCCGGTCGGCCAAGTTTGTCGCGGTCCCGGAACTCGTCGAGCCCCTGTTGCAACAGATTCGGCGAGGTGCCAACGAACCGCCCCGGCGGGCACAACTCTCCGATCCCGTGCTCAAGCTCTTCGGACGGGTCCAGTGGGTTATCCCCCAGAACAAGGACCAGCAGCACGAGGTGCTCGGATACCTCGTGCCCAAGTTCTCACAATTCCTCTCGGCCGAGGAGATCAAGAAGAACCCCGACGCGGCAAAGCGAGGAGAACTCGGTCGGCAGATGGATGCCCAGTGGTACCTGGCCACCGGGTTGGGTGACGCGCTGGGCCGCAACCCCGACCTCCACATCGACATGGCACTCGACTTCCTTCCCAAGACGCTGAAAAACAAGCTCGACGCCCAGTTCTGGTTGCCCAGTGTCACCTGGATTTTGACACACAAGACCAAGCTGCCGGAGGTCCAGGTCAAAAAGGGACAGCTTCCTCCACTGGACCCCTATGCCGCTCACCGAACCCGTGCCCTGCAATTGTTCCTCGACCAGCTCAAGGCCAACGCCGACCCACGGACCCGGAGTGTCGCTGTGACCATGGCCCAGGCCACCGCGCTGAGGCGCAACCCCGAGGTACTCAACGCACTGGAAGCAATGCTGAAATTCGAGAAACGNGAGAAGGTGGTCAAAACCGCCCGGAACGTACTCTCCACCAACCGCAAGAACTTCCTCAAGGAACTNACCGCTGCGGTCAATCGCGAGAAACCTCGCAAACAACCCACCGACACGGACGGCAAACCGAAGCTCGACGCCGAGTTTGTCGCCGACTTCCAGTTCTTCCGGGACTACGTCACCCCCGAAATGAACAAGGTGCTCCGTGGCGACCAGAGGAGTTGTTACGCCTGCCATGGTGTCCCCGGCCGTGTTCCCCCGCTAACACTCAACCGGCCCGACGACGCCGGATATCTTCCCGTCGACAAGATGTTGGCCAACTACCGACTGCTGCAGGCCCGCGTCGAACTGGGAAACATCGAAAAGAGCAAGTTGCTGAGAAAACCGCTGAACGTGCAAACCGGCAAGGAAGATGGCCACCAGGGTGGTCGACGCTACAAGCCGATGGACCCCGGCTACCAGATCATTCGACGCTGGGTGCTCAACCAGAAGAAACACCCGGCCAAGCTGGGCCTTCAGACTTCGGACACCTCCNCTCCCTAGTCGTCACTGACCCGACAGCAACGAGCCCCTTGACCGGTCTCTGGAGCGACTCCTAGAATCAAATCAACAGGGGTTCTTGCGTTGTCGGCCGTTCNGTCGATGACCGCACTGCTCCGCCTCGGGGTTTCTCACGATGTCGCGAATCGTTCAACAGTCCCGGTTCTGTTCCCTGCTGCTACCGATCAGCTGCGGCTGTTGAAGGGTCGACGGGACACGTCCGTCGACCACGCTCCGCCCGCGACGCCGCTCCGGCCTGCACGCCGGTTCACCAACAGGTCGCGTTTTCCCGATGCCCTTCCTGGCCGTTCGCCACTGGCGAAGACCCACGACAAAAGGCTTCCTGCCATGGACCCGGAGACACCCGGTAAAAACCAACTGCCCGCCGTGACCGAACAGATCGTGGCGACCTACAACCAAATCGGCACGATCAACCATCTCGATCATTCCCCGCTGCCACACAACGACGCGGTGGTCGGAATCACCCAGGACCTGATGGAGGTGATCTACCCCGGCTACCAGCGACGGCAGAAGTTGCATTCGGGCAACGTCGCCTACCATGTCGGTGACCTGATCGACAGCCTCCACGACGAACTCACCCAGCAGATCGCCAGGGCACTGCGTCACGAGCAGACCCTGTCAAGCCGCACGAATCAGCCTGCTGATTCTCCCGAGGCATTCGAGGAAACCGCCCGCAACAAGTCGATCGCCGCGCTCGAGGCCCTGCCACGCCTACGTGACCTGCTGGCGACCGATGTCCAGGCTGCCTACGAAGGCGACCCCGCCGCACAGGGCCTCGACGAGATCATTCTCTGCTATCCCGGGCTCCAGGCAATCACTGTTCACCGCCTCGCTCACGAACTTCATCAACTCGATGTGCCGTTCATCCCCAGGATGATGGCCGAGTGGTCTCACAGCCGAACCGGCATCGATATTCATCCCGGTGCCACCATCGGTCCGTCGTTCTTCATCGATCACGGCACCGGTGTGGTCATTGGTGAAACCACCGAGATCGCCGCCCACGTCAAGCTCTACCAGGGTGTCACGCTCGGCGCCCTCTCGTTCCCCAAGGACGACAGCGGAGAACTGGTTCGCGGACAAAAACGCCATCCGACAATCCAGGAGGGTGTCGTGATCTACGCCAATGCGACCGTCCTGGGTGGCAAGACNGTTGTTGGTGCCCACTCGATCATNGGCGCCAGCGTNTCGCTGACCCAGAGTGTNCCACCGAACACCCTGGTGACGATCGAGAAACCCCAACTGAANTTTCGCGAGGCCGGCGGCTAGGCACTGGCCCGCAACTCTTCGCCACCGGTATCCTCGTCGAGCAATCGGTTCACCAGTGACTCGATCTGGGCCACCAGCCGCTCCTGGGTGTCCAGTAAGCTCGACACCGCCTCGGCGTGAGCCTTCTCCTGGGATTCGATTCGGCGAGACAATTCGTCAAGCCTGGCTCCCAGGCCATCGCGATCGGCACCAACAACCGGCACGTTCGCCTCTCCCCTGTATAACGTCTCCAGGGCCGCTTCAACCACCGTGGCCGCCGCTCGCCTTGTCACCGCGTCACTCTCAACCACCATCGCGATGTCTCGCTCGAGACGATCCACCAGGTCGGCCACCGACAATCCCGTCGCCGCGTTCGCAGCCGGCTCGGCGGCGCCCCCGGACGTCCGCCATGTGAATGCGAACGGACCCACCATGATCATGTCACCGTCGGCCAGGGACGTCATGTCTTTCGGCTCGCCATTGACCAGCAAGGGAGGATCTGCCGCCACCGACTCGATCCAGGCACGACCACCGTCAGCATGGATCTGGCTGTGTACCGACGGCATGCCGGCCCCGCCCAGTCGCAGGTCACACTCCGGTGCCGAACCCAATACCAACCGACCACCAACAATCGGCCGGAATGGTTGGCCGGTTCGACCCCGGTGAATCTGCAATCCACTTCCGGATGTCCGGTTACTCTCGCTCACGTGTGTCTTCAACTCACTGGCTCCCAATTCTTGATCCGATGCCGCATCGTTCGATGAAACGGCACGGCTCGCCGCCCACTCACAACACCACCCCTTGTCTAGATTCGTCACCTCCAACCCCATCACATGAACTGATCACAAGACCAGGGGCTTTCAAAACGACCGGGCGGTAAAATGGGGTAGACAGTGAAAATAAAGTGCTGTTTTCAGGGGACATTCCGAACCATAACCTCGCTTTCACCAACTAATCACAACTCGCTAGACTGGCGGAATCCAGCGAATCGTTGACCCTCCCAATGGAGTACACTCCGGATGCCCGACTCCATTCCCACGACCAGCGACATCGTAATCATTGGTGGTGGCGTCGCCGGTCTGAGCACGGCCATGCAATTGGCCTCGCGAGGTGCCTCGGTCACGCTTTTGGAACGTGAGCAACTGGGCAATGGCTCCACCGGCCGCGCAGCCGGCCTGCTCGGACAACTCCGCGGGACTCCGGCTGCCACTCGCATGCTGATGGACGGGGTGAAGGTGGTTGCCCAACTGGAAGAACGAACGGGTGTCGAGATCTTCGTACAGACCGGTTCCTTGCGAGTGGCCGAAACCCCGGAGCGTGCCGGCGAGATTCGCGACCTGGTCGAGATGGGACGACAGATTGGTTTTGACATCGACCACATGACCATCGACGAGGTGGCCCAACGGTTGCCGTACATGCAGACCGACGACCTGCTGGACGCCTGCTACTGTCCGACTGATGGGCACCTGCAACCGGCCGAGCTGGTGTCGGCCTATCTGACGATTGGTCGCGAGCAGGGTGTCGTCTATCGATCCGGCTGTCCCGTCCGTGATCTCGAGTTCTCCGGCGGTCGCGTCTGCGGCGTTGTCACGGACCAGGGAACAATCTCCACCCGCGTGGTGATCAACGCCGCCGGGCCATGGTCCTACCTGGTCGCCGGCCTGGCCGATGCCCCGTTACAAACCGCGGCCCTGGGCCATGTCTATCTGACCACCCGTCCGGATGACCGCCACCCCGTTGATCGACTCAGCCCCGCCATCCGTGACCGCCACCTGAGACTGTACTCGCGACCGGAATCCGGCGGCCTGATCGTGGGCCGCTACGGATCCGAGGTGGTCCAGCACGACATGGGATCTCTCCCCGATGACTTCGACATGTCCGGGCTTTCGGTCCGTCCCGATGACCTGCACGTGGCACTGCTGATCGATGCTACGAAAAAACGATTCCCATGGATCGATGAACGCACCCCCATGACCATCACCCGCGGGATCATGACTTTCACTCCCGATGGCAAGCCCTTGTGCGGGAAGCGGTCCGACATCGACGGCCTGTTTCACTGCTCGGGATTCTGCGGTCACGGGATCGTGCAAAGCCCGGTGATCGGCGTGATCATGGCCGACCTGGTTCTCGACGGGCACACCGACTACGACATCGAGGCCATCCACTCCGATCGGTTCTTCGAACACCCCGAGTTGCAGACCCGTCCCGACATCGAGGCGGCCTGCGGCCAGATGCAGGCCGCGTACTATGGGCGCATCGAGGACGGTGGCGTCGGTTCCACAGACAACACCTCAGAGGGTGAACCAACCACATGAGTTTCCTGGTGCTGGTTCCAACCAAGCGGGTCCCCGACACCGACGGGGTGATCCGAGTCGCCCCCGACGGGCTGGGCGTCGACACCTCGCATCTCTCGTATCTCATCAACCCCTTCGATGCAATCGCCGTCGAGGAGGCCCTGCGGCTGCGCGAGCGGCGGGACGACGTCGAGGTGGTTGCCGTGGGAATCGGGGGCGAGGCTTACGAGGACGAACTGCGGACCGCGTTGGCCATGGGCGCCGATCGTGCCATCCGCGTCGACGCTCCCGAACCACTGGATCCGTGGAATGTCGCGAACATCCTGGCCGAACTGTCACGCCGACTCGAACCACGCCTGGTCCTGATGGGCAAGCAGGCCGTCGACGACGATTCGGCGCAGGCCGGACAGTTCCTGGCCGCACGCCTGGGCTGGCCGCAGGCCACGTTTGCTTCGCGAATCGACGAGTCCGATGACGGCGCCACCGTGGCCCGCGAAACCGATCACGGGATCGAAACCATCGCGGTCACCTGGCCGGCGGTGATCACCGTCGACCTCCGGCTCAATGAACCACGGTACGCCTCACTGCCCGGAATCATGGCCGCCCGGGGCAAGGCGATCCAGGAGATCCCACTGTCGGATTTGGGGATTGAGATCGAACGACGGGTCGAACTCGTTGAACTCCAACAGGTGTCCGCCGAGCGAGCCGGACGACGGCTCGAGACCGTCGACGAACTCCTGGACTGCCTCAAAGAGAATACCGACCTCTTCTAGACACATCGTCCTGACTCAAAAGACACCCCGCGAGACCTCCACGATGCACGTGCTGGTACTGGCCGAACATGACGGAGAACGGTTGCGAGCCGGGACGACCGCGGCACTGGGCTTTGCCCGCGAACTGGCCAACGGCGAGGACGATCGTGTCACTTGCCTGGTGCTCGGGGACTCCGTTGATGCAGTCGCCAACGATGCAGCCACCTTTGTGCCCGTCCTGCTCGGCTCGCATCCCGACCTCGCCGCACCGCTGGCCGACCGCTGGGCCGCGGTGGCCGCCGCGGTTGTGCATTCCCAATCAATCGACCTGCTCCTGGGTGCCTCGTCCACTTTCTCCCGCGACATTCTTGGACGAGCCGGTGGCCTGCTGGGAGGAGCCATGGCGAGTGACGTGACGGGATTTCGTCGCGATGAGGATCGCCTGATCTGGCAACGACCGATGTATGCTGGTGCGGTGACCGCCAGTGTTGTCCTGCACGGGAACCCGTTGATCGTCACCGTGCGACCCAACGCCGCCGAGGCCCCCTCACGGATCACACCACCCGCCTCGATCACCCCGATCGAAATAGACACTCAACAGGTGACGACATCGACCCGCCACATGGGTCTCGATGGACGCCCCAGCCACCGACCGGATGTCACCGAGGCCTCCGTGGTCGTTTCCGGTGGACGTGGCCTGAAAACGACCGAGGACTTCGAACGACTGGTTGGCGGACTCGCCGACAAGTTCCAGGGAGCCACCGGCAGCTCCCGTGCGCTGGTCGACGCCGGCCTGACCCCCAACGACCTCCAGGTCGGGCAAACCGGCAAAGTGGTGGCACCGGAACTNTANATCGCCGTGGGCATCTCCGGNGCGGTTCAGCANCTCGCNGGCATGAAGAACTCGCGGGTCATTGTCGCCATCAACTCCGATCCGCACGCACCCATATTCGAAGTGGCCGACTATGGAATCGTCGGCGACCTGTATGACATCGTGCCCGAGATGATCCAACAACTCGATGCCAACTGAGACACTCACCCGAGAGATTTTTCGCAACATCGGCAGCGGGCCGAAAGCGGTCTTTTACGGTTTGGCGCTCCTGGCCGGGCTGGTCGCCATCGCGACCGCGTGGCGACGGATCCGGCGATGGCGGTCGGGTCGAACCAGCGACGCCCGCCCCCCTCTCGGCCAACGGGTGCGGGCCCTCCTCTCGCGGGTTCTGTCACAGGTCACTCTCGGCAAGACCCGGCCGGCCGCTTCACGGGCACACCGCTGCCTGTTTGGCGGATTCGCCGTATTGACTCTCGGCACGATCCTGATTGCCGTGGAACACGTCGCTGCCATGCTCNCCGGTCGNGNGGCCGACNACCCNGTATTCCACAAGGGCCTGTACTACGCGATCTACGAGCCGGNCATGGAACTGGCCGGACTCGCGGTGCTCNTCGGTGCCGGCTGGTTTCTCCTCAGNCGCCGGCGAGNCGACTCGTCCATCGGCCATCGAACGTCCGATTGGCTGGTGCTGGCCAGCTTGCTGTTTCTCGGCGGCAGTGGTTTTTTGGTAGAAGGATTGCGGATCATCGAGGCCAACAGCCCCGGACGCTGGGTGTCGTTCATCGGTGCCGCCGTGGCCGGCGGGCTGGAAACGGTCGGGGTCACCCGCACATCCGCCGTGCTCTTGCACCAGTGCACCTGGTGGCTGCACGCCGTGGTCGCACTGGGACTGTTGGCCGCGGTGCCCTCGACCCGACTGTGGCATGCCCTGGCCGGGAGCGTGCTGTTGAGCAACCACCCACCACGGACCCTGGGCACATTGGCCACGGTGACGATCGAGGAGGTCGAGGCGACCGGGACCTACGGGGTCAGCCAACTGGACCACCTGGCCGTCCGTCAACTCGTCTCGCTCGAGGCCTGCGTCTCGTGTGGTCGTTGCCAGGACGAGTGCCCCGCCCACGCTGCCGGCAAGCCGCTGTCACCCCGGGACGTCGTCCAGGATCTCGCGGGACAATTGCCCGGGATCGGATTCGAAGACGCTCCGGTGCTGGCCGGTGGTGTGGTCACTGACGAGCCCCTCTGGTCGTGCACGGCCTGCTCGGCCTGTGTCGAAGTCTGCCCGCTGGGAGTCGATCCACTCGAGTTGATCATCGACATGCGACGTCACCTGGTCGGATCCGGGTCGGTACGAGGTGCCTCGGCAACCATGCTCCAGAAACTGGGTCGATCGGGTAACCCCTGGGGCCTGCCTGCCGCGGAACGCATGGACTGGACCGAGGGCCTGCAGGTGCCGACGGTGGACGACCAGCCGGACTTCGACGTGCTCTACTGGGTCGGTTGTGCCGCGGCCTATGATCGCCGCTCACGCAATACCGCCCGGGCCATGGTCCAGTTGCTGCACGCCGCCGGAGTGCGATTTGCGGTGCTGGGCGAACGGGAACGATGCACCGGGGAATCGGCACGACGGATGGGCGAGGAATTCGTGTTTGCCGAACTGGCCGCCCACAACGTCACGGAACTGAACAAGCACGGGATCACCCGCATCGTCACGCACTGCCCCCATTGCTTGAACAGCCTCAAGCACGATTACCCCGACGCCGGGGGACACTACGAGGTGGTGCACCACAGCGAATTCCTCGCCGAACTGGTCGCCGACGGCCGATTGCAGGTCGATNANTCATCGGGCGANAGGATCACNTANCACGATCCCTGTTACCTGGCNCGGGTCAACGGAATTGTCGACGCACCCCGCGACGTGCTGACAGCCGTCGGAGCAGAACTGGACGAATTGCCCCGGCACGGGTGCCGCACGGCCTGCTGTGGCGGTGGAGGGGGACGCATGTGGCTGGACGACGGTCCGGACGAACGCGTTGGACGCGATCGGCTGGAAGAGATCACAACAGCGGGAGCCGAGACCGTGGTTGTATCGTGCCCGTTCTGCCGGACAATGTTCGGGGACGGCCTGGCAACCATGGACTCCCCGACCAACGTCGTGGATCTGGCCGAACTCCTGGTCAATTCGCTCGAGGAAACCGGTTGAATGAGCAGCGAAACACCAGCTCCATCGCCTCCCCGCGGTCGGCTGACCATCTTGCTGAGCAATGCCCCCGGATCCGTGTTTGCGTTGTTCGTGATCCTCGCGTCGTTCTCGACGTACTTCTGCATGTACGCCTTCCGCAAGCCGTTCTCGGCAGCCGGGTATGATGGCCTCGTGTTCCTGGACACCACCATCGACCTCAAGACCGCACTGGTCATCAGCCAGATCATCGGGTACGTGCTCTCGAAGGTCATTGGAATCAAAATCTGTTCGGAGGTGACCCGCGGTCGTCGGGCCCTGGCACTGGTCACCCTGATTGGCATCGCGCAACTGTCCCTGTTGCTGTTNGCCGTGCTGCCCAACGATCTGAAGGTGCTCGCGATTTTCTTCAACGGCCTGCCACTGGGCATGGTCTGGGGCATGGTCGTCTGGTACCTGGAAGGTCGCCGCACCTCCGAGATGCTGTTGGCCGGCCTGAGTTGCTCGTTCATCATCGCCAGCGGCGTCGTCAAGGACGTCGGACGCTGGGTGATGACCTCGATGCAGGTCGATCAGTTCTGGATGCCCTTCGTCACTGGATTGTGTTTCCTGCCCCCCTTCCTGCTGGCCGTCTGGCTGTTGAACCAGTTGCCCGATCCGTCGGCCGAAGACATCGCCGCCCGGGTCGAGAGGACCACGATGAATCGTGGACAGCGATGGCAGTTCATCCGCCAGTTCCTNCCCGCCATGCTGCTGCTGGTCATCACCTACTTCTTCCTGACCGCCTATCGCGACTATCGCGACAATTTCGGAGTCGAGATCTTCGAGGCACTTGGCTACGGAGCGGACCAGTCGCTGGTGTTCACCCGAAGCGAGATCTGGGTGGCCGTTGGCGTGCTGGGTACGCTGGCGGCTTTGAACGTGATCCGGGACAACCGCCGTGGGCTGATCGGGGCTTTCGGGATCATGGTCAGCGGCGTGGCCCTGCTGGGTGGCGCGACCCTGATGCTTGATGCGGGGCGAATCGACGGCATGACATGGATGATCCTCACCGGGCTCGGGTCCTACCTGGCCTACGTTCCCTACGGATCAGTACTCTTCGATCGCCTGATTGCCTCGACACGTGCCACCGGCACGGCCGTGTTCGCCATCTACGTCGCCGATGCGATCGGTTACGGCGGAGCAATCACGGTTTTGCTCACCAAGGATCTCCTGGCCACCGACGTCTCCAGGCTCGACTTCTTCCGCGGATTGACCTACTTCATGGCACTGCTGGGCACGATCCTGCTCGCGGGGGCCTGTGCCCTCTTGTTGTTGCGCCACGAACACCATCCAGGACAACTGCCCGTCGACACATCTCAATAGGCNCCCGGGTTCTCCTGTTCACCATGACCAGTCTCTCGACCANCCAGTACCAGNACATTCGGCAACTCGCCGCAGCCCGGACACCCGGTCACGGCCTGGTGAGCCGGTTCTACGGGGATCCGATTGTCCACCAGGCCGATCTCGAAACAATCTGGTTCCATGGCTGGCTGTTCGTTGGACACAGTTGCCAGTTGAAGACTCCCGGTGACTACCTGACCCTCCAGGTCGATTCCGAACCCGTCGTGGTCATTCGAAACGACGATGGCCGACTCGGAGCCTTCTCCAACATCTGCCGCCACCGTGGCACGATCCTCTGCAACGACACCTCAGGTCACGCCGGACGGTTGGTTTGTCCATACCACCAGTGGACCTACGATCGAGGTGGGCAGTTGGTGAGTTGCCGTGGAATGGATGATGACCTCGACACCTCAACACTGGGACTGCATCGATTCGCGGTCGAGGAAACCGGGGGGCTGGTTTTCGTTTCGCTGGCCGCCACTCCGCCTCCTTTCGACGTGGCTGCCCAGCACATCGGGCCCGCCGCCACTCCGCAAGGACTCGAGAGGGCTCGTGTCGCCGCCACGGTGGATTACCGCGTCCGGGCCAACTGGAAGATTGTCTGGGAGAACAACCGCGAGTGCTTTCACTGCAACGCCAATCATCCCCAGTACATCCTGGCCAACTTTGATCACTACAACACCGACGACACCTCGCCCCAGATCCAGGCAGCGATCGATGCGGCCACACAACGCAGCCAACACAAATGGGCCACCAGCGGACTGGAGGTCACCCACACCCGCACCGGAATGGCGACGTTTCCGGCTCCCGGACCGGACGGCTGGGTCGCCGTCAATCGCACGCCACTTGTCGACGGGTACCTCAGTGAGACCATGAACGGACAACAGGTCGCCCCCCTGATGGGTGATTATGCCGACCCGGACGTGGGAACCCTGAGAATGCGGACCATGCCCAATTTCTGGAACCATTCCAGTTGCGACCATTCGGTCAGTACCCGCCTGCTGCCCGACGGTCCGCACCACACCCGGATCCAGGTCACCTGGCTGGTCGACGAGTCCGCCGAAGCGGATCGTGACTACCAGCTGGAGGACATCATGCCGTTCTGGCAGCTGACCTCCGAGCAGGATTGGGCCATCTGCGAGAACGTGCAACGGGGAGTCACTTCGCGGCACTACTCGCCCGGCCCGCTGTCCACAGCCAAGGAATACAACGTCGACGCCCTGTTCAACTGGTACCTCGACCAGCTCACCACCGCGGGGAGGACGCCACCGTGACCCACACAGGGACAGCCAGCGTTGTGATCGTTGGTGGTGGAGCTGTCGGCTGTGGCGTGGCACACAGTCTGGCCGCCGCCGGATACGACGACATCCTGCTGATCGAAAAAGAACCCACCCTTGCAGCGGCCACCACCTCACAGGCCGCCGGGCTGGTGGGCCAGGTCCGCAATTCGCTCGATCGCACCCGGCTGGCCATGTGGTCGGTCGAGACCTTTTCCGACCTCGAATCCGGCGACACCGCCCGTCCCGGCTGGCGTCAGGTTGGTTCACTCCGACTCGCCCTGTGCGACGAACGCGTCGAGGAATTCCGCCGCATGCAGGACGTGGCCAACCAGGCGGGACTGGAAACACGGTTCCTGGACAATCACGAGGCGGCCGCGCTTTGGCCGGCCATGCGATTCGACGAGGTTCGCGCCGTGCTGTGGTGCCCGACCGACGGTTACTTGCAACCCAGTGACCTCGCCATGGCGTACGTGGCCCGGGCGCGCCGGGCGGGTGTCCGATTCCAAACCGGGACCGCGGTGCAGAGGATCCTGGTCGACGACGACAGGGTCACCGGGGTCGAGACCTCGGGGGGGCGCGTCTCATCGCCGATGGTCATCAATGCCGCCGGAGCCCACGCCTGGCACCTGGCCCACTCCGTCGGCATCGAATTGCCGATTGTGCCGGTGCGGCACGAGTTTTTCGTGACNGTTGCCGCCGAGGGCCTGGTCCCCGAGTTGCCTGTGATCCGGATCCCCGACGCCACGCTNTACCTCCGTGCCGAAACCGACTCGCTGCTGTGCGGAGGCTGGGAACCCACCAGCCTGTCNCTGGACCCAAACGANTACCCGATCGACGGCCAGGCACCACCGGTTCGCGAGGACTGGGACGTCCTGGCCACCTTCGCCGAGCAATTGGCACCNCAGTTCCCACAGGTTTCCCAACTGGGAATCCGGAGCGTGTTCCGCGGCTGGCCCACCTTCACGCCCGATGGNCGATTCATCATCGGCGAAAGCAACCGGTTGAAAGGCTTCGTCATGGCCGGCGGTTGCAACGCCCACGGCGTATCCGGATCGGCGGGAATCGGGCGTCACGTGGTCGAATCAATAGGCGACAATCCCTCATCCTATGTTGCCAGCCTCAGCCCCGATCGCTTCACCGATTCCGAATGGAACTGGACCGAAGCGTCGGCGCAAGCCCGTGGCGTCTATGAACACTATTACTCGATCGACCACTGAGAGCCGCCAGGCGANGCGGCTGTCGTTCAACGAGTGACGGCGAGCATTCGCCGGGCACATTCCTGGTCGCGTTCCTTGGCCGCCAGTTCGGCGTCGGTGGTGGGAACCCGCTTCGACGCTTCCGCGAGCAGGTCCGCGGCGGCCTGGCTATCGATCTCGTCAAGGCTCTGTGCCCGGTCGGTCAACAGCGTGACGGTGCCCGCCTTGACCTGCACAAACCCACCCTCGATGAAGAACTTCTCGGTGCCTCCATCCGCCATCGAGACCGTCAGGACACCGTAACCCAAACGTCCGACCACCGGAGCACGCCCCGGCAGCACGCCGGCCTGGCCGTCGTACAGTGGAAACTGCAACGAACGCACCGGCGCGTCCAGCAGCGTCGTTTCCGGGGTCACAAGGACAATCTGCAGTGCGATCTCTGCCACGGTTCTCTAGGCCTCCTCGGCCATCTTTTTCGCCTGCTCGGCAGCTTCTTCCACCCCGCCGACGTACATGAATGCTGCCTCGGGCAAGTGATCCCACTTCCCGGCAACGAGTTCCTCGAAGCTTTGAATCGTCTCGTCCAACGGTGTGATCTTGCCCGGTTTGCCCAGGAACGCCTCGGCAACCAGGAACGGCTGCGAGAGGAATCGTTCGATCCGACGGGCGCGGTGCACGACCAACTTGTCGTCCTCGGACAGTTCGTCAACACCAAGGATCGCGATGATGTCCTGCAATTCGCGGTACCGCTGCAGAATCTGTTGCACCTGTCGGGCCACCGCGTAGTGACGATCACCGACGTACTGCGGATCGAGCACCCGACTGGAAGAGGCCAGCGGATCGATGGCCGGATAGATGCCCTTTTCGGAAATACTTCGCTCGAGGTAGATGAANGCATCCAGGTGAGCGAACGCCGTCGCCGGCGCCGGGTCGGTCGGATCATCGGCGGGCACGTACACGGCCTGCACACTGGTGATGGCNCCNCGCTTNGTCGAGGTGATNCGTTCCTGNAGTTCNCCCAGTTCGGTNCCCANCGTCGGCTGGTAACCCACCGCCGAGGGCATCCGGCCCAGNAGGGCGGACACTTCACTGCCGGCCTGTGAGAACCGGAAGATGTTGTCGATGAACAGCAGCGTGTCGGTTCCNGTCGTGTCGCGGAACCATTCCGCCATGGTCAACGCCGAGAGTGCCACTCGCAGTCGAGCACCCGGCGGTTCGTTCATCTGGCCAAAGACCATGCAGGTCTGTTCGATGACCGACCGATCCGACTGGCCAATCTTGGTCTCCTGCATTTCNAGCCACAGGTCGTTGCCCTCACGGGTCCGCTCGCCGACCCCCGCGAACACCGAGTAGCCGCCGTGAGCACTGGCGATCCGGGCGATCAACTCGGTCAGGATCACCGTCTTGCCCAGGCCGGCTCCGCCGAACAGCCCCGCCTTGCCGCCACGAACGAAGGGGGTCAACAGATCGACCACCTTGATGCCGGTCTCAAAAATCTCCGTCTTGGAACTCAGGTCCTCCAGCGGGGGCGCGTGCCGGTGAATCGGCCAGCGTTCCTCGGTGTCGACCGGGCCACGGCCATCAACCGGATCGCCCAGCAGATTGAAGACNCGTCCCAGGGTCTCCTTGCCCACGGGCACCGAGAGGGGAGCACCGGTGTCCAGCACATCCATGCCACGAACCATGCCATCGGTGCTGCCCAAGGCGACACAGCGGACACGGCCACCACCGAGGTGCTGCTGCACCTCGCCGGTCACCTTCACCTCCACGCCCTTGACTTCCGCGTCGATCTGCAATGCGTTGTAGATCTCCGGCAGCTTGTCCTCGGGAAACTCGGCGTCAAAAGTCGAGCCAATGATCTGTGTCACCTGGCCGATGTTGTGTTCGGTTGCCGTTGCCATCAGGTTGTCTCCTGCGTGTGATTCCACGCCTGGGTATTCGTGGTCTGTTTGTCTTGTTGTCCGTCTGNTTCTTATTCGAGNGCCGCAGCCCCGCCGATAATCTCNCTGAGTTCNGANGTGATCTGAGTCTGGCGGGCCCGGTTGTACTGCATCGAGAGCATATCGATCATCTCGCCGGCGTTCTCGGTGGCACCCTTCATCGCCACCATCCGGAAGATCTGTTCGCTGACCGCCGCATCCAGGAAACACTTGAACAGGCGGGCCTTGAACGACGCCGGCACGATCTCTTCAAGAATCTCACCGGCTGACGGGAGAAACTCGTAATCCACCGCGNCACCANCGTCATCGGAAGCGTCGCCGTCGGACTCGTCGTCCGATGCGTCGACACCATCCAGCGAACCAACCGGCAACAGNGTCTCGATGGCTGCCGACTGTCGCGACGAGGATTCGAANCGCGTGTAAGCCACGTCAAGACGATCCAGGTCGCCGGCAATGTACGCGTCGATGTAACGACTCGCCAGTTCATCAACCTCGTCGAACGTCGGCTTGTCCTCGAAGTGAGTGTACTCGTGGTCGATCGCCTCACCCTGGAACCGCAGGAACGCCAGTCCCCGTTTCCCCGAAACCTCCAGGGACACGTCCTGTCCCGCGTCACGCAACTCCTTCATCCGTGGCACCGCCAAACGCAGCACGCCACCGTTGTAGCCGCCACACAGGCCACGGTTGCTGGTCAGGACCAGCACGGCCGATTTCTGCTGGGTGTCACGCCCCTCCAACAACGGATGGCTGAAAGAAAGTGCCGCACCCGACAGGTCCGAGACAATCTCGGCAATCTTCTGGGTGTAGGCCGCCGCCTCGGTCGCACGGTCCATGGCTTTCTTGAACCGGGCCGTGGCGATCAGTTCCATCGTCCGAGTGATCTTCCGGACGTTTCTGACCGCCTTGAGGCGTTTGACAATCGCACGAATGTTGGCCATCGCCGGCGTTTCAATTCAGGGGTGTGGTAACGGGTACAAACAGTCGGGCCGGACAATCGGCCCAAGTGGTATCAGGATTCAGAATCGTCCTCGGCGTCCGCTTCAGCCTCTTCCGCAGCCTCTTCCGCAGCCTCTTCCGCAGCCTCTTCCGCAGCCTCTTCCGCAGCCTCTTCCGCAGCCTCTTC
>PBOU01000010.1 GCA_002724415.1 Planctomycetaceae bacterium
GATGTCTGTGACGTCCCCGGAATTGGTTCCGGTAATGTCCCAGGTGTTGGTCCCATCGGCCTGGGTGATCGTGTCACTTCCGGTGCCACCGGTGATGTCACCGGACAGTGTCGCACCACTGGCGATGTTGAACGTGTCGTCGCCGGTTCCGCCGGTTACGTTCTCGATGCCGCTGAAGCTGCCGATGTCGGTGACGTCACCGGCGTTTGCGGCGGAGATGTCCCAGGTGTTGTTTTGGTTGGAGTGAGCAATCGTGTCGTCTCCAGTTCCACCGGTGATGGTTCCGGTCAAGATGCCTTTTGAGCCGGCGTTCTCGTACCAGGCGATCTTGTCGTCCTGGCGTGACGCGCTAAGCACGTCCATGTCGCCGTCCCCGTCGACGTCTGCTGCGAAAACCGATCTCGCACCATCGGCGTCCGTTGTGATCGTGTGTGCGGTGAATGATTCACTGCCGTCGTTCTCGTACCAGGCGATCTTGTTGTCCATCAAGGACGCGCTAAGCACGTCCATGTCGCCGTCCCCGTCGACGTCTGCTGCGAAAACCGAAAACGCACCATCGGCGTCCGTGGTGATCGTGTGCGATGCGGAACNGAACTCCGGGGAGGGGAGCATGTTGAAGGTGTCGGCTCCGGTTCCGCCGGTGAGGTTCTCGATGNCGCTGAAATCGATGGTTCCCACACCACCCATGTTTCCCGAATCGCTGCCGGTGATGTTGAACGTGTTATCGATGTCCGGGCTGGCTAGGGTGTCAGAACCCGTACCGCCATTAAAAATGATGGGATGGACGCCCTGGAGAGCACCGCCACTGTGGTCGATTGTCAATGAGTCGTTTCCGCCCAGCAGGTTGACGGTCAACAATGGTCCGGATCCCGAGCCGACGGCGATTGATTGGGTTCCTGCGGTGCCGGGGTCGAAATCCGTGTTGCTGTCGTAGGTGAGAGTTCCGATTGCCTGCAGGTTGTGGGCGAGGTTTCCGCCGGAAACGGACAGGACCAGGGCGTCCACATCATTGGCTGCGGTTTGATCGCCCGTGAAGGTTGCCGTTCCGGCCGCGGTGGCGACCGACGTGATGTCCACCGTGAGCAGCGTCCGATCTTCGAGTGTCTCGACGACGGCAGACCTGGGGTGGGGCTTTCGTTGCGAATGAACCTGCTTGGCCACNTTGCGCCTTCGAAAACGAAGTCTTTGGCCAATGGAACGCAACCATGGTGTGAGGAACATCAGTAGTCCTTACCGGTCAGATAATCGGTGGATACAGCGAAATAATTCAAATGCCAGACGTGACGACACGCGCGGCCACTGTCCCGCGTCGAGACTCGTGTCCGTGTTGTGGCGATCGGCCTGGTGGTAACTTGAGATTTGAGAGGTCGAGACGGTGTCCATGGGCGACGGCCCGGACGGTCAGCTGAACTTCGATTGCCAGGTCCGAGAAACCGAGACGAAGTTTGCTATCAGTCGAGAAAACAGACGGGAGCCGTAGTCGAAACTCCCTTCCGTGTGAGAACTGCGCTGTCTGAGCGAGAGCTTCAAAAAAAACATGAGGGGAATAGGTAGTTTGCAGGGAANGCNNTGTTTGTGCAAGNAGGGNGAGNCTCCNTCGGTTCGAATTCGTTCCTGGTGTGGGTGCGGGTGGCTTTTTGTGGGGTTTTTCTGCGGNAAAAAAGGACTTTTTGTTTCTGTCGCCACGGAACAACGCTCAAAGAAGTGGTCTTGGTGGGNCCGATAACTGTTACAGGCGGTAAATTCGTTTCATTCCGTGCGACCCCGGCTTTGCCTGCAACCGGAAGTGGGCCACGGGGGGGTGAGGCTGGTGATGAAGTTGCTCAAGATCGTTTCCGCGTGTGTGCTGATGTTCAGTCTCTTGTTGCNTGGGCGTGAAGCCGGGGCACAGGACGGTTTCGGTAGCGCAACGGTGGTTGATTCCGTCGAGGGCAAAGCACCGTCGAAGGGGCTNCCTCCCGCGCCGCCTGCAGAAGATTTGTCACCCGAGATTCTCGACACCGGAGACGAGACGGTCGGTCAGCAAAAACAGGCAGGGGCGTCCGGGGTGCCTGTCGCGTTGCCGCTGATTGTGCCTTCTCCGGAACCGGTGGCTGACGANCGGTTGGTCCCGATGGTCCCCGCAGGGAAATCACTGGACCTCGTGGACGAACTTCAACGGGAGTTGGGGGAAAAGCAGGTTTCGTGGTCAGGCATCGCCGGCCGACCGGTAACGNCTCCCTGTTCGGGGCCTGGTTGTTTCGAAGAAATCCTGCAGGCTCATCGATCGGGGATCATCGCCGAGTTCCTGTACCTGCATCCACGCAACGTGGACGTGCCCTATGCGACGCCGACTGACGGAATTGGCCCGTCATCGGTGCCGACCGGGCCATCGAGTGTTGTGGGGCCGGGGTATCAGCCGGGTTTCAGGATCGGGTTGAACTGGAACCGNACCGATTCCTCGAGCATCGCGGTCGACTACCGGAGTTATCAAAGCCAGAGNTCGGATTCGAGAACCCTTCCGGGGGGAAGTGGATTCCTGAACGCTGACCTGGTGCATCCNAATACGACGTCGGTGGCCACTGACAGCCTGGCGGCTCGCGCGAATTACGACCTGGATTTCGATCTNCTGGACGTGCATTACCGTGCGACGATCTCGGAGAAGGATTACCTGGTGTACCTGACTGTTGGTGCNCGTTACGCNCGGGTGGACGAGGATTTCCACGCCAACTACACGATGCTGGGGTCGACCAGTGTGCTCACCGATGTGGGGTTCGACGGCGTGGGGCCGAGGCTTGGCCTGGAGGTTGAACGGCCCATGGACAGCGCGTTTCACCTGTACATGCGTGGGGGNGCGTCACTGCTGTTTGGCGAATTCGATGCCAGCTANCANCAGNCAAATGTGTTCAGCGGCACCCAGGCGGTCGTGGGCCTTGAAGACAGTCGGATGGTGCCCGTGACCGAGTTGGAGTTGGGGCTGGGCTGGGGCGGAGAAGCAGACACGCTGCGATTTTCTGCCGGCTACTACATGGCGGCGTGGTTCAACACGGTGACCACCGGCGGGTTCATCGACAGCGTGCAGGACGCGGAGTTGTACAGTATCGGGGGAGTGGGCGACACGATGGTCTTTGACGGCCTGGTTGCCCGCGTCGANCTCCGGTACTAGNCGCNCCCGGNCTTNTTCCTCGAGNCCTGCTGGTCTGAGGGCTCTCAGGCGAAGTAAAAGTGCATCCAGACTGCGGTCGCGCAGAGGATGGCTGCCCAGTTCCGATCCTCGGCCCACCACACCTTCTTCGTGTGTTTGCCACTTTGCGATCGCCNCAGGGAATTGATGGCAAAGGCNCCCAGCGTGGTGGCTGCTGCCAGGAGTGCTGCGATTGGTGCGGTGAGTTGTCCGGAGATCATGAGTCCTCCGAGTGTGGCCAGGATCGCAACGACCAGCAGGGCGAGCGTTGCCAGGCTCTTGAGTTCACCGGGTGAGTGCCCGCCGAGGTCGACCCATGTCAGTCGCGACTGCTCCTCGGAGACCGATGTTTTCAGGCTGACAACGACGTGGATCAGGACGCAGCTGATGATCACGGCGACGACACGGTGGAAGAAGTTCAGGCTGGGGCCGAAGGCGAGGTTGACGGGATTGAGCTGTGGTCTTTGTGCTTCGATCCGCTGCTGGATTTCGGTGGAGCCGAGTGCTTGCCAGTCCTGCGGAAGGTCCTGGAGCTTGATGCTNGNGAGGTCGGCTTGTTCGGTCAAAACATTGTAGACGGGCGCCGGCATTCCGACGGCCTGGTCGTAAAGGGCCTGGTAGGCGAGCGAGAAGACAACGCCGGCAATGATTGTCGTCAGCGCGCCGGCGGCAGTGGCCCGTGACCAGAACATGCCGACCAGGAAAGCCACGAGCAGTCCGGGAGTCAGAAGACTGCTGTAGTTGGCGATTTGCAGGAAGAAATTCTGTTCACTGTTGGGGTCGATGACCACGAACGTGAGTCCGGTTGCCAGCAGGACGAAGACGATGATGGAGATGCGTCCCACCCGCACGAGCTGCTGGCTGCTGGCATCCGGGCGGATGTATTTCTGATAGACATCGATGGTGAAGATGGTCGCTGCCGAATTCATCATGGAATCNATTGACGAGAGGATGGCGCCGATGAGCCCGGCGGCCACGACTCCGACCAGTCCCACTCCAGCGGGAACCACCAGCGTGACGAGTTCGGCAAACGCGGCATCTGGGGCCACGGCGTGGTCAACCCGGTCGGTGATCAGGTAGTACCCGGCGATTCCGGCGGCGACGGCAAAGAACGGGATGAGCAGCTTGAGGAAGCCGGCGGCGATGATTCCCAGCCGGGCCTCCCCATCGGATCGCGCTCCCAGTGCACGCTGCACGATAAACTGGTTGGTGCCCCAGTAATAACAGTGCATGAACAACAGCCCGGTCAGAACGCCCGACCAGGGCAACTGCGGATGGCTGCTGGGCAGGTACAGTCTCATTTTCTGGCTGTTGGAGGCCGAGTCGAGTTCGAGCATCCGGTTCCAGCCGGCCATCACGCCGTTGCCGTCACTCAATTCGCCGAAGATGAGCACGGCGAGTAGGATGCCACCTCCGAGCAAAAGCAGCGACTGGATGGCATCTGTCAGGACAACGGCCCTGAGCCCTCCGACAACGGTGTAAATGGTGGCGACGACCGCCAGCAGCGCGACGAAGGCCAGGTACCAGGTCGTGTTGACTTTGACTTTTGGCTGCTTGGGCAGCGTGGCCTCGGTCATCTCTCCGGCTTCGATGGCCTGGAGATCGCCAACGGTCTTTGAGGTGACCTGGTCGATCTGGATCGCGGGGTCGCCGACCATCACGCAGGCGGATCGTGCACCGATGTAGAGCCCGGGGACCATCTGGACCCCGGCCATGATCAGCACCATGATCACGGCATAGGAGAGGCGGCTTCGGTCGTCGTACCGTTGACCCAGGTACTCGGAGAGCGTGTAAATTTTCAGGCGGCGGTAGACCGGGAGAAATCCGTAACAGAGCACCAGCAGGCCGAAGATGGCCCCGAGTTCGAAGTGGCTTTGGGCGAACCCGATGGAGAATCCAATGCCGAGCATTCCGACCAGGTGGTTGGCACTGACGTTGGAGCCATAGATTGACCCGGCAACGCCCCACCAGCGAATCTGGCGTCCGGCCAGGAAGTACTGCTCGGAGGATTCTTCCTCGCCACGGGATGCGAGCAACCCGACGCCCATGACCGCCAGGAGAGCGACGAAGAACACCGTCAGATCGACCCAGTGAAACAGATCGCCCATGCAGGACTCGTTAGTCTCGAAGTGTAGGTCGAAAATGGGAGGGCATCACTGTAGCAAAGCCTGTGGGCCAGAACACCCGAGCGGTAACCGCAGGTTGACTTTGCCGTCGAGATCACTCAATTTGGGGTTTGGATGCCGGATCTAACGGGGCAGCGGGAATGCGGATTCCTGGGCCTGGTTTGTGTTGAGACGTCGCGGGTTGGCGGTAATTGATGAGTGAACGAGCGAAGGTATTCGAGCTGGAGCGTGTTGGCGAGGTGGTTGTCGTGGCCCCGATGGGTGACGAAGCGTCGTTCCGGTACTTCGACATTCACAACCAGGCCAACCAGGTCATGCGGACGTTGGATGATGGCTCGGTTCGAGCCGTGGTCGTGGACCTGAGCCATGTTTCACTCCTGGGCTGGGTGATGACCAGTGCGATTGTTCGCCTGGTCCGAAACCTGGACTACCGGGGTGGATTGGCAGTCTACTGCGCCGCGTCTGCGGCCAATCTCAATCAGTTGTCGACCATGAAATTGGGCCGACCGTGGAGCCATCACGCAACACGCAACGACGGTATCGAAGCGGTTCGCCAGTTGCTCGGTGATTCGGGCGCGATTGCGGAGAAGGAAAGCTAGCTGATGCTTGGCGAACTTGTACCAGTTGGCGGTGGCGATCCGGTGCCGCTCCTGCGAGCCCGGCTACTGGTGGGGCGGCGAAGCCGTTGCGACATTTGCCTGGATTACCCGAACATTTCGTCACAGCATTGCGAGTTGGAGCTGGAAGCCGGGTATTGGCAGGTCAGGGACTTGAGAAGCACAAACGGCGTCAAGGTCAACGGACAGTCTGTTGAAGTCCAGGTACTCATGCCGGGTGATACATTGACGATCGCGAAGCTGGACTTCGAAATTGTCTACCAGGCCAATCCCGACGCACCTCCACCCCAGGCCGAAGACGAAGACCTGTTCTCGACGTCTCTGCTGGAGAAAGCTGGACTGGAAGGGCAACGGCGGGCGCGACGGCGGTCACGGCGGCGAGACCGGGAGGTGCCGGCGAAGCCGCCGCAACCTCAAATCACCGACGATCTCTCCAGCGAAGACGCCCAGATCCAGGGGTGGTTGACCGAGGACGATCTCTCGGGTGGGTAGCCGGGGGGACCGACAACGGTGTCCGCGGCCCACTGCGAATCAGGCAGCCTTTTGTCGGCGGGAAGGCTCGGTTATTCCGTCGTATCCGAGCCGGCGAGCGAGTGCACGGGCCGAGCTGGTCGCGGCCGCACGACTGCGGAACAACGGGCTGCCATCACGGCGTTTGACGAGGCGGGTGGGTTCGAGGCCCGGCAGCTCGATTGTGGCCGTGTAGAATTGTGTCTTGTTCCGGCGGCGAGTGCCCAGGGTGACGGGCAGCAAGTCGCTGGGAGCTGAAATGATTTCCTGGGGCGCCTTCGTAATCGGGGCCGTGGCGACGGTCTCCGNGTTCTTGTCACGATTTCTGCGGATCGCCCAGGCCAGGATGCGTTTCGGGCCGGGCATCTCCTGNGTGAGCAGGCCCAGGATGAACAGCGCGACCACGATTGGCCCAAACATCAGCAGGGTGAGCTGGTGGNCTGCAGCGGAACTCTCGGAAGCGGGCAGGGAGTCGGCATCGGCTTCGGTCAAGGGGGCCGGGGAAACGGGNCGCGCGGCCATCTCCGATTCGTGGTTATCTGNGATGACTTTCAGAGGCACANTCGACTGGTCAATAGTCAGCGTGACNGGCNGGTTGNNGTTGTCNTTTTCTGTTGTTGCCGACGTTTTTGCTACCGGTGGTGGCGTTGTCGGGCGAGGAGTGGCCTCAGTGACGTCGGAAGTTGTCGCGTTTGGCGGCGGGGTGTCTTTTGTCGGCGGGCTTGCTGCCGGGGTGTCTTTTGCCGGCGGATCTGCCGTCGGGATGTCTTTTGCCGGAAGGGCTGCTGTCGGGGTCTCTTTTGTCGGCGGGCTTTCTGCCGGGATGTCTTTTGCCGGCGGGTCCGCTGCCGGGGGATTTTTCACCAGCGAGTCTTTTATCGGGGAGGCCGGGTTAGTTTTGCGGGAAGTGACCGGCGGGACGAGGTCACGGTCGACGTTTTTGGTGGTTGTAGCATCCTTCCGGGCTTGTTTTTTTGGTGCGGGCAGGAGTTTCGAGGTCGTGGTGGCAGGCCGTTTTGTAGCGAGAGGTGTTTTCGTGGCTGGTGTCAGTGGCAAGGAACTGGCGGTGCGGTTTTCGGGAATGGATCGCTGCGTGGTTTCTGAGCTTGTTGAGTTCCTGGTTTCGGGAACGGGAATGGTCCTGGTTGGAAAGGATCGTGCTTTGTCAATCGGCGGCAGTTGCCTCGCAGTTTTGGGCCTCGGTTTCGGGGTGATTCGATTGTCAGCATCCGTGTCGCACCCGGGCATGTTTCGCGGTTGGGGGCCGGTGAGGCCAGCCTCGTGCCGAGCGACGTACGCTGTGAGCGCCTCGTCTCGTTCCGAGAGGGTCAGGTTGTGGGCGCGAGCAATATTTTTGGCCGTGTGGTACCAGCGGAGTGCTTCATTGGTACGCCCGTTTTTCCACGCGGTTTCAGCGTGGACCATGCATTGGTTGAACGCCTGTCGTCCGGCGGGCGGGTCCGGGTGCGTGGGCGGTCCAGCCAGCGTCGTGGACGCGAACAGTAACAGCAGTGCGATTGTGCGTGAATTCACGGCGATCAAGATTGCTGAGGAATGCGGGGCCAATCCCACGAAATGGACTATGGTGCGACACGACCGTCGCATCCAATCCCACCGATGTTATCGGCAGGAATTGCCCACAGCATTCAGATGATTCGCGGTGAAACGTGTTTGGCGAGCCAATGCGGCGACCGCAAAGCTTGGCTATCGCTGGAATTGCAACTTGGTGGTGATGGTCAAGTCGAGGGTGGCGTCTAGCGACATCCCGTTGACTTCCAGTGTCAGGGGCCCGGTCATCCGTGTGCTGTCGGAATCCGAGACAACCAGGCCTCGCTCCAGGTCGACCAGGATCTCGCCTGTTCCTTTTTCGACCTTGATCTGGCTTTTTGTGATTTTTGTCGGACTTCCTTCAGGGGGATCCTGGGTCAGTTTGGCTCCGAGNGATTTTGTCGTGATCCGGTGCAACGTGTTCGGGCCCTTTTTGGTGGTTCCGGCGTAGGTGTACTGCCGTGTCACGCTGATCTTCTGGCCGGCTTCCAGGTTCATTACCGTCGTGTATTTCCATTCTTCNCCGACTTTGACTGCCTTGCCGGGGATCCGTTGGCGTCGGCTTTTCCAGTTTTCGAGAATGACCGGGGCGCTGAACTGGCTCGAGAAGCTCTTGCGAACTGCGGGATCGAGATCCTTGAGAAGTTCGTCGACTCCCTCGACCTTGACCNCCCGNTCGGACTTGTCGAGAACGAGAGTGACTCGGGATTTTGCGATGAGNCGCAACAGGTCGAGCATCGGCTCGAGCTGTGGCAACGGGGCTTTCTTGTTGGGGTTGTCCGAGTCGAACGAGATCTTGAAGCCGGGGAGAGTGATTTCCTGCTGCAGCTTCTTGTTTGTGTCGGTCAGCCGCAGCGTGCCATCGTCGCTGCGGGGTTGGGTGACTTGCTCCATGACGACAAACTGGTTTGATGAGGTTTCGACGTCCATGCCGGCAAGAGTGAGGATTTGCTTGGTACTTGCTTCGGAGTGAAACACTCGTTTTGAGTTGGGTTTGAGTTTTGGCCGGAGCACAACCTGTGCGTGTGTGGTGGGTGCGACCAGCAGGATGGCCAGGGATAGCGTGAGACCGACGATCAGGCGAGGAGTGCGGAGTCGAGAGGCCATGGTTGGTTCCTTGGGCGGTCGCGTGGTGGTTAATCCGGCTGTAGAATGGGGACCGTTTGCCGGAGCGAGGTGATGAGTGGTTCGCCGGTCGCCCCGATATATTCTACGTTTTNTAGAAGNGCCGGAGAAGTTCGCCGGGTTGGTGAAGGTGGTTCGGGATGAGACGAGCCCACCGGTCCAATATTGCGGAGGAGCAAGTGATGCGGGTTTCGGTGCGGACTGTTTCCCTGGTGCTGCTGGGGCTGTTGTACGGAAGCGAAATGGCTTCTGCGGCGGTCCCTCACGTTGTGTTCCTGATTGGAGAGCGAGAGTACAAGACGCGGGAGACCCTGCCAGAATTTGCTCGTGACGAATTGATTGGCAAGTTGAAGTTCCGGTGCACTTTCGTGCACGCCTCGGCAAAGGACGGCAATCTCTTTCCCGGCATCAGTGCGATTGACTCGGCCGATCTGGTCGTGCTCAGTGTCCGGCGTCGGTCGCTGCCTGTTGCCGACCTGGCTCGGGTTCGAAAATACCTGGCCGCGGGACGTCCGTTGGTGGGGATTCGGACGGCCAGCCACGCCTTCCACACCAAGGGCAAGCATCCGGAGGGCCACGCCGAATGGCAAGAGTTTGATCCTGAGGTCCTGGGAGGCCATTACGTGGGGCATCATGGCAATAAGCTGGTGACCAACGTGGAGAGGTTGCCGACGGCCAAGCAGCATCCGATTCTCGAAGGCGTGACCGAACAGTCATTCGACGTGGGCGGTTCGTTGTACCGGGTCAATCCTCTCAAGAAAGGTTGCGTGCCGTTGATGATCGGCCGGGTGAAAGGGGCACCGGCAGAACCGGTGGCGTGGACTCACGCGTATCGTGGTGGGCGAATCTTTTACACGTCACTGGGGCACCCCAAGGACTTCCAGTTGGCGGCCTTCCGGCGGCTGTTCCGCAACGGGATCCTCTGGTCATTGAAACGAGAGACCGGCAAGAAGAAATGACGGTGTCGGACCGGGCCGTTTTTCGGTTGTGTTGCCGTGTCAGGGGCCCGGGAGGGCTGGCGATGAAACGGTGTTGGACAAATCCCAGCCATTGGGTGCTTGTGGCGATGGTTGTGGCCGTGGTGCCGGTGGGTGCGCAGGAGAAAAAACGCCAGGCCGGCAAGTCGGCCAGGCCGGAGCCGGTCTTTTCGGGGCCACAGGTCGGCGAGGAGTTGCCGGGGTTCCGGGTGCAACGCGTGTTTGGCAAGGATCCTGACGAACGGTTCGATCCGATCACCACTGCCGCGGGCAAGCCCGTGGTGGTTGTGTTCGTCCACAAGTTGACCCGACCGGGAATTGCTGCGACACGGGCAGTGGCGAAATTCCTGGGCCAGCGGAAAAAATCCGGAGTGGCGGGCGCTGTGGTTTTTTTGACCGAGGATCCGACACGGACGGTTGCCTGGATGAAAAGAGCCCGTCGTGCATTGCCCACCGAGATTCCGCTGGGGATTTCACGTGACGGGATCGAAGGGCCCGGCGCCTATGGGCTCAATCGCAAGGTCGAGTTGACCGTGCTGGTGGGGAACAAGGGACGGGTCGCGGCGAACTTTGCCCTGGTGCAGCCGTCGACCCAAGTTGACGTCCCCAGGATCCTCAAGGCGATCGTGGCCCAGATCGGAGGCAAGGTGCCCACACTGGCGTCGCTGGGAGTGGCCCCGCGGCGTTCGCGGAATGGCTTGCCTCCGGACATCTCGGCCAAGGTGCGGCAGTTGATCCAGAAGGCCGCCAAGCCTGCCGACGTCGAGAAAGTGGCCGGTGAACTGGAGGCGGAATTTGCCAGGCGACCTGCCGTGGCGAAGAAGGTTGGGCAGATCGGTCGTCGGATCATCGAGTCGGGGCGTCTCAAGACCTACGGGACCCCTGCCGCGCAGGCGCGTTTGAAAAAATGGGCCGACAAGTATGCTCCGGCAAAAAAAACGACCTCGAAAAAGCCGTCACCACGCATTGGTCGGGCGACCGGGACTCGGCAGTGACGAGGGAGTGCGGGCGGTCGATTGGTCTGGCGATCCGGGGCTAGAACGCCTCGTAGACCTTGGGGAACCGGACCAGCAACCACCGTCGTTCGTACTCGTGGCAATGTGACCAGCCCAATTTCTCGTACAGGTCGCGACGTTTTTTTACGTACCAGAAGTTTGCCGGGGTGCCGGGGTAATATTTTGTAAGCCATTTCAGGGCCATCGCCGGGCGTCCTCGTCGCCGTTCGTGGCGGATGTGCAACAGGACGTAGGTTTTTTCTGTCGTGTCGACCCAGCGGCCCAGTTCCTTGAAGTTGCTGTCGAAGGCCTTGGCGTGGGCCGCCTTGTCGGCGATCGGGTGGGCAGCGATCACCTCGGGCAACTCCATGTAAGCCAGTGCCCGGCCCTTGCGGTACAGGGCGTCGACCAGGACGCCCTTGTCGGCCGACCGGCCGCCACGTCGGCCCAGGGTGGCGGCCAACTTGTCGGTGTCCACGGTGGCGATGACCGCATCGGCAGCGGCGACCACATCGCCCAGCCGTTTCTTGCGGTGGTCGACGTGGTCGAGACGTTCGAGCCGGGTGACGAGCACGGGGCGGAGATTGGGGGTTGTGGCGAGCAGCTTGTTGGCCAGGGTGTCGAATTCCTTGCGCCGGGTCTCAAAGGGGATCCGTTTGAGGCGGTCGATCAGGAATTTCCGTTCCTCCGATGCGAGGTCTCCTGCAGGGGAGCTGGAGAGAGGCTTGGTTTTCACGGTGGTGGCGGGCACCACCAATGACAGCCGGAAGCCACCGGGGCGACGTCCCGCACCATGGCGAGCCGGGTTGGACCGTCCGTAATGGATCGAGCCGAACAGGGTGTCGCCGGCTGCCGCCGAGGACGGCACCTGGCTGGGACGTGGTGCGACCAGGTAGAGTGAACGGGATTGGCCAGGGGGCAGTGGTCCGGAGGTGGACGAACGGAGCCCCAGTGATACGGCGCCACGGTTGGCCCCGATCTTGATGCCGACAGGCTTTGGCAGCGGTCGGTCCAGCGCGAGTCGCAGGGACTTGTGCTGGTTCAACTTGGCCTCGTCGCTGTGTCGCAACTGCAGTCGCAGTCGATACGTTCCGGCAGGCAGCCTGAGCGAACCCGGGAATGTGTCGTCGCAGGCGACGCGTTTCTTGTTGCTGTCATAGACCATCCACAATTGTGTTCCGAAAGGCGAGTCGTACAGCTGGTTGTCGAGTTCCGGGAACCGGGGGGTCACCGTTCCGGCCCGGGTTTGTTTGAACGTGTAGTCGATCACCAGTTGCCGGATGATCCGGTCCTCGGTCAGGTGGTCCCGCTGTGGGTCGAGCGTCTTGATCGACGTGGAGGACGGGGCCAGCAGTGTGCGGTGCGTTGTCAGCGAGGCTTGTGGCGCAAGTTCCTCGGCGACGAGTCGGTTTTGCAGGTTAACGCGGGTCCCCCCCTGCCCTGCTGTCAGCGTCACCTCGTGGTGGTCCGGGACGATTCCATGGAAACGGACCGAGCAGTTGACAGACGACTGGCCGAGGCTGGACCAGTATTGGGCCAGGCAGACTTCCAGCATGCGGCCGGGTACGACCGGGATGCTGTGAACGACTTCGGCGCCGGGCCGGAGTGTCATGTAGCTGCGGGACTGGTCCTCGCTGAAACTCCGGCCGGGCCGCAGTTGGACCGTGTGCAGGACAAAGCGACGATTGGGGCCGGCCGCTGTCGGCGGGGGCTGGCTCGACGTGTTCGCGGCGGGGGCGGGCGACGAGGCGGGTTGCAATGTCACCGAGATGTCGGCCCATGTGGCGCCCGGTGGAGCGTCCAGGAACTGTCGAGCCAGGTCGCCTGGTTGGAAGGCGAGAGTCGATTGCCAGGTCGATGGGGTGGTCAACTCGTGCGGCTTGATCACCGTGACGGGGACCCTGGCCAGTGGTCCGCGGCCGGGCGTGTCGCTGTCGTGGACCAGGACCTGGCCAAAATGAGCCCCCGGTTCGAGTTGGCCGGGGTCCACCACCAGTTGGAAGCTGCCGCCACCGTGAGTCAGCAACAGTTGCTCGCCGCAACTGATCCATTCGACGGTCGGTTTCAATGACAGGTTGAGCCCGAAGGACACGCGGCCCTGGTTGTCAAAGTCCTCGGGGAACCGCGGGGTGAGTCTCACCAGTCGTGAGGCCGGCCGGGCCGTTTCGTGTGCATCTCGCAGGTAGACACCGCGGCGGCCGCGGCCGCCGACGACCTGGACATCAATCGGCAATGTCTCTCCAACGGCCTGGGCGTGGTCGACCAGGTGTTGCCACGCCTTGTCGACTTGCAGCAATCCCGGCCCCTGCCCGAAGCCATCCGCAGCAGTCCCCATGATTGGCTGGGCGGTGTTGCGGATTGCTCGCTTGAGGCTCGATGGAGTGTAAGAGATGTCCTGTTGTTTGAGCCCGGAGATGAGCAGTGCGAGGTTGCCGCAGGCGTTGGGCGACGACATCGATGTGCCGTTCATCCTCATGCTGCCCTGCAGCGTCCAACTCGGAACAGGCGCCACGGCTCCGCCGGGGGCAAAGATGTCGACACCCGCGTCCCCGTCGGAGGTGGGACCTCGACTCGACCAGGTGTAGGGCATGCCTGGCAGGAGCTTTCTCAGCGAGTATTCGGACTTCATCATCGCCGGCGAGACGTAGGCGCCGACTCCAAGCAGTGCCGAGGTTGTGCCGCCGGGGGACCCCACCGTGGAGAGGGCCGGGCCAGCGTTTCCGGCACTGGCGACAAACACCACGCCGTGCCGGTTGACCAGTTCGGAGAACAGAGAGACGAGGCGGCCGCGGTTGGGGAGGTGAGATGGTTCTCCGTAGCTCATGTTGACCAGGTCGCAGTGATTCCGCAGGACCGCGTGAAGGCCCCGTACGAGGCCGGCTCCGGTTTCCATGGAACCCAGTCGCGTGTCACCAATCTTGACCGAAACGATCTGGGCCCCGGGGGCCAGCCCATTGCGGCCGGGCTGGTCGGGGTAATTGGCGGCAACGATGCCGGCAACGTGCGTTCCGTGGGCTCCGGCGGTGGTGACAATCGAAAGCAGGTTGCCCTTGTCGAAGATGTTGACGGTGAAGTTGAGCAGGCTGGCCGTCGAAAACGTGGCATGTTTCGGCTCGTCGCGGTACGTCGTCAGCACGGTTTCGTCGGCCAGGTTGCCATCCTCGTTGGTGTCGACAGCCGCACGCCAGCGGTCCCCGTCGTGGAAGACGACGCAGTCAAAGACAGGGCCGGGGTCGCTGAGTTGTGATGCCGCGGCCTTGAGTTGGGTGATCCGTTCGGCGAGTTCTTCTCGCTCGAGTCGTTCTGCCGCCTTCGGCCTGGGGTGGGCCTTGTCCCATTCGGCCAGGTTGGCGGCCAGCTTGTTGAGAGTCGCGCGTTGTTGTCGGTCCCAGGCCTTGCGTCGTTCACGTTTCAGTCGCGATACGAGTTCTCCCGGGTAGAGGTCGTAGGCCCGTTTCCAGCCCAGGTGGATTTTTCCGGAGGGGTTTTTCCACTTGTTGGGAATCGACAGCGTTCGGCCGGTCAGGCCCTTGACCTTCCCGCTGGAAATGGTCTGCACGGTCGAGGTGTCGACATCACCGCTGCCGGTTCCGTCGATCAGGTCCACCACCTTGAGTTTTCCATCGCTCGTTTTTTGGAGCCCGGTCGCTCCCGGGTCGACACCGGTGTCGAAGATGGCAACGACCACCCCGCGTCCGTCGAATTCCTCGTGGGCTTCCAGCAAGCGGGTGGCCCCGGTTTCCACCTTCGGCAACAGTCCTCGCTCGAAAGGTTCAGGAGAGGTGCCGGGGGCCTGGGCCAGCAGGGATGGCGTGGCCACCAGGACCGCCACGGCGACAGGCAGTCGCAGCCACAAGGGGGGGCGGCGTTGTTGTTGGTTGGGGGGGGCGAAGCAGGGTCGGTTGGTCATGGGGAGAACCCGTCGAGTGAGCCAGTGTGGTCGGTTGGGAGTTTATTCTACGGTCGAGCCAGGGCCAGCGGGGGCGCTTTCCGGCAGGTGTTCGTTTTGCCGGGGCTCGGCCATTCCGAATGTCAGGAGTCCGCCGCAGGTCACGATGATCGAGACAGCGATGAAGACCGGCTGGAATCCCAGTTCGTCGACCAGCCAGCCGAGCGCCGGAGAGCCAAAGAATGGGACTGTCATGGCCAGGTTGAGAGTCGCGATGTGGCGGGGGTGTTCGGCCGGGGGGGCCAGTTCGAGCACGTAGTTGTAGATGGTGCGGAAAGTCAGCGGCGTGAGGCCCAGCAGGCTGAAGATCAGCCAGAAGACGCCGCCGCCCGGGTCGGCGGTTTGTGAACTGAGCACCAGCGCCAGTGGCGGCGCCAGGGCGAGCAGGAAAATCTCGATGCGGATGACGATGCGGTTGCCCCAGTAGTCGGCCAGCCATCCAAACAGAAAGGTGCCAATTCCAAAGCCAATGTTTTGTGCCACGACCCAGTGCATCAGGTAGCTGCCCTGTTCACGTTGGTCATCGCTGAGCGTTTGGCGGCCAAGAGTCTGGAAGTGTGGGAAGGCGAGTTGGATCGAGATGAACAGCATCGCGACACAGGCGATCCGACGAAATGGCGGATTGGTCCGGAACAACTCCCAGGCGTCCAGTAGCAACCGGCCCGGACGACGTGATGGGGGTGCGGTCGGCTTGTCGGCCGGCTTGTCGGCCGGTTCGGCGATCAGTCCGGCCAGGCCGCCAGCCAGCACAAAGCCTCCCGCGGTCATCAGGAAGATCCAGGCGAAGCCTCCGTCGGGGCGTTGCAGCCACCGGGGGATCAGGAGCACGACAGCGATCACCGAGGTGGCCGAGCCGATCAGCCCGGACATGGCCATGAGTCGCCCCCGCCGGACGTCTCGTATCAGTTTTCCCTGCACCGTGGCCCAGGCCAGTCGTTGGAGGCCGGCCCCCACGAAGACAACTCCGTAGCAGGCCAGGAACAATGCCGGAAACCAACCCGGGACCAGGCTGGATTCGGGTTGCCATGCTTGTCGCCAGGCTATCGCCAGCACGCAAAACGGAACCGCCATCAGGAAAGAGGCGGCCGAGAGCGTGAGTTTTTTTCTCGGGGAGTCCTTGAGGCGGGGGGCAAAAAACAACGGGGGCAAGCTGCTGCAGATGCGGTTGACCACCGGCAGGCAGCCCCGCAACCAGCCGGCTCCGGAAATCGCATCCATGAAGGCCGGCATGATCACCGTCTCGGTCTTGAAAATCCAGCCGAGACGCAGCGAGATGTAGTGTGCCGACAGTGCAAAGAGGTTCCTGGTTTCGACGGCCTGGATTTCGGCCGAGGGAGCCTTCTTGCGGGAGGATTCCGAGTCGGTGGAGGACTCGTTGTGAGTGGTGTCGGACATGGCGAAATTGAGCCGGTTGCGGAGAGCCGAGTGTGTGGCGGGGTGCTGTGGTGGTCAAGTCGACACCCCGTGGCTGTGCAGCGACGGTGCTTGACCGGATCGGGGCCGGCCACGAAAGTAGACCGCAGGTGAGCCACGGGAGGAGTTTCGGATGGGCCAGGCGGAGGATCGCAGGGCATTTGCGGTAGAAGTTGTCGAGGCACTCGTCGCCGCGGGCTACGAGGCCGTCTGGGCCGGAGGTTGCGTGCGCGACCTGTTGCTCGGGGACGGGCAGGTTCCAGACGACTACGACATTGCGACCGAGGCGACTCCCCGCCAGGTGCAAGAGGTCTTCGGGCGAGATCGCACGTTCGCCGTGGGCGCGTCGTTTGGCGTGATGCTGGTCCATGGCCGTGGTCAGCAGCAACCGATTGAGGTGGCGACGTTTCGGACCGAGGGGGCCTACGCCGACGGGAGACATCCCGATGCGGTGCAGTTCGCGACCCGACAGGAGGACGCCCGGCGTCGTGATTTCACGATCAACGGCATGTTCATGGATCCACTCAGTGGTGAGGTCTTTGACGACGTCGGGGGACGCCAGGACCTGGACCACGGGGTCGTTCGTGCGATCGGCGATCCCGAGGCGAGGATTGCCGAGGACAAGCTGAGGATGCTGCGGGCAATTCGGTTCACTGCCTCGCTGGGCTTCACCCTCGATCCGGCCACCGCCGGAGCGATCACCTCGCACGCCGGGGAAATTCAGGTTGTCAGTGCCGAGCGTATTGCTGAAGAGTGGCGGCGGATGCTCGGTCATTCGAGTCGCGGGGTCGCCGTCGGCCTGGCAGTCGAAACGGGATTGCTGGAGTCGGTCTTTCCGGAGGTTCCTGCCGGGACGTACACGGATGCGGTGTCGCGATTGAATCGCTTGCCCGGGGCGGCTGGAGCCATGGTCGGGTTGGCGGTGTTGCTGGTCGACACGGAGGACCCCCGTGGCGTGTGTCGTCGGCTGAAGCTGTCGAATCGTGAGTCCGACGAGGTGTCCTGGTTGATCGGTAACCGTGGCCGCCTGGCCGGTGCCAGTGGCATGCGGCGATCGAAGTTGTTTCCGGTGCTCTCGCATCCCTCGCGGGATGGTCTCCTGGAAATGGTCGATGCGATCGGTCAAGACGATGGCGTCCCGTGTCCCGATGTGGCGTGGTGTCGGGAGTTGCTGAAGTCCGTTTCAGGCGAGGATCTGGATCCTCCGCCCCTGTTGACCGGGGACGATTTGAAGGCGGCCGGGTTGAGCCCCGGGCCCTTGTTCAAGACACTGTTGCAGTCCATTCGCGACGCGCAACTGGACCAGGATGTTGGTGATCGCGACCAGGCCCTGAACTTGTTCCACGAAATCCGAGGAAGGCACCAGGACGATGAGTGAGACTGTGAGAATTGCAATGATCGGGGCCGGCGCCGTTGCCGACTATCACCATGTGCCCGGTATCAACATCGATCCGCGGGCCGAACTGGTTGCCGTGTGTGATCCGAACGAGGCCCTGCTGGAACAGCGACGAAACGACTGGGGTGTCAGTCGGGTCACGACCGATTTCCAGGAGATTGCCGATGCGGATGATGTGGACGCGGTGATCATTGCCACTCCAAACTTCACGCACAAGCCGATCACGTTGGCTTGCGTGGCCGGCGGCAAGCACGTGATGTGCGAGAAGCCGCTGGGTTTGAGTTTCGAGGAATCGGCCGAGATGTACCGGGCGGCCCGGGATGCTGATGTGCGACACATGACGGCCTTCACCTACCGTTTTGCCCCGTCGATGCGTTTCCTGCGTCACCTGCTGGCCGACGGCCAACTCGGCACACCGCGACACTTTCGCAGCCAGCGGTTCCTGGATCTGCCAGAGACCAGTTGGGGGTGGCGGCAATACAAGCACCTGGCGGGTGCCGGCGATCTCTACGACATGACCATTCACCGGATCGACTTTGCCCAGGACCTCTTGGGGCCGGTGTCGTCGGTGTGTGGTGCCATCGCCCGTTTTGCGCCACGGACGGAGACCCCCGACGGGGGGACATGCGAGCCCTCCGACATCGATGACTGGTCGGCGTTGGTGGGGCGTTTCGAGAACGGCGCGGTGGGAGTCTGGGAGGGAAGCACCCTGATGAAGGGGCATCACAACGACGGTTACGGGTTCGAATGGGCCGAGATCAATGGCAGCGAGGCGTCGGCGGTTTACCAGCTGACCGATCCGAACAACATTCTCGTCGGTGGGCACGGCGAGTCGTTGCAGAAGGTTGCGGTGCCCGAGGAATTCCTGGTTGCCGAGGGCTCTCCACGAGACCCCTCCGAGGGTGTGCCCAGTGACGTGTTCCGCCATGACCTGGTCTGGGAGTTCGTGTCCGCGATCCAGGAAGGTCGTGATCCGGTGCCGAGTTTCCGTGATGGGGCAAGTGCACAGGCGGTGGCCGATGCGGTGCTTGCCTCGGATGCCGACGGCCGCTGGGTCGACGTGAGTGGTGCCCTCGATTGACCATTTCCGAGACGGTTGCTAAAACCGGATGGGTGCATCGCCGTTGCGGTGACGCTGTTCAAACCGCTTCTTTTTCGACCAGGACCTGTCCACCGATGGGACGAGTTGAGCGTACTCGCGAGATTGCCCGCCGCCGACACCGTCGTGCCAAGTTGCAGAAATTGCGAAAGCAGTTTGCCGCGGCCAGCAACAAGAGTCAAAAACAGGCGATCGTGGAAAAGGTCCAGCGGATTTCGCCGTTGGTCGATCTCGAGAACGAGGCCGCCTCCGACTGAGCAACGGTTCCGGTGCTCAGTCGACCGATGGCAACCCCGAGGCGAGGCTGGAGTCGCTGCGAGCCTGTGTGTCGTCACTGCTGCTGAAGACGAATCCGTCGGCTCGGCCGTCGACGACCAGTGTGGCCCCCTCGGTGAATTCCCCTGCCAGCAGACGGTTGGCCAGCCCATTCTGGATCCGCTGCTGGATGACCCGTTTCAGTGGGCGGGCTCCGAATTGCCTGTCGTAGCCCTCGCTGGCCAGCAGGTCGCGAGCCGTGGTTGTGACTTCCAGGTCGTGGCCCTGCTCGGCGACCTGGCGGATGAGTTCTTCGAGTTGCAGGTCAACGATCCGGCGGATGTCCGATGGTGACAGTGGCGAGAAGACAATTCTCTCGTCGATCCGGTTGAGGAACTCCGGGAGGAAGGCGCCCTTGAGAACCTCGTCCAGCAGGCTGGAGATCGCGGCAGGATCGTCATCGTCAACGTGTTCCAGTATGGACTGGCTGCCCAGGTTGCTGGTCATCACGATCAGCGTGTTGGAGAAGTCGACCGTCCGGCCCTGTCCATCGGTCAGGCGTCCGTCGTCGAGGACCTGCAGCAGGATGTTGAAGATGTCGCGATGGGCTTTTTCAACCTCGTCGAGCAGGATCACGCAATAGGGGCGTCGCCGCACCGCCTCGGTGAGTCGTCCCCCCGCCTCGTGCCCGACGTATCCCGGGGGAGCTCCGATCAACCGGGCGACCGAATGCGGCTCCATGAACTCGCTCATGTCAAGGCGGACCATGGCGCGGGCATCGTCAAAGAGAAACTCGGCGAGAGCCTTGCACAGTTCGGTTTTGCCGACGCCGGTCGGTCCCAGGAACAGGAAGGATCCGATGGGACGGCCCGGTTCGGCGAGGCCGGATCGGGAACGGCGGACCGCGTCGGACACGGCCTGGACGGCTTCCCCCTGCCCCACGACGCTGCTGTGCAAAGCTGTTTCCATCTCGAGCAGCTTGTCACGTTCGGCCCGGAGCATGCGGGAGACCGGGATTCCCGTCCAGGCGCTGACCACCCGGGCAATGTCCTCGTCGGTGACCTTTTCCCGCAGCATCCGTTCGTGGTCATCCTGTGCAGCCGCGGCGATACGGCTCTCGAGTTGTTCGAGATTCGCCCTGGCCTGTCCCAGTTCGGCCTCGGCGGCATGCGCGGTGATGAAGTCCTCGTTGAGATTGGTTTGCCTGGCGCGGGTGAACGCCCGGTCGTAGGCTGCGTGGAGTCTTTCGATCGTTTCTTTGAGTGGCTGCAGTTGGCCCAGGACGGATTTTTCCGATTCCCACTGGGCCTTGAGTCGGGTGACCTCTTCCTCGCCGTCGGCGATGTGTCGCCGGAGGGATTCCAGTCGATCCTGGCTCTGGCGGTTTCCTTCGTCGGCCTCTTCGGCCAGCGCCGTCGCCTCGATCTGCATCCGCGTCAATTGCCGGGTGGCCGCGTCGATCTCGGCCGGCATCGAGTCGATCTCCATTCTCAAGCGGCTGGCGGCCTCGTCGACCAGGTCGATGGCCTTGTCCGGCAGGAATCGGTCACCGATGTAGCGGTCTGCCAGTGACGCGGCAGCGGTGAGCGCGTTGTCGGTGATGCGAACGCCGTGGTGTGTTTCGTAGCGGTCCTTGAGGCCGCGGAGGATCGAGACGGTGTCCTCGACGGTGGGTTCATTGATCAGGACGGGTTGGAACCGGCGTTCCAGGGCGGCGTCCCGTTCGATGTGCTGGCGGTACTCCTCGAGCGTGGTGGCTCCGACGCAGTGGAGTTCTCCGCGGGCCAGCAGTGGCTTGAGCAAGTTGGAGGCGTCCATGGCCCCCTCGGAGGCCCCGGCGCCGACGACGGTGTGCAATTCGTCGATGAAAAGGACCACCTGGCCCTCGGAGGCCTGGACTTCCTTGAGTACCGCCTTGAGTCGATCCTCAAATTCGCCACGGTACTTGGCGCCAGCGATCAGGGCACCGAGGTCCAGGGAGACGACCTGTTTGTCCACCAGTTTGGTGGGCACATCTCCACGCACGATTCGTTGTGCCAGGCCTTCAGCGATTGCCGTTTTGCCAACTCCCGGTTCGCCGATCAGGACCGGGTTGTTCTTGCGACGGCGTGAGAGGACCTGGATGACTCGCCGGATTTCCTGGTCACGGCCGATGACCGGGTCGAGTTGTCCAGCGCGGGCCTGTTCCACAAGATCTGTGCCATATTGCCCCAGCGCGTCATATTTTTCTTCGGGAGTGTCGTCGGTGACCTGTTGGTTGCCTCGGATCGCATCGAGTGCTTCGAGCACGTCTCGTTCCTCGATGGCCAGCAGCGCCAGCAGGCGCCCGGCGGTTTCGCTGGAATCCACGAGTGCCAGGAAAAGGTGTTCAGTCGAGAGAAAGCTGTCGCCCATGGTCTCGCTGCGCTGGCTGGCCGTGGCCAGCAGGCCGGGCATGTCGGGCGAGAGGGCGAGTTGGCTGGCGTCACCGGTGACTTTTGGCAGCCTGCCGAGTTCACCGTCGACCAGCGTTCGCAGGGTGGCGGTGTCCACGCCGATGCGTTCCAGCACCATGCCGACGACGCCTCTTGGGTCGTCTGTGAGAGTCGCCAGGAGGTGCAGCGGGGTCACGAACTGGTGTTGCTGGCCCAGGGCGTGTTCCTGGGCCCGCGTGACGGCTTCACGGGCCTTGATCGTCAGGCGATCCAGTGGCAAGTTCATGTTTTGCTCCTGCAGGGCTAGTCGTCGCTCTTGGCCTCCGCTGATGGTTCCTCGTCGTCGGGCGTGTCGGTCTCGGGTTGGGGGTCGTCGGATTTCTTCTCGAATTCGGCATCGATCACGTCGTCGTTGTCACCCGCCTGGTCGGCTTCTGGAGACGCCGCATCGCTCTCGGCGGAATCGTACATGTGCTTTGAGAGCGCGTGGGATGCCTGGTTGAGTTCGTCGACGGCCGAGTCGATTGCCGCGACATCCTCGCCGGTGGCGGCGTCATTCACCTTGGCGATGGCGGATTCCACGGCCGTTTTGGCGGCTTCGTCCAGCGTCTCGGCGTGCTCGGTCAACAGTTTTTCGGTCTGGTAGACCAGCGATGATGCCTTGTTGCGGGCCTCGGCCAGTTCTCGTTTCTTCTTGTCGTCCTCGGCGTGTTCTTCGGCTGCCGTTTGCGCTTGCTTGATTTCATCGTCAGAGAGTCCGCTGGACTCTTCGATCCGGACAGACTGCTTTTCGTTGGTCGCCTTGTCCTGGGCCGTCACGTTCAGGATCCCGTTGACGTCGATGTCGAAGGTGACTTCCACCTGTGGGACCCCACGGGGAGCCGGGGGGATGCCGTCGAGGTTGAATTGACCGAGTTTTCGGTTGTCCACGGCCATCTGGCGTTCGCCCTGGTACACCTGCACCGTGACGGCNGTCTGGTTGTCGACTGCCGTCGAAAAGATCTCGCTGCGATCGGTCGGGATCGTGGTGTTGCGATCGATCAACCGGGTCATGATGCCGCCCTCGGTTTCGATACCCAGGGACAGCGGTGTCACATCCAGCAGGACGACCTCGTTGACGTNACCCGCGATNATTCCTCCCTGGATGGCCGCGCCCAGGGCGACGACCTCGTCCGGGTTCACGCCGCGGTGAGGCTCTTTTCCGAACAACTCCTTGACGAATTCTTGCACCTTGGGGATTCGGGTGGACCCGCCGACAAGGACCACCTCGTCGATGGCGGAGGGGTCGAGGTTGGAATCGGCCAGTGCATCCACGATGGGTTTTCGACACCGNTCGACNAGCTTGTCGATCAACTGTTCGAATTCGGCNCGGGTGATGGACAACTGGAGGTGCTTGGCTCCACTGTCGTCTGAGATGATGAACGGCAGGTTGATGTCGGTCGTCTGAGAAGTTGAAAGCTCCTGCTTGGCTTTTTCGGCCGCTTCACGCAGCCGCTGCAAGGCCATGGGGTCGTCGCGAAGATCGATTCCNTCTTCGGATTGAAACGCATTGGCAAAGTGATCGATCAACACGAGGTCGAAATCGTCTCCACCCAATTGCGTGTCGCCGTTGGTGCTGAGGACCTTGACCCANTCGTCGTCGACTTCGAGGATCGAAACGTCGAAGGTGCCGCCGCCAAGATCAAAGACCGCGATCTTCTGGTCTTCCTTTTTCTCCATTCCGTAGGCCAACGAGGCCGCGGTGGGCTCGTTGATNATCCGTTCGACCTCCAGGCCGGCGATCTGGCCGGCGTCCTTGGTTGCTTGTCGTTGTGCGTCNTTGAAATAGGCCGGGACGGTGATCACCGCACGATTGACCTTGTGGCCGAGATAACTCTCGGCGGCTTCCTTCAACTTCCGCAACACCAACGCCGAAATTTCCGGCGGCTTGTAGGACTTGCCGGCTGCTTCAACTTCGACGTAGTCCTCGCCCTGCCCTTGCACAGTGTACGGGACAGATTTTTCGTCAGAGGAGACCTCGGTGTGCCGTCGACCCATGAAACGCTTGATCGAATAGACGGTGTTTTGTGGATTGGTGACCGCCTGCCGCTTGGCCAATTCGCCAACCAGCGTCTCACCCTTGTCGGTGAATGCGACCACGCTGGGAGTCAGACGGTTGCCTTCCTGGTTGGCAAGGACCTTCGGTTTGCCACCTTCGACAACCGAAACCACCGAGTTGGTGGTTCCCAGGTCGATTCCAATCACTTTTTCATTTTCCAGCGCCATCTCTGTGTCTCTCCTGGCCGCAGGTGTCGTACTGATTCAGGTCTCTGCCCACATGAGTTTGCAAACAGTGTGCCAAGTCGCATTTTGTGAAAGAGCATAAGCTGTAAGGCATGTTATAGCATTGTTTTGTGACTTTTTGTACCGTTTGGTTCCATACCCAACAGGATCAGTTGCTGCCAATATGGCATTTTTTGTGGCGTCTCCGAAGACCTGTGGCCATGCCATAGTGGCAGGTTTTTCTTCGTGTCTTCCGAACCGCTTGACAGTGCCGACAGCGAGGGGTACAACACGCCCAAATCACGTGTCTGGCCGGTTTTTGTTCGCGGTTTTTTCCGTGGACAGAACCCGTTTTATGGTTCCGGCCATTGGCCAGGTTCCAGTAGCGGCTGAATGCGACGGGTTTTGGGTCAACCGGGGTGCGTTCTCGCCTGTTNGGGTGACTCNGTCGTTNTTCGGAACTCCGGAGTAGCCCAGCCAGTTGAAGGTNCCGGCGAGCAACAGATTAGCCATCGCTGATATAAGAGAAAATTGATCTGGGCAACCGAAGGGGAATCGTCGGGATCGGAGTAGGNCTCATGGCCAAGAAGTCGACGTCTCGAAAGAAGACAACGCGTTCTGGATCGAAGACACGGTCGTCGAAAACGGCTGCGTCGATCGAGGCGAAGTTGAAGAAGTTGGACCGTGAGTTGGTCAAGCGTCTTCACGAGCGAACTCGTCTGACGGTCGAACATTTGTCGTTGTTGTCCGGCACACCACGAGCCTTGTACGATCCGGAATTGGACGACGCACTGTGGTCTCAACTGGAGCAGCAACCCGGGGCCCTGCCATTCTCCGCTTTGCAGGGGATCTACCGCGAGTTGCTCAGCGCTTCTCGGAGGTCAGTCAAGACCATCCGTGTGGCGTATCTCGGTCCGCAGTTCAGCTACACGCACCTGGCGGCAATCGAACGGTTCGGCAAATCTGCGGACTTGTCACCGGTCAACACGATTGCAGCGGTGTTCGAGGAAGTGAATCGCGGTCTGGCAGACTTTGGTGTGGTGCCGATCGAGAACAGCACCGACGGTCGAATCATTGACACTCTGGACATGTTCACCCGGATGCCCTTGCGGATCTGTGGCGAGGTCCAATTGTCGATCCGGCACAATCTGTTGGCCCGTTGCCCGCGAGAGGAGATTGTGGAGATCTACAGCAAGCCGCAGGCGTTGTCGCAGTGTCGAGACTGGTTGAGTCGAAACATGGGCCAGGCACGGTTGGTTGAGGTCACCAGTACATCGACGGCNGCCAGTCTGGCAAGAGACAAGCCGGGAGCGGCTGCGGTTGCGAGTCGCCAGGCGGGGATCGAATACGACCTCCCCGTGGTGGACGCAGCGATCCAGGACAACGAGGCGAACGTGACCCGGTTCGCGGTGATCGGAGACGACGAGTTGCCTCGGACCGGGTGTGACCGGACGGCGATCCTGTTGCAGGTTCCGCACCGGCCGGGTTCGCTGGCCGATGCCCTGGGAGTGTTCCGAAAGAACAAGCTCAACCTGACCTGGATCGAATCTTTCCCGTTGCAGGGGCCGGAGAGTGGCTACCTGTTTTTCCTGGATTTCGAGGGACACGCCTCTGATGCACCGACCAAGCGTGCCCTGGCGTCGCTTGCCAAGCAGGCCATCCGTCTTGAAGTTCTCGGGTCCTATCCTCGCAGTGCNCCACTCGATTGAATTTCGGAGTTCGTGTGCTCGTCGCTGTGCGAATCCGGCCCATTGATTTACCATTTACGCACCAGCCTGGNGGCCTCGTTGTGAGGTCAGCCCGGGTGCCTCAATTGAAGGACCACCAGTGATCATTGTTCTCAAGCCGGACTGCACAGATGAGCAGATCGAGCATATCGAAACACAGATTGTAGCCCTGGGTTTGAAGCCAGANTTGAGTCGCGGGGTGCATCGGACACTGATTGGTGTGATCGGTGACGAGGATGTCCTGTCCAACGCTCCCCTGGGGGCGTTCCCGGGTGTCGAGAAAGTGATGCCGATTCTGAAACCGTACAAGCGGGCCAGCCGAGATTTTCAACCCGAGGATTCGGTGATCGACGTGGGGCTGGGTGTCTCCGTCGGTGGCGGGTCACTGGGGATGGTCGCCGGTCCGTGTGCCATTGAGAGCCACGAGGTGCTGTTGGGGATTGGCCAGGCGGTCCAGGCCGCGGGTGCCAATATTCTCCGCGGGGGAGCCTTCAAACCACGGACCAGCCCATACAGTTTTCAGGGGCTGGGCGAGGAGGGACTGAAAATTCTCCGGGATGTTGGCGACGAACTGGGGATGCCGGTGGTGACCGAAGTCATGGATCCTCGCCAGGTCGAACTGATCGATCAGTACACCGACATGTTCCAGATCGGTGCCCGGAACATGCAGAACTTCAACCTGCTCAGCGAGGTCGGCCAGACGACCCGTCCCGTGATGTTGAAGCGGGGAATGAGCGCGACGGTGGGTGACCTGTTGATGTCGGCTGAATACATTCTGGCGCAGGGCAACAAGCAGGTGATCCTCTGCGAACGNGGCATTCGCAGCTTTGAAAACTCAACTCGCAATGTGCTTGACCTGGCGATGGTGCCCAACGTCAAGCAGACCTGTCACCTGCCGATCATTGTTGATCCGTCTCATGCGACCGGGCGTCCTGAATTGATCCCGGCCATGGCGCATGCCGCAGTGGCCGGGGGGGCCGATGGTGTGCACATCGAAGTGCACACCTGTCCCGAACAGGCGTTGAGTGACGGNCCACAGGCATTGCTTCCCGACCAGTACACGGAGGTGATGGACGGGTTGAAGCAGTTGGCCGAGATGTTCGACAAGGTGATTCCGGTTCCGGATGCTACGGCGTGACCTGTTGAGANCAATGGGTCGACCGCGGGGTGGCTCGCGGTATCGTGGCGAACGATTCGAGGACAGAGAGGGCGGACATGAGGCGTATCCTGGTGGCGGGCAACTGGAAGATGAACACCGGTCGAGCCGANGCGTTGGCGTTGGCCGAGGGGTTGGTTGAGCGTCACGGTCAGCCGGGGGCCGTCGATGTGTTGATTGCTCCACCGTTTGTCTGGCTGGATGCGGTGGCGGCGGTCGTGGATGACTCGGCCGTGCAACTGGCGGCCCAGAACTNNTGGTGTGAGTCCTCCGGGGCCTTCACCGGNGAAGTGTCGCCGGANATGGTTGCCGNNGTCGGTTGCGGTTCGGTAATCCTGGGGCACAGCGAGCGGCGTCAACTGTTTGGTGACANTGACGAGTTGGTCGGTCGCAAGGTGGCTGCGGCGCAAGCCGTGGGCCTGGAGGTGATCTTGTGCGTCGGGGAAACTCGCGAGCAGCGCGAGGCCGACGAGACCGAAACCGTGCTCTCACGNCAACTCCAGGCGGGCCTGGAGGCTGTCGATGCCGAGTCGATGGGGCAGTTGGTCGTCGCCTACGAGCCGGTGTGGGCGATCGGGACCGGCCTGACGGCGACCACGCTTCAGGCCGAATCGGCACATGCTCACCTTCGCAACCAACTGGCCGTTCGCTACAATCCGGAAGTGGCCGAGGCCACCAGGATCTTGTACGGAGGCAGCGTCAAGCCAGACAATGCGGCGGATTTGATGAGCCAGCCCAACGTGGATGGCGCGCTTGTCGGTGGGGCCAGCCTGTCGACGGAATCGTTTCTTGCCATTATCGAGGCTGCCTCGGGAGCCTGAATCTCGTTGGTTCATCTCCCCGCTGCCGATCAACTCGTGATGTTTTCCTCCTAGCGTGATGCTCCCGACGGAGACGACCCGGTGAAGGACCTACTCGAACACCTCAAGAACTACTGGAAGCTGTATCTGCTCTTCCTGGTTCTGACCGCGATGTGTTTTTTCTTCGGTTATCTTATCGGCGGTGCCAGTACCGGATTGGGCTGGGCGCTGGTCGTAGATGGCACGCTGATGATTCTGATTATCCTCCTGCAGCAGGGACGTGGTGGCGGACTGGTCGGAGCTCTTGGTGGCATGGGGGCGCAGAGCGCCTTTGGTGCTCGAGCCGGTGATGCCTTTACCGGAATCACGATCGTGTTGACGGTGATGTGGGTGTTGCTGGCCGGTTTTGGTGGAATCACGTTGCGAGCCGATCGGGGCAGTGTCACGTTTGATCAGCCCGAGGTGCGATTGCTGGGGGCGATCTCCCGGTGGGAGGGTGACGATCGGATGGCCGTCACCGTGCCTGTTTATCTGAGCGGCATTCCAACCGAAGATGTCAAGGTGTCCATCAAGGCGGTCGAGCCAAGAATCCAAACTGGACACAAAGTCGAACTGACCGCGAAACCGGTGACGTTCAAGGCCAACGGGACCGATTTGCGCCAGTCCGTCAAAATCGAGTACGATGGAGGCACGGCTCCCGATGGTGACTGGACGTTCCAGGTCCGGATCGTCAATACCGAGAATGCGATTCCGAAGATCAACGAGGAGACTTCGACCGTCACGATCATGGATGATGATATCGCGCCGGCGGTGCCCGAGCGAAAAATGCCGACGAGCGGAGCGGTTGACGAGCCGAGTTCGGCCCCGGCTGAAAAGAAATCGGCGGTGAAGAAGCCGGCCGCGAAGAAGCCGGCCGCGAAAAAACCGGCTGAGAAGAAACCGGCTGAGAAGAAACCGGCTGAGAAGAAACCGGCCGAGAAGAAGCCGGCCGAGAAGAAGCCG
>PBOU01000106.1 GCA_002724415.1 Planctomycetaceae bacterium
GCGGCAGGGCCTCCCGGGAACCGCAACCGAATTGCGAGTGACAATCAGACGGCAGATGGCCCAGTTGACCGACCAGGAACGGGATCAACTGATGGACCGAATCCGCCAGCAGGAACTCGACCGGCTGACTCAGCAAGTGTCCAGCGTGCTGGTGCCCATAGTCGGCCCACGGGGACTCTCGAATCCGACGCCGGAAGGCTACCGGAGACTGTCGGCAATCCTGGCGGCCTGGGAAACCGGTGAGAACGACAGTTTTGACGCCGAGGTCCAGGCACTGGGCAAGGCGTATGCCGCCCACCCACCCAAGGACTACCAGGGGTGGCGGGCCAGATTTGAGCACCATTTCAACAGTTTCGAACCCTTCTATCTCTCGATCATCTTCTACGTCCTGGTATTCCTGCTCGTGGCACTCAGTTGGCTGGCCAAGCCCAGTTGGTTCAACCGCGCGGCGCGGTGGCTGGTCTACCTGACTTTCGCACTGCACACCTACGGACTGGTCGCTCGGATTATCATTTCCGGTCGTCCCCCGGTCACCAACCTCTACTCGTCGGCCATTTTCATCGGCTGGGGATCGGTGCTGGCCGGAATCGTGATTGAACGCATCCACCGGATGGGCTTTGGCAACGTGATCGCCGCGGCCGCGGGCTTCGCCACGCTGCTCGTCGCCCAGAACCTGGCCGGCGACGGCGACACCTTCACCGTCCTGGTCGCTGTCCTCGACACCCAGTTCTGGTTGGCCACGCACGTGGTCTGTATCACCGAGGGCTACACCAGCACCTACGTGGCGGGACTGCTGGGAATCATCTACATCCTGCGGGGCGTCTGCACGCCGTCACTCACGGATTCCATCGGCAAGAACCTGGCCCGCGCCATTTACGGCACCACCTGCACGGCGATGTTCTTCAGCTTTGTCGGCACGGTCCTGGGGGGCCTGTGGGCCGACGACAGCTGGGGCCGATTCTGGGGTTGGGACCCCAAGGAGAACGGGGCATTGATCATCGTGCTCTGGAACGCCCTGGTGCTGCACGCACGCTGGGATGGCATGATCAAGGATCGCGGCCTGGCNGTGCTNGCGGTGNTGGGCAATATCACCGTCAGCTGGAGCTGGTTCGGCGTGAACGAACTCGGCGTGGGACTGCACAGCTACGGGTTCACCGAGGGCGTGATGCTGGCCCTGGGATTGTTCTGTGGCAGCCAGTTGCTGATCGCCGCGGCCGGGTGCATTCCCCGGCAGCTCTGGTGGAGCCAGATCGCAGCCGCCAACAGGGCGGCCNGNGACACCGACAAGACGCCGGCGGTCTAGGTCCGGTACTTCTTCCGCTTGGCNTTTCGTGCCTTGGCACTGGCGGGGCGGCGACCGTGGTTGGCCTTCTTCAGCTTGCGAGTCGTCTTGGCCATAACAGGGAATCCATGAGTCAGCCGGTGAGAGAGTGAACGGGACAACACTTGTCCCGGGAAGAACGTCCCATTGTAGGAAAGACCCTCGGGTGGAGGAAAGGCTGAGGACTATCTCGACCGGACACGGCCCATGTACTTCAGGAACATCCGGTCCAGTTCATCCCAGTCTTTGCCGAAAGCCGCCTCGAATTCGGCCTGTCGTTTTTCAGGAGAATCCCACGTCAACANCGGNTTGGCCGAAACGGTTTTCAGGTAGCTGGCGTACTGCTTGCGACGCGTCCGCAACAGGAAGTAGTTCAACGCCCAGGCNTCGGCGTAGGCATCGGCCGCCGAATCACTCTCGCGAAAACGGCGATCNCTGCCCACCAACGACTGCAACGACCCCCGCCCACGTCGGCTTTGGANAAAATCGGCGAACCGGGCCAACCGCGCCCGGTTGACCCTGCCAACCGTCCGCCAGCCCGAACGGCTCTTCAAATCGGGCGTCTCGAAGAACACCGCCATCCCCTCGACCAACCACAGTGGATTGTCCGACAGCCGACGGTTCAACCCGCTGTTGAAGGCAATCTGATGGGACGCCTCGTGAACCACCGTGGCAATCGCCCGGGGAGCCGTCGACAAACGCCTCCGGATTTCAACCGATGTCGCGGCTGGCGGTTGACCGGGAACCCGAGCAATGTCGTAGAGCACGATGTGATTGGAGAGAATCGAGTAATACCCGGTCGTGGTGGTGGGATCAAAACTCGCACCCCTGCGAACAAACTTCGAAAACTGCTCCCTGTCCTTGAGCACGATGGCCACCAACGGAAACTCGGGATCCGAGAGCTTCACTCCCCGGCCCTTCCAGAACGCCAGGAAGGCCGTTCGCAGCCGCTCAAAAAGTTGCCCCGTCCAGCGGGCAAACCGTGGGTCGGCCGACGAGACAATCGTGTAGTGCCGGGTGTGGGTCACGTGGAAACCCGGTGCCACCGACCTGTCGAGTTCCGCCACCAACCGCTTGCCCATGTCCTTGGACGTCTCGGAACGAAACGGCGTTTGNGTGGTCACGCGTTTCTGCAAGACCTCCGCTGGCACCGTCCACAATCTCCCGTCCCGCTCCTGGACCAGCAACCCACCGTCCACGGCCTTGACGACGACACGGCCGGAGATCGTTCGCGGGGAACCCTCCTCGTCAAAGGTGATCTGTTCGAGAACGGTCTCCGGCGGCGCCATGCCGCACACCACCAGCGACAGGCCGATCACCAGCACGCGTGGTATCTTGGAGAGACTCGTTCGCATCAACACACTCCCAACCGGGTTGTCAAAGTCTAGCACGAGTTCCGTCGTCGAGATGCTCCACATTCGGTCGCCAACTCCTTACGATCCTCCCCCATGAGCTCTTCGCACCCCTCACTCATTGATCAAACCGGAAATCGGCTCGCCGGCGAAACCAGCCCGTACCTGCTGCAACACGTGCACAACCCGGTCAACTGGTATCCCTGGGGCTCCGANGCCCTGGANCAGGCCCGCGAACNGGACCGGCCCATCTTTCTCTCGGTCGGCTACAGTGCCTGCCACTGGTGTCACGTGATGGAACGNGAGAGTTTTGAGGACGAGGGCATTGCTGGATTGCTCAACGAATCATTTGTTGCCATCAAGGTCGACCGCGAGGAGCGACCCGATATCGACCANGTCTACATGAACGCGGTCATGCTGCTGACCCGCCGGGGNGGCTGGCCGATGTCGGTCTTCATGACACCCGACGGACGTCCGTTCTTCGGTGGCACCTACTGGCCACCGGCGGCATCGATGGGAATGCCCGGATTCTCCGACATTCTCCGCCACGTGTCGGAGGCCTGGAACACGCGCCGCGAGGAACTGGAACGGGCGGCCGACGAACTGGCCGACGCCGTGAGACGGGTTGGGGGAGGAACGCGGGAACCGGGGCAGGGTGAGACGCTGGACGCTGGCGTGCTGGACCGTGTCCGGCATCAACTGTTGTCCGCCGGCGATCGTCAGCACGGCGGCTTCGGCAACGCCCCCAAGTTTCCCCACCCGATGGACATCCGACTGCTGTTACGCTGCTACCGAAGATTCAACGACACCGATTGCCTGGACCTCGCACGGCTGACACTCGATCGCATGGCCGGCGGCGGGATGTACGATCAGCTCGGAGGCGGTTTTCATCGGTATTCGACCGACGCCGCATGGCTGGTGCCCCACTTCGAGAAAATGCTCTACGACAACGCGTTGTTGGTTCCGGCCTACCTCGACGGTTTCCAAGCCACCGGCGAACAACGCTACGCAGATGTCGTCGGTGAAACACTCGACTGGGTACTCCGTGAAATGACCTCGCCCGGGGGCGGCTTCTACGCCACGCAGGACGCAGACAGCGAGGTCGAGGAAGGCAAGTTCTTCGTATGGAGCCGGGAGGAAGTGAAAGCGACGCTGGTGGCGAACCGGGGTGAGGCAGCCTCCGAGGCATTCTGTTACTGCTACGACGTCACTGACCAAGGCAACTGGGAAGGCACCAACATCCTCAACAGGCCCAAGCCGCACGACCAGGCTGCCGCCGCTCTCCAACTCGACCCACAGGAACTGGCCACCATCCTCGAGGAGTGCCGAGAGACCCTCTTGGAGACCCGGGCCGCGAGAGTGGCACCCGACCGGGACGACAAGGTGTTGGTCGCCTGGAACGGGATGATGATCACCGCGATGGCATCCGCCGCACGGGTATTGGACAAACCCTGTTACCGGCAGGCGGCCGAAGCAGCGGCACGCGACATCTGGAAGACCATCCGAGACGACGATGGCCGAGTCGGACACTCGACCAAGGATGGCCAGCCACGCTTTCCCGCCTTCCTGGACGACGTCACCTGCCTGCTCGATGGGCTCTGTGAACTTGCTCGAGACGAGACAGGTGACGAGTTTTCCGGGTGGGCGATCCAACTGGCCGAACTGCTTCTGTCGAGGTTTGGTGACCCCACCGCGGACCCGCCCAACATCCCGGGTGGCTTCTTTTTCACGGCCGACGACTCCGAGAAACTGATCGCTCGCTACAAGCACACCAGCGACAACGCCACCCCATCGGGCAACGGGATGGCCGCCACGGCCCTCCTGAAACTGGCGCGACTGACCGGAGAGGAACGTTGGAGTGCTGCCGCCATCGATTGCCTGGAATTGATGTCTTCGCAAATGACCCGTGAACCTCTTGCCAGTGGCCAGGCCCTGCTGTCACTCGACGACTGGCTCGATCCTGCTGATCCCCCCACTCCCTAGAGGCACAGCCCAGAACCTGGACCTGGTTTTCACTTTCTCCCACCGATCAACACTCATGCCCCAGTCTCTCTCCGAATTTGCCGAATGGCTCGATGGACAGGACCACTCCTGGCCGGTGCCTCCCCCGGTCCAGCAGGTCAAAGCCACGCCGTTCACCAAGCCACTTGACGGGATCGCGGCGGTGACCTGGAGCGTCTACGGGACATTGCTGCGGATCAGCGACGGATGCCTGCACCTGAATCACCCGGTGCAGTTGAGAATGCAGGTCGCGATGGAGAAGACCATCAAGACGTTCAACATGTGGCAAAGCATGAGCCGCAAGGCCGGGGCGCCCTGGGAGTACCTCTACGACCAGTACCGTGACTGTCTCGCGATGAAGGAAATGGCCGGCACCGGTCGCACCGGAGACTACCCCCAGGTGAATGCGACGGACCTCTGGAAAACCCTGGTCGAGAGACTGGTGCAAAACGAATACGAGATCGATGAAGCGTTTTATGGAGACATCGAGCAGTTTTCCGAAAAGGTCGCTTTTTTCTTTCACCAGGGACTGCAGGGAGTCGAGGCAGCCGAAGGCGCAACCAATGTCCTCACCACGATCGCCTCGTCAAGTTACTGCCAGACGCTGCTGGCCGACGCGCAACCGTTCACACTGGTGCAAATGTTGCGGGTCCTCGGCCACGACGGTACACTACCGCCTCTCGGAGAATTGCTTGACGCCAACGCCATGACACTTTCATGCCAGGTCGGCCTTCGCAAACCCTCCACCTCCCTGTACCGCAACTGCCTGCACCGATTGGCCGAATCTGGAATCGAGCCCGGCGAGGTGCTCCATGTCGGGAGCCGGCTGCAAAACGACCTCGCCGTTGCCAAACAACTTGGAATGAAAACCGCGCTGTATGCCGGGGACAGATCGAGCTTCGAAGCAAGCAAGGACGACATCCGTGACCCCAAGCTGCGGCCCGATCGACTCTTGACTGACCTCAGTCAGGTCCTCACCGTGCTCGGTATCGATTAGCCCCCCGTTCCCCAAGACAACCGATCGCCAAAACACCATGCCACCTCCCTCACTATTCCCGCTCGAATCGCTCGATTTCGACAACCCACAGTTCGATCTCGACGAGATCCGCAAGGTGAATCCGCAGCGACACGAAATGGAACAGTTGACCGCCGTGCTGACCGTGGACCGGGAATCACAGAGCCTGGCCGGATACAAGGATCTCGGTGACAACGAATTCTGGATCACCGGACACATGCCCGGGTTTCCCCTGATGCCCGGGGTCGTCATGTGTGAATGTGCCGCTCAACTCGCGGGCTTCTACGCCCGGAAGTACAACGTGCTGGGGGGCGACTACGTCGGCTTTGGAGGCATGAACGACGTGAAGTTCCGCTACCCCGTCTTCCCGGGTGATCGACTGGTGCTGATGGCGATGGTGACCAAGGTCCGACCGCATCGCCGCGCCGAGTTTGATTTCCAAGGATTCGTCAGTGACCGGATGGTCTTCTGCGGCAGCATGTTCGGTGTGCCCATCGACCGCGACCAAAAGATCGACTGAGACCAGACGCCTGGAGTCCGAGGACTTCGGGGGGGTATCCCGATGAGACCACCACCGACCGAGGACCTCACTCCCTGGTTTCTCACGCTGGATGACCTCGGCGGATCACTCGATTGGGCCGAGTTCTTCGACAACTCCCAACCCGTCGAACTCGACATCGGCTGTGGCCGAGGCCTGTTCCTGGTCAACTCGGCCCTGGCTCATCCCGAAACCAACTACTGCGGAATCGAGATCGACTATCGCGAGGGAAGACGGACTGCACGCCGATTGAAGAAACGGGCGATGGCCAACGCCAGGGTCCTCGGCGGCGATGCCAACCTGGCCCTCGAAAAACTCATCGCCCCCAACTCGGTCAGCGCGGTTCACGTGTATTTCCCCGATCCGTGGTGGAAACGCAAGCACCGACGACGACGCATCTTTACCGACGTGTTTCTCGACCTGGTCACCAACGTCCTTGTCGAGGGCGGCGAACTGCATTCCTGGTCTGACGTCGGTGAGTACTTTCAGACAATCCGCTCCCTGGTCGACCACCACGGAGCCTTCCAGGAACTGGCACTGCCCGATCTCACCGTGCCCCAGCACGATATGGATTATCTCACCAGCTATGAGCGAAAGGGACGGCGCAAGGGATCTGACATCCACCGAGGGCGATGGCGGTTTGCTCCCGGTTGATCCTGCAACACCATGGCCGACTTGCCACCGGTACGACCTGCCAGTCAAACTGGAGACTTCTGGCAACATGCAGTGATTGACAACCTCGTAGAGAAACTATCGCCATGGGATTCCAAGCCACCGGGAAGTCGTTCTCGCGCCTCGCATTGACTGGTCTGGCCGCGTTGGTCGGCATCGGAATAGCCCTTCCAGACGCACCGGCTTTCGGCCAGGACGCCAAACAAGCCTTTGTCGACGAAAAATCGGCTGGCCCCGACTTTGGACTGCAAGGTGAGTACGTCGGCTGGGTACTGACCGGATCGCAGGCCTACCGGCCTGTCGGTTTGCAGGTGATTGCCCTGGGCGGCGGAACATTCGAAGCGGTCGAGTACGCTGGTGGNCTGCCGGGTGCCGGAGCCCAGGGCAAAGCCAGGCTGAGGATTCCCGGGAAGCGTCGTGGCAACGCGGCCCGGTTCCTCCACGGTCCACTCCAGATCGACGTGGCCAACGACACCGCGGTCTTTTTCCTGAAATCCTACGACGGTGTGATCGCCGAGTTGAAACGGGTCCACCGTGTCAGCACGACGATGGGAGCCAAGCCACCAGAGGGTGCTGTGAAGCTGTTCAGCGGCCGCGCCACCGAACTGCTCAAGGCCGCCAAGGTGACCGAGTCCGGCCTGTTGATGGAAGGCACCGAGACTCGAGACAACTACACCAGTTTTCAGCTTCACCTCGAATTCCGCCTCCCGTTCATGCCGTATGCACGCGGCCAGGGGCGGGCCAACAGTGGAGTGTACCTGCAGAGTCGTTACGAGGTGCAGATCCTGGATTCGTTCGGCCTGGCCGGAAAATCCAACGAATGCGGTGGCCTGTACCGTTACCTCGAGCCGGCAACAAACATGTGCCTGCCCCCGCTGAGTTGGCAGACATACGACATCGATCTGACCGCAGCCGCGTTNGACAAGACGGGCAAAAAAACCAGCAATGCCCGGCTGACAGTGAGACACAACGGGGTGCTGGTCCACGATGACATCAAGGTCGAGCAAAAGACGGGTGCAGGAAAACCCGAAGGAGCGTTGCCACTGCCGACCAAATTGCAGAACCATGGCAACCCGGTTCGCTTCCGNAACATCTGGCTGGTCGACCGGTCACCCAAGCCCGTGGTGGCGGCACAGCCATAGGGCATATCCGGTTCGCAGCAGTCCGGAAAAAAAGAGCTCCGATTCGCAGACGAGGTCGTTAAACGCAGCGACCTTTCGCCCGGGGTTCACTGCCCCAAACACGTGTTGACCCGTGTGGGAACCGCGCCTAGATTAGTCGCGCACGAGCGTTCGCTCGATCCGGAATCCCGGAATACACCCCTTGTCCTGGTTGCTGTAGAAACTCCGGGACCTCATACCTGGAACATCCCGCATGGTTCCCACATGTCGTCTTTCCCAGGCCACGCTCCGCCAGTTGCTTCTTGGTCACCACCTGACCCCGGGCGACCGTGTCCTGGATGCCACCGCAGACGGAGAATTCATCGAGATTNTTGAATTTCTCGGTTTGAACGTTGATGATCCCGACGAGATTTCTGGAACACACCATCCGGGCCGTCCCCGGTTCGTGCTGGCCCGCCCCGAAGGCCGATCGCCCTTCGAGTTGTCGCGGACCGTTGCCGGATGGCTCGGCCNCCTGAGTCCGGGAGGGACGCTGGTCCTGATCGATGCTCCCGACCCCGATGTGATCTCGACCTTTCCCGGGGTCTCTCGAACGTGGATATCCGATGGCAGCACGTTCACGTCTCTGACAATCTCGTCACAGATCAGAACCACGGCCGAGTGGCAAGAATTCTCTCTTCCCGGNGCCCTGCCCCCAATCGTGCCGGCGGCATGACCTGCCACGCCAATCTGGTGGGTCGCGGAACGGACCATGCCTCACCCGGAATCCTCAAGATCCGGTAAGGGGGTTGTCCTCTCCTTGAACATCGATGACGTGGTGGCACATTGAGTCGCCCACCATTGGGTGGATAGAATTTTCTGTGGTGATCCCCGTCCCGTCGATTCCGGATTCTTCAGCGGTCAACACGCATGAACTGGTTGCTGCTCTGCCGGATGATCGGCCTGCTCGGAGCACTTGTCGGGGGATCGATGATCTTCAGCCTGCCGTGGGCGTTCCCGTTTTGCGGCGAGGTTTCGACTTTCGAGAGCGACGGGTTCTACGGGTTGCTGTCAGCCATCGGCTGCAGCCTGACCATCGGAGGCACCCTGTTCTGGATTGGCCGCAATGCGCGGGATGACTCGATGCTCCACAAGGAAGCCCTGGCCATCGTCGGCCTGGGCTGGCTCCTGGCCGGGATACTCGGAGCACTCCCCTTTTTGTTCTCCGGCACACAGACCACGACCCGGGGACCGGGTACATCAAACACCGTGATTCGTGTTGTCGATGTCTCCGACGCGCTGTTCGAGTCGATCTCGGGTTTCACAACCACCGGCGCCAGCGTGCTGACTCACCTCGAGGCCGACGACGATCCCACCACTCCCCGCGTCCCCCGCTGCATCCTGTTTTGGCGCAGTTTCACCCACTGGCTCGGAGGCATGGGAATCATCGTGCTGTTCGTCGCCATCCTGCGTCGGCTGGGAGGGGCGGGAAAAGCTCTGCTGCGAGGAGAGGTCCCTGGCCCGATGTCCGAAACGGTCCGCCCCCGGGTCCAGCAGGCCGCGATGGTGATGTGGGCGATCTACGTCGCGATCAGCATGCTGTTGGCGATCCTGCTGACCATCGAGGGCATGAGTGTCTTCGACGCGTTGTGTCACACCTTTGGCACAATGGCCACCGGGGGATTCAGCACCCACAACGAGAGCATCGGCGCATTTGCCAGTGGCTGGATCCACTGGACAATCATTCTGTTCATGATCCTGGCAGGCACCAACTTCTCGCTGTACCACCTGGCACTGTCGCGACGGCAGCTCTGGAGAACCTTTCGTCGCGACACCGAGTTTCGGGTCTACCTCGGGCTGCTGGCCTCGGCGGCTCTCGCCCTGTCCGCGTCGGTCTATTTCAACACACGAGACGCATCACTTTACGACTCCATCCTCGCGGCCACATTCCAGGTCACCTCGATCATGACCACCACGGGGTTTGCCACCGCCGACTTCGACCAGTGGAGCGACTCGTCGCGCGGCCTGATGCTGGTGCTGATGTTCGTCGGCGGCTGCGCCGGATCGACAGGCGGTGGACTGAAAGTCATCCGGTTCATTCTCTTTGCCAAGATTGTCCGACTGGAAATCGAACAGGCATTTCGGCCCAACGTCGTTCGACCTCTCCGGCTTGCCGGAGTCGCAATCGACAAGGCCCAACGGCACCAGGTTGTCGTCTACTTCTGCCTGGTGCTGCTGATCTTCCTGGCCAGTTGGATGTTGCTGCTGGTGATGCAACCGGGAACGCCCTGGCAGGATCACCAGTCGGACCGGTTGATTGACACCGCCAGCGCGGTCGCCGCCACGCTCAACAACATTGGTCCCGGACTGGGAGTATTCGGACCAACCAACAATTACGCCTTTCTGACATCCCAGTCAAAGATCCTGCTCTCGATCCTGATGCTGCTCGGCCGACTCGAATTGTTCGCCATCCTCGTGCTCTTCGTACCTTCGTTCTGGCGATCCCGGTAACCGGCATTTCTTGACTCCAANCATCGGCGACACCACGCCCAACCTCACGNGGCTCGCAGCCNGGGTCCGTCTTGACGATGGTCACCCGGCCCGCATATGGTGCCCGCCAGCTTGCCAGCCTGTCGGCTCAATCCAACGCAAGGACGCGACGGATGCGGATATTTTTTTCAGTCGGTGAGCCCAGCGGGGACGAACACGCCGCCGGGTTGATCAGTGAATTGCGAACCCGGTGCCCCGATCTTGTTGCCACCGGTTTTGGCGGGCCGCTGATGCAGCCGTTGTTTGAAGAATCCGGTGGCGAGTTGGTCTATCCCCTGACCGACCTGGCCGTGATGGGATTCGCAAAAGTCGTCCCGATGCTCGGCCGCTTCTACCGGCTGGNCAAACAAGCCGAGTCGATCTTTCAGGCCGACCCTCCCGACGCCGTCGTCCTGGTCGACTTCCCTGGATTCAACTGGTGGATCGCCCGCAAGGCCCGGGCCGCGGGAATCCCGGTCTTTTATTACCTGCCACCACAATTGTGGGCCTGGGCTCCCTGGCGCATCAAAAAGATCCGGCGTTTCGTCGATCACGTCCTGTGTGGCCTGCCGTTTGAATACGACTGGTACACCAGCCGGGGGGTGTCGGCAGAGTACGTCGGACATCCGTTTTTTGATGAAGTGGCCCATCACACCCTGGACGCCAAGTTCCTCGCCACCTACCAAAACACCCCTGGACCGACGGTGGCCCTGTTGCCCGGATCACGAACCCAGGAAGTCACTTTCAACTGGCCCCTGCTCCAAAAGGTGGTCGATCGACTGGCCCAACAACACCCATCGGCACGCTTCCTGGTCGCCAACTACAAGCCGGCGCACAGGCGGCACTGCGAGGCAAGATTTCTGACCGGCCAGCGGGCGATGGGAGAATCCGGACGAGTCGAATTCCACGTCGGCAGGACGTCTGAGATCATCGANGCGGCCGACTGCTGCCTGATGGTCTCCGGATCGGTCAGCCTCGAACTGCTCGCCCGGCAGACACCGGCCGTGGCGGTTTACCGTGGAACACGTCTCTCGGAATTCATTGCCCGGAGACTGGTCACCTGCGATTACATCTCGCTGCCCAACCTGTTGATGGGTGNCGAACTCATGCCCGAGTTCCCATTCTCCGGACGCATCGAACCGTGGATCGACCCGGTTGCGAATATCCTCGATGGCTGGCTCTCTGACCCGGACTCGCGTCACGAGATGATCGACCGGATGACATCGTTGACCGAGTCGATCGGAGCCACCGGTGCCAACGGCCGAACCGCCGAAGCGATCCTNNATCGGCTGCCCCGACGACCTCTGGCGCGGGCCGCCTGAGCAAACACGTGGCCCGTGTTGGTCTCTCCCGGTTCACGCAGCTAGAATCGGTCCGTCCAGAACAATTGTCGCACGCCAGGAATCGCAACCATGTCCACCGACACGATCCGTATCGGCATTGTCGGAGCCGGAGCAAACACCCGCCTTCGCCATGTGCCCGGGTTCCGCGCCAACGAGGGAGTCGAATTGACCGGAGTGGTCAATCGCTCGCGCGAATCGTCGGAACGTGCGGCAGCAGAGTTCGAGATCCCTCGAGTCTACGACACGTGGCAGGACCTGGTCGCCGATGACGAGATCGACGCCGTGATGATCGGAACCTGGCCCAACATGCATTGCGAGGTCACCTGCGCGGCACTCAACTCCGGCAAGCACGTGATGACAGAAGCNCGCATGGCCCGCACCGTGGCCGAAGCCCGTTTGATGCTGGCGGCCTCCGAGGCGCACCCGGAACTGGTCACCCAGATCGTCCCCAGCCCCTTCGCCTTCTTCTGCACCGATTACGTCCGTGGACTGATCGACGACGGATTCCTGGGCGACTTGCGCGAAATGGTGGTGATCGGAGCCGATGACCAGTTCCAGGATGTCGAGAAACCATTGCACTGGCGACAGGACCGAGAGATCAGCGGGTTCAATGTCCTGGCCATGGGAATCCTGCACGAAGCCGCCCTGAGATGGACACCGGACCCGACACGGGTCTTCGCACAGATGGAAACGTTTGGCCCCAACCGACCCGACGGGCCAGCAACAATATCCGACAGCGTGCAGGTGGTGACCGAGATTTCCGGGGGGGCCCGGGGCCTGTACCACCTCAGTGGCGTCGCCCTGTTTGGTCCCGGCTATCACCTGCACCTCTACGGCAGCCACGGCACGATCAAGGTGGATCTCGGGCAGGGCACCCTGTTGATCGGGCAGGCTGGTGACGACGCGTTGCATGAACCGGAGATTCCAGCAGAGTTGCAGGGTGGCTGGCGTGTCGAGGACGAGTTCATCGGGGCGATTCGCGGAACCGAGACGATCCGGCTGACGGACTTCAACACCGGCGTGAAGTACATGGAATTCACCGAGGCCGTGGCTCTCAGCGCCGGGTCGGGCCAACCGGTCGACCTGCCACTGGCCGACTAGTCGTCAAACAGCCCGACGCGCAGGGCCTCGGCAGCCAGGGCATGGGCGCGTTCATTGGGATGGGCATCGTAGCGATTGACCGTCAGGCCCTCGGCCGAATGGGCCTCGAGCGTCTCGCGCAAATCCAACACGCGGACGCCGCTGTCTCGCCCCCATCGGGACCACTGGGCATGCACCTCGCGGAACGGGTACTCCGGACCCAGGTTGTGGAGGAACGGGAACACGACCACATCGAGCCGGGCCCCGTGCGCACGGCACAGGCTGCTGACCTGGTCGAGCTTCCGCCTCATCTGCTGCCACGGCTCGCCGTCGTAGTACTCGCGGACAAACTGGTAGTAGTCATGGAAATCCGGCACGGTGAACTGTCGCAGGCGAAAGTACATCAGGTTGAAGAAGTAGGTGTGCTTCCACAGAAAGAAGTGGGGAGCGTGCTGTTGCAGATCGACATAGTAGGTCTTGTGTCGCGGATGAAACGTCTCGATGTCATTCAGGCAAACGACGTACACGACCCGGTCGACAGGAATTTTTTGAGTGAACAGTTCCTCGAGCAACCTCTCGGCCCAGTGCAGGTCGACACCGGCGTTGGACAGGTTGGTGATGGTGTAACGGCCCGGATCTTCGGCAGCCAGCGANGTGGCCAATCGATTGCTGAACCGATCGGCGATCCGCTTCACACCATGTCCAAACGTGAAACTGTCACCGACAAACACCACGTGCCGGTCNTCGCCAGTTCCACGAACCACCGGCAGGTCGTGGTCATCCCGGTAGAGAATCCCCCGGCCGGCCCCCAGTTCCAGGGACCGTTCGTGAGGCTTGACGTGCATCGCAAACCACTTCTTGGAGACGTTGGTCATGCTGAAGCTGTCGGTCGTGTCGTAAACCAGTGCGAAATACAATTCCACCCCGGTCAGGCCGACCAGCACGATCCAGAGCGACAGTGATGCGTGAATCCATTTCCTGCGTCCGTCCGAAGCGCCCCGCCNCAATCGGACCAGCACCACCACGNACACGGCCACAGCCGCCAGCCACGCCAGCATGCCGTAAAAGTAACCGTCGGGCAGAAACAGGATCGACTTCAACAACGGATCACATCCCTCACGAACACAATCANGCCTCGTCCCAAACTAGCTCGAACCGCCGCCGACCGACAAGACACGCTCCGACAAGCAACACCAGCGACACAGCGGTGAGNACTGCCCCAACGATCACCGACGTCGGCCGATAAATCCAGGTGACCTCGTGCGACCCCGGTGGCACGTCCACCCCACGGAACATCCCCTCGACCCTCACCGATTCAGCCAGTTCTCCATCCACCCGCACGCTCCAACCCGGGTACGCCAGGTCCGTCAACACCAACCGCCCGCCTCGAGCCGATTCGACGGTGGCCGTGACCTGGTTGGCGGTGTACCCGCTGATCTTGGCCGAGAGACCCTCCGCGTTTTTCAGCCACGACAGTCGGCCACGAGAACCGTCCAGCCTGTACAGGAAAAAGTTCAATCGCCGATCACCACCCTGGTAGGCCACCTGCAGAAACGGATCGCTGGCAAAACTCTCGATCAACGTTGCCGGCCAATCAGCCGTATCAAGTGGCCGGCGGGTCAAAAGATGAGTCACACCGGCCCGCTGCAGCCAGTCGACCTGTTCGGACGTGGCCTGGACTCCAAAGGGCAATTCCCCCGGCATCGCCAGCGACTTGTCAAAATACTCGGCCGGGCCCAGCCCCAGGTAAACCGGCGTCGAGGCGACTCGCAACAGGGTGGGCAGGTTCTGGTAGTCACAGAACAGTCGCACCGGCTCATCCAGTCGCTGCAACCGCGCGGCCACGGGGCTGTGCTCCAGCCGGTCGATCAACGGGGTTTCCAGGAATGCCGCGTAGGTCTGCTTGCGACCAACCTCCCACAGGTCCCACACCAGCAGCGGAAAGACCACCACCCCCAGCAAGACTCCCAGGCCACCGCGCCGTGCCAGGGCGGGGCGGGTCACCAGCCACTGCCAGGCCAGGCCGGCCAACAACGCCGCCGCCAACGCGGTGACGATCCCGTACCGGCCCGGGCCTGTAAAGAATCCGAAGCCGGGCAGGTGACGCGTCACCGGCAAATGCCACGCGGGCGTGTACAGCAACGCCAACGACCCCAGCACCAGCCAGATCACGAACCGCAAATCGGTGCGACGGCCGACGCACCAGCCAACCAGTCCCACGGCCAGAAGGCCCACCGTCGGCAGGCCAAAGTAGAGATGTGCCTCGACCTGGTTCGTGTCGGCCGGACCCGCGTCGTATTGCGACACCCGATCCACTCCGGACTCGTACCATCGCCACGGCGTCACCACCTGGCTCCAGTAAGCAAACGGCATGTGCCCGTAACCGGGGTCGTACTTGCGTCCTGTGACATTCTCTCGCTGGCTGCTCTGTTTCAACTCCCATGTCGGCAGCAACTGCACCGCCGCCAATCCGAACGCCAGGCCCATGCCCACGACCGAAGCCACCAGCAACCGCTGTCTCGCCGACACCGACCTTTCAGGCAATCCACGTCGAGCCCACCACAACCTCGATGGAATATAGAAGACCAGGACCAACTGGGTCACAAAAGCCAGGTGAAAGTGGCCGGCCAGCATCTGCAGGGCAAGAACCAGGGACAACAACAGCAGGTCGTAACAGCGAGGCCGTGCCAGGAACCGCTCGATCACCCACAACGCCGCCGGCAACCACGTGCCCCCCAGGATCGCCCACTCCAGCACGATTCGTGGTGGAAACCAGCCATAAACATAAACCAGCCCCACGAGCCAACCGGACACATCACCCAGGCCCATCTGACGGGCGTATCGCCAGGTGAAGACGAAGGCCAGAACATAGTGCACCAACTGCACCGTGTTGTATGCCGTGTTGACACCCAGTACCGCATACAACAGGTGGAACGGATAGAAGAGGCCTGTCTGGCTCTCGCCCACTACGGGGTATCCATGTCCCACCCGGTTGTTCCACAGCGGCAACTCACCACGAACCACGTGCTCGGCCAGGTACGCCTTCTGGGGAAAAAAGTAGGTGTAGATGTCACCACCCAGCAAACCACCACCGCTGTACAGCGACCACCAGAAGACCAGCGACAACCCCAGGCCAACCACCGTCGCCATCAGCCAGCTACGCCACGAGACACCGGTGGCCAGCGGATTGCCGGAGAGTCCGCCCGTCGATGAAGCTGTCGTGATGTCGGTCACGGTACGAGAAACCAGGGATTCGGATTGGTGTGTCAACGGACCAGGTAAACGGGACTCGACCAGGCCATGTGCCCATCCTCCTGCACCACGTGCACATACAGGGGATTGTCGCCCGCGTGGAGTTGTTCCGGCCGCACGCGGAATGTGAACGTCATGGACCGGTTGCCACCGGCCGGCGGCAACCGGTAGACACTCAATCGCTGTCCCAGGCCACCCAGGTCCCACCGTCGACCACGCGAACCCAACCGCGACAAATCCACGCGAAAACGTCGATGAGGCGTCTCGACAACCATCACGCCCTCGCGTGGTTTCGCCAGCGTTGTGATGACTCCCGCCACGCCACCAGTCGTGATCGACTCCCAGGCGAGTTCGCTTTTTCCCGTCCGTCGACACGTTTTTTCAGTGTTGTGAAAGTTGATCGGCGTGAAATCCGTGATGGCATTCTTCGGGACCGACACGCCTCCGTCCCAGGTCACCTGCCGCCCCCGTCCACGGACCGTCGCACCCTGCCACAACAGCTTGACCCGATCGCCCAGGTCGCTCGTCCCAAACGGCCGTCTCACCCCGATCACTTCCATCCCGTTGCGGAATTCGACCCGCTCGATGGCCGCTGTTCCGTGCACGGCGACCTGGAAGACCGGTGCGGCTTCATCACGATCAGATTGGATCACCGCTCCCATCGGGAATCCATCTTCGGTTGTCACGTCCAGCCCGATGCGGGCCCCCGTCGTCCCGTAGACACGCCGTTGAGCATACGCTTCCCAGACACTCTCGCGATCCAATGTCTCGGCCAGGACACAGGTCAATCCGCCATAACTGCCAAAAGTGCTCGCGCCGGGCCAACTGGCCCCGGGACGCCCCTTGTGCCCATCAGAATTGGCCACGATCGCCACCCGGTATCCAAGTCCAAAGGCGTCCTCGAGCATCCACTCGAAAGTGCCCCACGCCGAATGCACTTCCACGGCCCGCTCGAGTCCCTCACGGTGTCGTTGGAGGTCGGCATAACGGCCTCCAACGTGCGCGATCAGCATCGGGTCGGGATGAGTTCCCTCGAGACGATCAAAGAGTTCCTCGACAGAGTCAGCCGTCGGCTGGCTCGACTGGCTCTTTGCAACCAGCGCTCGACTGCTGCGGAACACCTCGCCTCCTTCCTCGCGGAAGACAACATTGCGGTCTCCCCCCAGTCCCGTATTCCCACTCCACTCCCAACCGGGAAACGTCACGAATCGACCCGGTCGATTCATGTCGGCGGTCGTCCGCTGCAGGTGGTCCCAGAAGTCATCGGTGATCTGGAAATCGTTGCCCTGGTGAGAGGCAATGTCGAGAAAAGCGCGGTCCCGGGCAAACCGGAAATACTCCTCGATCGTCCCCGTCCCGATCGTCTCCTCGCTCTGGCCGTGCAGGTCAGCCCAGAAACGGCCAAAGGGGTCACCCGCGCGGACCACCACCGGGTTGGCCTCGGCCTCCAGGCCGGTTTCGTCATCCCGCACCCGGACCACGAAACAACCCGGCTCAGAGAATCCGGGGTGGTCCATCCGTCTCGATCGACCCACCGGGTTGCCCCAGCAGTCCTCGAGCCGCCAACGGACGGAAAATCGTCGTCCGGGAGCGACCAGCGAGGGAGCCACGGCAACCAGCCGGACCGGATCTCCGGCAACGACACGAAATTCGGGCTGGATCTCCAGTGGACGGTAGACGTAGGTCGCGTACCGATCGACCAGCACTCTCAGTTCGAGAGTCTTCTCGGCGAATGTCTGCACCCTCCAGCCCGGACCGCCGCCGGAAGTGTCACCGAGCGTGAGAGTGATCGTCTCACCCTGCCTCAGGTACCCCTGTAGAACCTTCAGATGAAGCGTCTTGCCCCAGGGACGCACGTTGTCCTTCACGTCCCACCGCAGCGCCAGGTGCGCGGCATTGGAGGCAATCGCGGTGGTGTAGTTCGCTGCCGACGGGTCCTCAAATTGTGGTGTGCCACAATCGGTGGCGTACCGCATCACCAGCTTGAGTGAACCGGTGTCATCGATGCCGGCCTGTCCGGCCGTGTAGGTCAGGCGACACGTCTGCCAACTGCCAGCCGGGACATTGCCCTTCAGGCTGCAACGGACGCGACCAAGATCTTCTCGAGATTCGCTCATGGGGCTGACCGGCGAGCAGGGGACGGAAAACGGCGGCGGAGCACGATGTAGTAGAGCGTGCCGTCGTCATCGGTGACCAGTCGCAGCACTTCCCACGACCGGGGGTCTGCTTTCAATTCGGGCACGTCGTCCACCGATGTGATCGTGCTGTAGGGGTGTTGTACGTCAATCACGATGTAGTAGTCCTGCCCCGCAACCGGTTTGGTCAACTCGGTGTCACTGTGCCGTGCGTAGTCGCTGTAGTCATAGGAACGGGCGTGATGGGTGAATCGGGGATGAACGAAATCGGTCGAGAACACCCGCGCGGTTGATGGAACCAGCGACTCCACCTGGGCAAACAGTTCGGCACGCCGCCCGGTTGTGAACAACGTGAGACCGTGATGGTCGGAATGGGAATCCCAGAAGGCCAGTCCCAGGGGACCGGCGCTGAAGAACAGGCCACAGGCCGCCGCCGCGGACACCGCAAACCAGCCCCCCCACGAGACCCATGCCGGACCACGTTGACACAATCGACCCAGTCCACCGGCAGCGGCCCAGTACAGGATCGGGATCAGCGGAGCATGAAAATGATGGAAAGGAACAACCGGCTGACCGGGAGACTCGCCGGAGGAAAACTCCAACAGGCACAACATCGCAAAGACCGGTCCGCCCACCAGCAACCGACCACGTCCGGCCAGTGGCAGCAATCCCGCCGGCAGCAACAAGGCCACCGCATAAAATACCGTCCGGGCACTGAACCACTTGGACAACAGCAAGCCCGGTCGTTCAATGGATGTCTGGACAATCTCGCCGGGAGTGCCTCCCAGTTCACCGAAGTACTGGGCGTAATGCGGCACATCGCCGCGGAACGAGGGAATCACCCACAGCAGCACCAGCAGCAACCAGGCCCCACTGCCCACCGCAATGCCTATCGCCCAGGTCAACCGGCCGGTGGCTGTCCCCACGGTTTCACGAACCCGCCACTCTCTCGACGCCCAGAATACTGCCAGCGGCATGACCACCAGGCAATAATCCTCCTTGGACAGCAGCACCAACAACAACAGCAATACGGTCGCTTTTGGCCGGCCCGACTCCCAGCGCTCGATGGCCCACAACAACAACGGAACGCCGAGGCTGATCGGGCGAAATGTCTTGCCATCAATCGCGATGTCCAGGAAGTGCACGGGGAAGGCGAGCAGGTAGGCCACCGCCAACCCCAGGGCCAACATGTCGGAGCCTGTTTCCTTCCGGGTCAACCGCAGGATCGCCAACGCCCCGGCCGCCAGCCCCACCGATTCGCAAAGTTCCAGCACCTGGTGCGATGGCCACAACCAGTGCAATGGACTGAGCAACAGGTGCACCACCTGGGGGTGCTCGCCCAGGAACAGGCGTCCGTCATCCAGGTAACTGCGAAAGCCCTTGCCATGCCACACATTCCACAGGTGCTCCTCGTACATGGCCGAGTCACCATGCGGAATCAACAGGTTGTTGTAGCGAGCCCAGTTGATCGCGATGGCACACACACAGTAGACCCCCACCGCCCCCAGCGCCAGCAACCAGGTGCGGCGGCACGGAGACGAGGACGATTCGAGTGGATTGGCATCAACCGGCCAGGTGGTCACCAGCCAGGCCGACAGCCACCCGGCCAACGCCGTCGCCTCGACCAGTGACACCGTGCGAATGGACAGTTCCTGGACCCACTCCAGCCCGGTCAGGACTCCCACCACTCGAATCAATTCCCAGGCCCCGGGCAACCACCACCAGGACCAGCCACGGACCGCCCAGCCGGTGGCCTCGGTCCCGATGCTCCGACCCGTTCGTCGCCTGGTCACCAGGGATCCAACCAGGATGAGCACTCCCGAAGCCGACGACAGGCCGCCAAACAGGACCAGGTACCCCACGTCCCGTCGCACGACTCCCGACTCGGCATCAACCACGCCACCCAGCCCACCGACCACCTCACTCCACGTGTGGGTACTGAACCACTGCGAGGCGAGCGCACGGTCGCCGAGGACCGACTGCAAAAACATCGCCTGCAGGGCCACGCCGACAACGACGACCAACCACGGCAACGGCGAATAGCGACGTGATCGCGTCGCGGGCATGGCGAATTTGTACTGAAGAGGGGGGGGCGGAGAGACGATGTGTCGGGGTGGCGGATAGTAGGGGTTGGCGACCGATGAGACCATGCGGGTTTGGAGACCGCAGGCACTCCCTCAATTCTTACGTCGCCCGGGGGTGGTGTGGTTGAGCCGACCGGGTGTGCGACGGGAATTCCAGCTATAATTCGATCAATGCAGCACCCCTACGGCGACATTCCCGAGTTGACCAATCTCGAGATCGGACGTGGCATCGTTCGGATTCCCGTCGAGCAGGACGTTCCGTTCACCCCACGGGTCCGCGCGCTGGTCGACACGCCCGAATTTCAGCGACTCAGAGACATCACCCAGTTGGGCCTGGTCTCGAGAGTCTACCCCGGAGCAACCCACACCCGATTCGAACACGCCCTGGGTGTCTTCCACAACGCGCTGCGCTACGTCTGGCAACTGGGACGCGATGACAGGTTCTGTGAAATTGTTGACCGTCATACCGCCGAGGTCCTGCTGGCCTCCGCGCTGCTGCACGATCTGGGTCACTGGCCGTATTGTCACCCGATCGAGGACATGAAACTTCCCGGCCTGCCACCTCATGAGACATTCGCGGCCGAGTTCCTTGGCCCGGACAGCCCGCTGGCGGTCGTCCTGCAACGCGACTGGAACATTCAACCAGACGAGATTCTCGATGTGCTGGTGGCTCGCACCGATACCCCCGCCATGCGACTGGTCCGGTCGATCCTCTCGGGCCCCATCGACATCGACAAGATGGACTACCTGGGTCGAGACAGCCTGCACTGCGGGGTCCCATACGGTCGCCATTTCGACCGCAATCGCCTGATGACCTCCCTGGTCACCAACGCCGCCGGCGACGGCCTGGCGATATCGACCAAGGGCCGCACCGCCGCCGAACTGATGGTCTTTGCGCGGTACGTGATGTTCAGCGAGGTCTACTGGCACCACGCCGTCCGCAGCGCCACCAGCATGTTCGCCAGGGCCTTCTTCCACCTGCACGGGAAACTGGACCTGGAGGCGTTTTTTCGCAAGAGCGAAACCGAGACGATCGACGAGTTGCGACTCCAGGCGGGCGATGGCCCATGCCGCACTTTGCTCGAAGGCGTTTTCGGCACCCAGAGAGAACTCTACAAGCGGGTCGCGGAATTCAGCTTCTACGAAGCTCCCGACCTCTTCCAACGACTGGCCCGCAAACCCTACGGCTGGCTGGTCCAGCTCAGCGAGGTCCTCGCCGAAGAGGTCTCCGGCCTGGTGGGAACTCCCGTTTTACCAACCCAACTGCTCGTCGACGCCCCGCCTCCTCACCGTGAAGTCGAATTCGATGTCGAGATCTACTCGCCCAAGACCGATTCGTACCGATTGCTCCGTGATGCTTCGCCAGTGATCGACGCCCTGGCACGGACTCAGTTTGACGATTATGTCAAACGCGTCCGGCTGTTCGCACACCCGGACCTGGCTCGGTCCCTGGCCGGAAACGAGGGTTTTACCGAGTGTCTGGAACGGGCACTCGACCGAGTCGATTCCACCAACTCCGGTGATGGTGTGTAGCTGGCACGGCCGCGAGACGTCTGCTATCCTGCGCTGTTCGCGGTGACCGCCAGTGCGGAACCCGGAAGGCCCGACCATGAGCACAGCCACATTAGGATCCAGTCAGCAAGCGATCCCCGGCGCTGAGACACGCGCCGAACGGACCGTGATCGCCCGTTGGCCGTCGATCGCTTCGACCGGAATCGGTCGTGCGATTGGGTCGCTCGTCGGATCGGCACCCCGTGTCCGTCTGCCCGGGCTCAACTTCAACCTCGCACTGGCACCCGCTCTCCTGCTCGCACCGATCGGAGCCGCCAGCTACATGGCACTGAAGCTCATCGGACGACGGTACACCGTCACCAGCAAGCGGGTGTTGATCCAGGGATCATTGACCAAAAAGCTGCTCGCCGAGGTGCCGCTGGAAAACATTGCGGAGGTGGCCGTTGCTCCCTACCGAGACGGCCAGGAATTCTTCCAGGCGGCTGATGTCGTGCTGCAATCCGCGGCGGGCGACGAACTGATGCGAATCGAAGCAGTGACACAACCGGGTGTGTTTCGACAAAACATCCTCGAGAGCCGCGACGCACTCGTCCAGGTCCAGGACGCATTGGCCACGATTGAGGCACGCGGCGACGGCTAGAGCAATGCCGTTCGCGCCGCCAGTTGTCGCTCAGTCCTCGATGCCCAGCCGATACCGCATTTGCTCAAACTGCTCGGCAAAGGTGTCCGTGGAACTGTGGACGTGCTCGGCTTCGGTGATGAACTTGATGTCCTCACAACACATCACGTCGTGTCCGTCAAAAACCCGCTCGAAAGCGTCGAGATCCTGGCCATAGAGCGTCAGTATCTTGTGCTCATCGAATTGCACTTCCATCGGGATTCGCGGGTTCAACACCGCCACACCCGTGCAGCCATCATCAATCAACATCTCCTCGAAGTCGTAAAGCACGCTCTTGAGGATCGGCAGCTCAATTCCCTCGCGATAATGGTCGTCGTGGCCCTCACCCCTGGTGTGATGGCTCGTCTCCAGTACCACGTCAACCTCGTCACCCAGCGGATCCATCAGGTCGACAAACAGATCCAGGATCTGCTCCCGTGACGCCGAGGCCATCAGTACCGGAATGGCAATCCCCGTCTCGGAGTCAGTGTACGTGTCGTGACGGTAGCCCGTCCGCGGCACCACCTGCAGATCGTATGACGGCCGGACCGCGTCGGTCAGCACGAAGTTGCCATAACGGGCAATCTTCAAATGCGTTTCCAACTGATCATCAGAGAGATCCGAGAAACTGCTCGCGGGACGATCCGGAGCTGATTCACGTGTCTTGGCGGAAATAAATTTTTTCAGGAAGTCCATCGGTCCCTGCCCCTCAGCAGGCCCGGACGACCACTGGTCGGCCGGAACAAGATAGGAACTCGTGATCGAACGCCCTTCCTGGCTCCTCGATTGCCCTGTATGGCTCCACAACAAAACCTAGCACGCAATTTGCGATGACGCTTGGTCTCAAGTCCCCACTCGAATAATTAATCGCTTAAAAACGATCCCTTTCTACAAATTCGGCTCAATTTCCCATGTAAGAAATACAATTCCGACGGCCGTCAACAGCATGCCGCCAACAACAACACCACAGAATAAAAACTCATAACCAACTGCAAATAAACGTGTTACAACAATTCCCCTCTGTTGGTTGTCAAAAAATATGACGTGGGTGGCACGGGTACTGCAATGGTTTGCCTTCGAGTGAGAGAGACGCCGGCTGTGAGAGGCCGGCTCCCACCGGCCCTTGGAGAGGGGCCTTTATCCCACCTCAGCTTCATATCACCACATCACACCTGGACGGGCCGAAAGGACGTGTGAGAAGCGTCCTTTCGGTTTGTTCTTTTAAGTGGCAGCCCCGTCGCTTGGCTCAGCACGCATTGCGTCTCTAAACTGTCCCCGGGTCACAACCGCCACCCGACGGCAGATTGCATTTGGCTGAACCAAAGCGAGAAGAACTCAACGTCAAGTCGAAACGCGGTATCCTGGTTCGTGTCTTGAGCCGGAACCAGCGAAGCGACCGTGAAGGCGCGTTGGAGGAGATCCGTGGCCTGGCGACCACGGCCGGCGTGCAGGTTGTCCATGAGATGATCCAGGTTCGACCGAAGCCTCACCCGGCCACCTGCCTGGGCAGTGGCAAGGTCGAGGAACTGATCGAGCTGGTCGAAGCGTACGAGGCGGAGTTGATTGTCTTTGACAACAACCTGACTCCAGCCCAGAGCCGCAACCTGGAGGAGGCGCTGCAGACGATCATCGTGGACCGCAGCGAAGTGATCCTGGACATCTTCGCCACTCGTGCCCAGACCTACGAGGCCAAGCTCCAGGTCGAATTGGCGCAGCTGCTCTACTTCCGCCCGCGACTGAAACGACTCTGGACTCACCTGGAACGGATCGAGGGTGGCATCGGCACAGGCCGTGGACCGGGCGAGCGTCAGATCGAAACCGACCGCCGACTGATCGACCGACGTGTCTCAGAATTGCGTCGTCGATTGAAGGACGTGGAGAGCCGGCGTCGTCGCGAAGTCTCGCGTCGTGCCGACCACATGACCGTCTCCCTGGTCGGCTACACGAATGCTGGCAAAAGCACCCTGATGAAGTCACTGGCCGGTGCCGACGTGATGGTTGCCGACAAGCTGTTTGCCACGCTGGACACGCGCACGCGTCGTTGGGAGATCGCCGGCTGGGGTGAGGTGCTTTTGAGCGACACGGTGGGTTTCGTGCGAGACTTGCCCCACCACCTAGTCGCCTCATTCCGCTCGACACTCGAAGAAACCCGCCACGCCGACTTGTTGCTGCATGTCGCCGATTCTGGCCACCCACGGGTGACCGACCAGATCGAGACTGTCAACAGCGTCCTGTCCGACGTCGGAGCCGACCAATTGCCCCAGTTGCTGGTGCTCAACAAGGTCGACACTGTCGAGGACCGGACCGACATCGACATCCTGCGTGCCAAGACCGAGCACTGCGTGGTGATCAGTGCCACCGACGACCTGGGACTGGACCGGCTCACCGCAGCCGTCTGCGACATGCTCGGTGAAGGAGAAGTGGAGGCGGAGATCACCACCGGAATTGGAAACGGTCGCCTGCTGGCATTTCTCAACGAGCACGGCCGGATGACCGACAGCGAGTACAACGAGCACACGATGCGGCTGATCTACCGCATCCCGCGACGTTTTGTCGAACAGATCACCGGCGACGACACCACCGTGACGTTGCTGTAGTTCTTTTTCCTCCAGCACGTCGAACCACTATCATGGGCACCATGTCCGAACAGTGTTACCTGGGCGTGGATCTCGGAGCCGAGAGCGGCCGCGTTGTGGCCGGACTCTTCGACGGCCACTCGGTCCGTCTCGAAGAACTCCACCGTTTCCCCAACGGTCCGGTCAATGTCGGCGGCACGCTGAGATGGAACGTGCTGGGACTCTGGCAGGGAATCCAGCACGGCCTGGCCGCAGCCGCCGCCAGGTTTGGCGACGAGGTGCGGAGCATCGGGGTCGACACCTGGGGAGTCGATTACGTCCTGCTGTCGGCCCGAGACGAGTTGCTTGGCCTCCCCTGGCACTACCGCGATGGACGCACCACGGGGATGCTGGCGACCGCCTGCGAGCGGGTTCCGCGAGACGAGATTTTTGCCGCAACCGGCCTGCAGTTCATGGAACTGAACACGCTCTACCAGTTGCTGGCTATGAAACGTGATCACCCCGAACTTCTTGACGAAGCCCGGCGGCTGCTGTTGATCCCCGACTACTTCCACTGGCTATTGTGTGGCAGCCGTGTGGTCGAATTCACCAACGCCACCACCACCCAGTGCTTTGACCCCGCAAGAAACGACTGGGCCACGGAATTGCTGGGCCGATTTGAGTTGCCCGGCGAGATCTTCCCCGAGGTGGTGCCACCGGGAACCTCGCTGGGTCGATTGCGAGCCGATGTCGCCGCCGCTGCCGGACTCGGCCGGGTCAACGTGATCGCTCCGGCCACTCACGACACGGGCTCGGCTGTCGCTGCCGTCCCAACCGATCGCACCGGAACCGCCTCGTGGACATACATCAGTTCCGGCACCTGGTCGTTGATGGGCGCCGAGGTGAACGGTGCGGTAACCGGTCCCGGCACACTGGCCGTCAACGCCACCAATGAGGGCGGCATCGACGGGACCTTCCGGTTGCTCAAGAACATCATGGGACTGTGGCTTGTCCAGGAATGTCGCCGCGCGTTCGCCCGCGATGGTCGTGACGTCGATTACGACACATTGACCCGCCAGGCGACCGACGCGCCGGCATTTGTCTCGCTGGTCAATCCCGACGACCCCTCCTTCCTCAAACCTCCCTGCATGCCGACGGCGATTCGTGACTTTTGCCGTCGCACCGGACAACCCGAACCGGCCAGCGACGGCGCGATGATCCGCTGTGCACTGGAGAGCCTGGCGCTGAAATACCGCGACGTACTCGAACAAATCGAATCACTGACTGGCGAGACGAGCGAGGTGATCCACGTCGTGGGCGGAGGATCGCAAAATGGGCTGCTCAACCAGTTCACCGCCGACGCCTGTGGTCGGCCGGTGATTGCCGGGCCAGTCGAGGCCACCGTGCTGGGCAACGTGCTGGTTCAGGCTCGTGCCGACGGCGCCCTGGATTCACTGGGTGACATCCGCGAGGTCGTCGCCAATTCCACCCAACCCGACACGTTCACTCCCAGCAACCCGTCCGCGTGGGACAGGGCCCGTGAACGCTTCGCCGGTCTCACCGATTGACCCAACCTCCCGCATCCCACTTTTATCACCAGAAAGCAAGACACCACGATGGGACTCTTCGATCGCCTCAAGCAGGGACTCCAAAAAACCAAGGACCTGCTCCGCTCGGACATCCGCGACCTGTTCCGCGACGGACAGATCCTGGACGACGAACAACTCCGGCAACTCGAGGGGAAACTGTTGAAGACCGACATGGGAGTCGTCGCCTCCACGGCCGTCATTGACCAACTCCGGGAGGAACATGGTGGTCGCACGGTCGACGTCGAGGCCATCTTCGAAACGGTCAAGGACGCGCTCAAGGAGCAGTTGGCCGGAGCGGGCGAAGAGCAGCCCGACTGGGACAACGACGACCCCATCGCCCCACTCTCGCTCGCAGACGAGGGACTCAGCGTGATCCTCGTTGCCGGGGTCAACGGCGTCGGCAAGACCACCTCGATTGCCAAGCTCGCTCACCTGTTGATTGCATCGGGACGCCGGCTGGTCCTGGTCGCTGGAGACACCTTCCGCGCCGCCGCGGTGGAACAACTGACGATGTGGAGCGAGAGGCTGGGATGCGAGATCGTCACCGGGGCACCCGGCAGTGACCCGGCGAGTGTCGCCTACAACGGTTGCGAACGCGCCATCGAAACCGGAGCAGACTGCCTGGTGGTCGACACCGCCGGACGACTGCAGACCGATCGCAACCTGATGCAGGAACTGGAAAAAATTCACCGGGTGATCGCCAGCAAGGTGCCCGGGGCCCCCCACGAGAGCCTGCTGGTTCTCGACGCCACCACGGGACAAAACGGCATCAGCCAGGCCAGGAACTTCACCGAAATCGTCGACTGTTCCGGGATCGTACTGGCCAAGCTCGACGGCACGGCACGCGGTGGAATCGTTGTGCCCATCCGGCAGCAAATGGATCTGCCGGTCAAGTACGTCGGGGTTGGCGAGGGGGTCGAGGATCTCGAACCATTCGATGCCGACTGGTTTGTCGAGGCACTGTTCGAGGCCGGAGAGTAACCCGAACAGGTCCACGTCGGCCGGTGATCACATCGGAGCGATCCGCCTGGTGCCAACGTCGACCCCGGATTGGATGGACGCGTCGAAACTCGCCTTGATGAGTTCCGCCTTGATCGCCGCGGAGGCCGGGTCGTCCCACAGGTTGTCGAACTCCCACGGATCGGTCTCGAGGTCAAACAGTTCGCCGATCTCGTGACCGTGGTAGACCGACAACTTGTGCCGGCGGTCCCTGTACATCGTGCCGTAGGTTCCCGCTGCGGGCTCGTCGTCGGAATGGCCTTGTGACACATCGGCCGGCTTGGGCGTGTCCGGAGACCCCGTTCCGATGAAAGCCGGGTCGAGCGCGTCGTAGTATTCACTGCGAACAAAATCGCGGTGGTGATCGGGTGAGACCCGCCCGGACAACAACGGCCACAGGCTGCGGCCCTGGAGTTCGTTCAAACCCCCGGCGGCGGCGACATCGACGATCGTCGCCGACTTGTCGAGCAGTTCAACCAGGGCATCACTCTGGACGCCGGCCTGCACGTGGCCGGGCCAGCGAAAGATGAGTGGAACTCGCACCAACCCCTCGTAGAACCGGCACCCCTTGTACAACAACCCGTGGTCACCCAGTGACTCACCATGGTCGCTGGTGAATATCACCAGCGTGTCGTCACGTTGACCGGTCGCATCCAGGCAGTCCAGCAGCCGGCCCAGTTGATCATCGACCTGGGCAATCATCGCGTAGTACAACGCCTGGACACGTCGACCGTCGAAGGTGTCCGGGTGAGCCGCCAGGGTCTGGAAGTCGATCTCGGCCAACCGGGCCTGTGCGGCCAGGTCGCTGTCACGAAAATACGGACCGGGCATCCGGTCACGATCAAATCGATCGGCGTAAGATCGAGGCGGGATGAACGGGGGATGGGGATCGTAGACATTGACACTGAGCATCCAGGGTCCCGATCGATCCTGCGTGACAAACTCGATCGCCCGATCGGTCGCCCAGGCCGTCTGGTGCAACCCCGGAGGAACTCGCTCGTCACGATGACGCAGTTCATCCAGGTCCTCGCCCTGTCCACGAACCCAATCGGCGTAATCATGCCCCTGGGGCCAATCGTCGCGTGGAGCATGAGAGAATCGCCAGTACCGGTACCCGTCCTCCTCCAGGCGAGGCTCGGTCCGGTGACCGGCACTCTGCAGGTGAAATTTTCCGATCAACCCACAGTCGTAGCCCGCGTCTGCCAACCGTTTCGAGACCAGGCGAGGATGACCCGGATAGTTCTCGTTTCCGTTTCGACAATTGCGGGCACGGCTGGGATACAACCCGGTCAGAAAACTCGCCCGGCTCGGTGTACAGATCGGGCTCTGGCAGTAGCAACAGGTCAGGGTGGTGCCCTCGGCGACCAACGAATCCATCGTCGGCGTGACCACGTGCGGATTGCCCAGTGCCGCGATCGTGTCGAACCGCTGCTGGTCGGTGCAGTACCAGAGAATATTGGGGGACGAGGTCACCGCGAAAACCCGTGTGTCACTACCAGGGAGCCTCGAGCAGGTCCACGATGCGTCGGGCCATGCGATCGACCAACTCCTGCGATGCAGTGGCCATTGACTGCCCTGTCTCGGGAGAGAACCTCGCATCGGTCAACAGCGTGACCGCTGGACTGTCATCAGCCACAACCTGCCGCGCCAGCACCTGCTGGGTCCGTGTGTCGGTCCATGTCACTTCCACGGCCAACTGCAGTTGCAGCGTCCGAGGATCATCGTCTCGCGTCTCACCCGTCACGTCCTTGTACGAGGCCAGCACGCGTCCCGTGAGCCGCGAATCAGCCGTCGCTCCGGGAACGATCTGGTACGGCAACCGCCTCTGGATCTCCTTGTGCACCGCCTCGGTCAACCGCAAGCCCAGCCCGCGGCGATCGTCCTCGCAGGCGAACACTGGCACGGCAATGGAACGAACCTGCTCGCGATGCAATGGTCCGACCACGTAACCGCAACCACCCACGACAACAGCCAGTAACGCCGTCAGCAACCGCGGCCGAAAGACAACCACGGCGACCAGCGTCGGCGACGTTGAGCGAGTCGAAAGAAGCCGGTGATAAAACATGTGATCCCGTTGATCCCCGTTGATCCCCGGTACGCCCCAACAGCCCTCTTGCCCACTCGCAAGAACAGCTCAATTCGAAGGAATCACGCGCCGTGTTGGCTGCGATGGTGATTCCGGATCTGGTTGGGAGGGCAGGGGATCAGGTGCTGACGTCGGTTTGTTTGAATCGGGTGATCCGGAGGCGGACCGGTCGGGAAATTCGGCAGACAGATCGGTGGATTCGACGGTCGCGGAGTTGGACTCAGCAACAGGCAGGGGATTGCCCGCTGCACGCACTTCCGTGGCCATCCAACGGCCATTGGCGTATTGCGGCCCCAGGGCAATCAACTCTTTCCGTGCACGCTGTGCGTGCGCGGTCCCGGCAAACCGGGCCAGGATCCTGTTCAGGTGCACGGCCATCGCCTTGGGCAGATTCTTCTTCCGGTAGAATTCGACCCGCTGCCATTCGCGATCAGCCCGGGCCTTCTCGATATCGGCCAATTCAGACTGCAGTCGCTGCTTCTCGGCAATGTCGGGAAACAACCCCAGAGTGCTTTTCTTCAACTGGGCCGCCTCGTCAAGCGGGGTCTCGTCATAATGCGAACCCTGGTAACCCATCAATCGAACATGAGATCCAATCAGGAACGCCGATTCTAGATAAGGACTGTTGGGGTAGAGCTTGCGGAGGTTGGTCAGGATGCGATCGGCCTCGCGCGAGTTCCCCTGCTCCAGGTGGCTCGCCGCCGCCAGCATCAATGCGTCATCTGCCAGATGCCCGGTGGGATCATTCAGCCAGACTGTCTTCAGTGCCTGCAGGGCACGACCCCGGGTGTCGAAGACCGGCTGGGTGTTGTCGGTGAGATTGGGCACCACCGGCAACCGGGCCAACCAGCCCTGGGGAGTTCCCCGAGTTGGCTTGGGTGCTGGAACGGTGGCCCCGGCCGGTCGAATCTTAGCGGCCGCCTTGAAGCTCTGCGTGTCCAACCAGTAGCGAGCAATTTCAAAGAGTCGTTCACTGCAGCGATCGATGTGTCGGGTCGATGGAAAATCGGTCAGCAGTTCGGTGTAACTGTCCTGTGCCGGCGCGTATTTCTTCAGTTGGAACTGGGTCTCAGCAAGGAGAAATAGGGCGTCCTCTCGAAACGCCGCCCGGGGATCAATCAGGTTCGGGTTGAGTTCATCTCCGAGACGACGATCCTTGTCGAGTTTCTTCAGGAACGTCTTGCGGGTGTGTTTCGAAAAATCGATGTACCTGGCCGGCCCCTGGCCTTTCAAATCGCTCAGCAACGCCTCGGCCTCCACGTGTCGGCCGGCCTCGGACAGCTTCTTGGCTTGTTCAAATCTCAACCGCTCGGTAATCGTCGGGCCGTTGTCGGCATCCGGATGACGATCCGTGTCGACCGTCGTGGCGTCTTTGAGTGTCGCAAGGGAACCACTCAACGACGACTTGAGTGAGTCGAGGCCGCCGACCTGGATCGAACGACATCCCACGGATACTCCCAGCAGGCAAGCCGCAACCAGAACCGCAGCGCGGCCGACTATGGATTTCATGGTCATCCCTGACAAGATGGCAGACCGTTGCGGGGCGGCCGGTTGAAGTGACTCGAATCGGGCTCAGAGGGGTAGAAATCGGAGCATCTTGGGGCGTCGCTCCAGGACGTGACAGATCGCCGGCGTCACCACGCGACGCATCTCCTGGTACCGTTCCATCGGCAACTCGGAAAACTCGTCACCGGGATCGGCCAACCGCGTCAACACTGCCGCGGCCTCGATACTGATGGTGGGGGAATTGAACTCCGGTCTCTGGCAGTGTGAACAAATCAGGCCTCCCGAGGAGACCCAAAAGGCAAAATGTCGCTGAGATTGTGGATCAGAATTCACCAGGGTGTCGCACGACACGCAGCGATCCAGGGCCGGCATCTGGCCGATTTCTCGCAGCAGGATCATCTCGAATCGCAACAGCACCGGACGCACATCGACGTCCTCGGCAAGCTGCTGCAAAGCGAACGTGGCCTGGTCGTACAACTCCGGATGAGGGTCGTAGTCTTCTGTCAGCCCCGAAAGTAATTCGGCAATGTAGTAACCGGCATAGAGTGTGTGAATATTGCGGCCAGGCGGCCGGAATCGGGAGATCAGCTTGGCTTCTGTGAGGAGATCGAGGGCGTTGGTCGACTTGCGGAGGAACACTATCTGACACGTCGCGAGCAGGTCAAGAGCAGCCTCGAAGGGCCCCTTGAGCCGGCGTCCGCCCTTGGCCAACGCCGCAATTTTTCCGAAATCGCGAGAAAACAGCGTCACCACCCGACTGGTTTCACTGAAGTCCGCCACGCGGATGATCATCGCTTCGGTCTTTTCCATGAACGACTCCGGGGACAGATCTAGCACAATCCGCTGTCCGCGGGAATCCGTGCTACACTTCCACCGGACCGCAGCACTCGCCGGACTCCCGTTGATGACCAACCCGACCACCACCCGTTCTGCCGCGTCGCTGTCCGTGTCAAAACGAGACCGGGTCCTGGCGCGGGTGGCCAGCTGGACAGTCCAGCAGGGGGTGGCTGTCGACGTGATGGCAGAGACGATTCGCCAGGCCGTCATCCTGGCCCTGCTGGAAGCCCGGTGCCCCGGACTCTTGCATCCCGAATTCGTCGGAACCGCACGGCTCCCCCACGACATCGCCAGTACACTCAACCGCTGCTACGGCGAGACCGAAACGGGACTGCTGGCCCAGGGCCTGCTGGAATGGGAGGTCCGCGACGCATCCTCGGGTGATCACGAAATCCCTCTCACCGAGACCGGACTTCCTCTGGTTTTGGCTCGAGCATCCACGGCTCGCCGCAACCGTGGTGCCTATTTCACCCCCCGTCCACTGGTCACAACCCTGGCCACCGCGGCACTGGCACCCTGGAAAAACAGCCCCGAACAACTCCGGCAACTCAAGATTCTTGACCCCTCCTGTGGTGACGGCCGATTCCTGGTCGAGGTGGCTCGCCAGGTTTGGCTGGAACTCGAACCTCCCGGACACCCCGACCCGGCTCTCCGTCGCGAGGTGATCGGCAACTGCCTGTTCGGGACCGACATCGACCCGCTGGCCGTGTGCCAGGCCCGGACCGCGCTCTGGCAGGCCGCCGCACTTCCGGGAGAGCCACCCGCGACATTGACGTCCCACCTGGTCACAGCCGATGGCCTGCTCGACCCCACGCCCGGAAACACCGGCCAATTTGACCTGGTCATCGGCAACCCCCCCTTCGGATCGTTTTCCGGCCGCCAGGCGTTGTCGATCGACCGCGACCTCAAAACCCGTTATCTCCAAAAGTGGGGCGGAGGCGGCTGGGACACGCTCCATGGAATGTTCGTCCAACGCGGCCTGGAACTGGCCGGGCACACCCTCGCGCTGGTTCTCCCCACCCAGGTCACTCACCTGGAAGGTTACGCGGGCCTGAGAACATCGATCAACAAGACAATGTCGTTGCACGAGATCAATGACCATGGTGAATCGGTGTTCGAGGGCGAAGCCGTGACACCGGTGGTGACCATGATTGCCCGTCGAGACAGCGATGGCCGTGCCAGTTGGATCACGACACGCCGTCCCGACTGGATCGACCGGGTGCAAGAACAGGGTGAGAGCCTGGGCCGGATGGTCGGCGATCCGGGTGTCCACACTGGCAACTGTGCGCGACAACTGATCGTCGAAAATTCCGATCAGCCGGGTCGCTACGTCGACGTGCTCGAGGGCAGACAAGTGCATCCCTGGCGGTGCGATCCGCCAATCAAGAAATTGCGATTGGACTACCAGGCGAATGGCGACGAGTACTTTTCGATCCGTCCACTGGAGACTTACCAGCGGGCACCATTCGTGATCCGTCAGACGGCACGACATCCGATCGTCGGACCAAAAAACACCGCCGAGTACTTCCGCAACTCGCTGCTGGCTCTCTACGAACCCGACAACGGTTACGACATCCGTTACGTCGTCGGACTCCTCAATTCGCGACTGTTCCGATTCCTTTACACCACCGCGGTCCGGGAATCGTCCCAGTCGTCGTTTCCCCAGGTCAAGGTCCGCTCACTCCGTGATCTGCCAGTCATCTGGCCGGCTCGAGACAACCCGGTGCAGTGGGAGGCCTACGAGGTGATAGTTTCCACTGTGAAAACATTGCTCGATGTGTGCGCCGTGCCCGAGGAGGCCCGGCCCTCTGGGGCGGAGGAATCCCTTCGGATCGACCGCCTCGAACAGCGCATCGATGACTGCGTCCTGGCGATCTACGACCTTGACGAGAACGCTCGAGACGACGTGTTCCTGTCCGGGTGAAAGGCCGGGGAACCGTTCGGTGGATTCCTCGTTAACGCACAGAACCCATCCGACGAATCGAACGGGTCCTGAGACGCTCCGGCTCCGGATCAACTCGGTCGAGCCGATCCGGTCGAGTAACCTGGGTCGCGTGATTCGGCCTAGAAGACATCCAGCTTGAAGTGGTTGCCCCGATGGTAAGGCCGCTTCATCTGGTAAAAGTTGTGCCAGCCGTCACGCATGACCGGGATCCGCCAGGTCGGCGAATACCGGTAGTACAGGTGATTGAAGCTGCCCTGGGGCCGCTGGAAGTTGTGCGGATAATAGACGTAGGGATAGTAGTAGAAACGTTTCCAGTCGGTCGGTTGCCCACCGCCCGCGGCTTCGGCAGGTGTGGAACTCAGCGAAGTGGCCACCGCCACGACTGTGGCAACAAGCACGGCTGTCAGGATTGATCCTTGACGCATTGTCTCACTCTCCAAGTGACGCAGGTGCGCGCCTCACCGAGGCGTTCACTTGCTATATCGTCAGCCCAAAGACCGATACAACAGGAAACTTCGTCACAATCGTCGAAACCGGACCATGACCCTCCAGGGGGGGTTGCCGGTTCCAACAGGTCCGGATAGGCTTCCGCCGTTGGAAAAAAGGCACCAAGAATGCAATCTCGTCCCCGGACATCCTGGTTTGCAAACGTCCCGAATCCCTGCTCGTTCGGGTGCGTGGTGTTGCTGCTCTCTGGTTTCGCCACCGCACACGCAGCCGACAAGACGACGACGCCCACGCCGATTTCAGTCTCGGGAGTCAAACCTCATGTCGAATGGCTCGCCGATCCGGCACGCCGTGGTCGCTCGGGAGAATCGGCCCGGGAATCGGCCAATTACCTCCGCGACCACTTCCGTCGCCTCAAACTGAGACCACTCTTTGGTGACAGCTACTTCCAGCCATTGCCCGGACGGGCGGACGAGAAAAAAACAACACCGCGCACGATTGGTCGAAACGTCGGGGCCATCCTGCCGGGCCGCAAGTCCGATGAGATCGTGATTCTCAGTGCGCACTACGATCACCTGGGTGTCAGCAAGAATTCGGTCTACCCTGGTGCTGACGACAACGCGAGTGGAGTGGCGTTGATGCTCGAAATCGCCCGTCACCTCGCCAACCGAAAGACACCGCCGGATCGCACCATCGCGTTCGTCGGCTTCGATCTCGAGGAACGACTCCTCTGGGGGTCGCGGTGGTTCGCCGCCCACCCGCCCTGGCCATTGGAACGAGTGAAACTGTTCATCACCGCCGACATGGTCGGCCGATCACTGGGCAATCTGCCGCTTCCCACCGTCTTTTGCCTGGGCAGCGAACACGCTCCACAACTCCGCACGGTGCTCGACCGGGTGGGCTCACCACGTGGACTGGAAGTGGCCCGGCTTGGTGCGGACCTGGTCGGAACCCGCAGCGACTACGGCCCCTTTCGTGACCGCAAGGTGCCGTTCCTGTTCTTCTCGACCGGAGAACACCCCGACTACCACACACCCCGCGATACGCCCGAGAAGGTCGACTTCCCCAAGCTGGCCCGTATCACCAACCTGGTGCTCGCGATACTGACAGAGGTGGCCGACGGACGAGCCGACCCGGAATGGGTCGACAAGGTTCAACTCGGCCTCGACGAACCCAGGGCGTTGCACCGGATCACATCCCTGATGATGGAGGAGGAACGCCTGAAGGGGCTGACCGATCTCCAGAAACTGTTGGTCAGCACCACCCGCAACAAGTGCCGCCAGATCCTCGACGCCGGCAAGATCACCGCCGATGACCGCAAGTGGCTGGTTCGTGCCAGTGCCTTGCTACTCTTCTCGGTCTTCTGAGTGACCCGGCTCATTCCTGCTGGCCAGGCGATCCAGTACCAACACGACGACAAAACCGGCCACCAGCAAAACCGCCGGGATCATTCCACCTTCCGGGCCCCGGTTGCCGAACGGCCACAGCACCCGCAGCGAACCGCACATCGCACCACACAACACCGCCAGGGTCGTCTCCCGAAAATTGGCCAACAGCCACCGCAGCAGCTTGCTGAAACCAATCAACCCGACCAGGCATCCGCCCGCAAACACCGCGAGAATCAGCAGTGATTCCGAGGTGGCCTGGCCATGGACCACATCGGAGATGAGTCCGATGATGCGGTCGTACTGGCCCAGCACCTTCAGCAGGAAAGCGCCGCTGACGCCCGGCAGGATCATCGCACAAATGGAGATCACTCCACTGAAGAACACGAACCACTTGCTGCCAACCGGCTTGACCGTGTCCGAGGGAACGCCGACCACCAGGAAGGTCACGACGACAGCCGCCAGCATCCCTGCCACTCGAAGTCCATTCCAGTTGCCGATTGACCGGGTGACCACCAGGCACGATCCCGCGACCAATCCGAAGAACACCGCGTTGACCTCCGACGGATGGTCCTGCAGCAACACCTTCATCACCGACGCCAGGGCCAGGATCCCCCCGCCGATGCCCACACCCAAAGCCAACAGAAATCCCAGGTCAATCCGGCCAGCCGCCTCGCGCCAACGACGCCGAAACACCAGCCCCGCCAGGGTGTTGTCACACCGGCTGATAGCAGTCACCAGGCGATCGTAGATTCCCAGGACCATCGCCACCGTTCCGCCGGAAACTCCGGGAATCGTGTCAGCAATTCCCATCAGCAGACCGGCGGCCAACTGTCCCACTTTCGCTCTGAACAATGAAGGACGTGGGTTCATCAACGGTCCCGAGATAGACGCGACGGGCTTGCCCGACCGGAGGCAACGCCCGAGAATAGAACAGCGGTGCACGGCCTGAGCGGGCGTGCATGGTAGTGGCAGCGCCGCTGGGCGCGAAGAGGAGCGAAAGGGAGGAACAGGTCATCAAGGGTCCCGGAATTCGGCTCGATCTCGACGTGCGACGCGTCTGGCGCTGCCCCAAGTGCCAACGTGTGCTGAAGACGGCAGGGCACATCACCAGCCGGCGTTGTCCCATCGACGATGAGTTCATGCAACTCGACGACAGTGCCCAGCGAGCTGCCAGGCGATTCACCTTTCCATCCATCACGATTGAACAGGTCGACGAAGTCGACACGATCGATGTCGAACATCCCGACACAGAACAACCCGTCACCGATGATGATCGACCCCGGAAACAATCGCGAAAACAAAAACGTCGACATCGACGGAGTCATGACAATGACGGTGCGGAGATGGACGACGCCGAGCCAACCTCGCCAGATGACGAGCCGGATACCGACACAGAAAACCAGCCGAGCCTGGAAACGTGAGCCGGACACGGCCGGGCAAGGGATTGGCAGTCGAAGCGGCGGACATCGAGATCCGTGGCGCCCGCGAACACAATCTCCGTAATGTCAGCCTCACGCTGCCGCGCAACCAACTGATCGTGATGACCGGCGTGAGCGGATCGGGGAAAAGTTCCCTGGCATTTGACACGCTCTACGCGGAAGGGCAACGGCGTTACGTCGAGAGCCTCTCGAGCTACGCACGCCAGTTCCTCGGGCAACTGCCCAAGCCGGATGTCGACCGGGTCAGTGGCCTGGCCCCGTCAATCTCGATCCAGCAAAAGTCGGCCAGTCGGAACCCGCGGAGTACCGTGGGAACCATCACCGAGATCCAGGACTATCTCCGAGTCCTGTTCGCCCGGGTCGGTCGGCCTGGTTGTGCCCGTTGCGGCCGCGAGATCCAGGCCCAGACCACCGAGCAGATCGTCGAGTCGATTGGCGGGCTGCCGACTGGAACCCGATTCAGCATCCTGGCCCCGTTGATTCAACAGCAAAAGGGCGAGTACCGCGACCTGTTCGACGACCTGTTGAAACAGGGATTTGTCCGGGCTCGCGTCGACGGCGAAATCGTCTCGTTGACCGACAACCTCGGCCTCGACCGCCAGATGCGACACACCATCGAACTGGTCATCGACCGACTGTCGGCGGGCCGGGGAGGTCGCTCACGATTGGCAGAGGCAGTTCAGACCGCCCTGAGACTTGGCGCGGGAACTCTGCTGCTGGCCGTCGCAACCAACGCCGGAACCGTTCCCGGTCAAGATTCTCCCGGGACCAGCACATCAACCGACAAGCTCTACAGTTCGCTCTACGCCTGCTCGGATTGTGGCATCAGCTACGAACCGCCCACTCCACAGTTGTTCAGCTTCAACAGCCCAATGGGAATGTGCCTGGATTGCAACGGGCTGGGCCGGCGGCACGAGTTTCTTCCGGACCAGCTGGTGACTCAACCGGGCAAGTCCCTGTGGACGGGTGCCATCGGGTTGCTGGGAGCCGTCCGGCGCATCGGCCGCTGGCGGCGGCACATTTACCAGGGTGCCGCTGCGGCCATCGAGGCCGATCTCCAACTCGAACCCGATGCGGTCATGAAAACGCCCTGGAAGGATCTCTGCGAGGAGTCTCGACGGCTGATCCTTCACGGAACCGGCGACCGGCATATCACCTTCTCCTGGCGTTACCGTGGCGGGGTCTGGAAGCACGGCGGCACGTTTGCCGGCGTGATCCCCAAGCTGCTCGAGTCGTACCACAAGACAAACAACCCCATGCGACGCAGGCAGTTGGAGAAGGCGATGCAGTTCACCGACTGCTCGACCTGCCGGGGAACACGGCTCAACCAGCAAGCCCAGGCCGTCACGATCACCACGGCCAACAACCACTTCGGCCGGACAACCGCCCGCCGACGTCGCAGCCTGCCGGAAGTCTGCGGAATGTCGATCGGCGAAGCGGCCGCGTTCTTCGAGGACATCGAACTCGATTCCACCGGACAACTGATCGCCGTCGATGTGCTCAAGGAAATCCGAGCCCGGCTGGGATTCCTGCTCCGCTGTGGACTCGACTACCTCGCCCTGGACCGATCCGCCCCGACCCTCTCCGGCGGCGAAACCCAGCGTATCCGCCTGGCCGGACAAATCGGCAGCGGGCTGGTCGGTGTCGTCTACGTCCTGGATGAACCCTCGATCGGACTCCACCCACGCGACAACCAGTTGCTGCTGGAGAGCCTTGCCGATCTGCGGGACCAGGGCAACACCGTGATCGTGGTCGAACACGACGAGGAAACGATACGAGCAGCCGATCACGTTGTCGATTTCGGACCCGGTCCAGGAATCCGTGGTGGCCGCGTGGTGGCCGAGGGATCGGTCCGGGAGGTCGAAACGAACCGGCACAGCGTGACCGGACGGTACCTCAGCGGGGTCGATTCGATCCCGGTCCCACAACAGCGACGGGCCATCGGCAAGGATCGCCTGACCGTCAAGGCCGCGCGACACAACAATCTCCGCGGCATCAACGTGCCGATCCCGCTGAAAGCCTTCGTCTGCATCACCGGGGTCAGCGGATCGGGCAAGAGCTCACTGGCCAACGACATCCTCTGGCAGGTGCTCAACCGCGAACTCAACTCCGGCAAGGGCGAACCGGGTTCACATCGCGAGGTGTCCGGACTCGAACATCTCGATCGGGCCATCAACATCGACCAGGCGCCCATCGGCCGCACCCCACGCTCCAATCCCGCCACATACGTCAAGCTGCTCGACAGCATTCGTGACCTCTACAGCAAACTGCCCGAGGCACGAGCCCGCGGCTACAAGCCAGGCCGATTCAGCTTCAACGTCAAGGGGGGCCGGTGTGAAGCGTGCGAGGGTTACGGAGCAACCCGGCTCGAGATGGATTTCCTGGCCGACATCTGGGTCACCTGCCCGGTCTGCGAGGGCCGACGATTTCACCACGAGACCCTGGAGGTCCGGTTCCGGACGAAGAACATCGCCGAGGTTCTCGAGATGGACGTGCAGGAAGCTCTCGAGCATTTCCGCAATCATCCGAGGGTGTCACGACTGCTCGGCACGCTCCGCGAGGTGGGACTCGATTACCTCAAGCTCGGACAACCCTCCCCGACCCTCTCCGGAGGCGAGGCCCAGCGAATCAAGCTGGCCCGGGAACTGGGCAAGCGATCAACCGGAAACACCATCTACCTGCTCGACGAACCCACCACCGGCCTGCACTTCGCCGACATCAGCAAGCTGCTGGACGTGTTGCACGGTTTCGTCGACGAGGGCAACACCGTGCTGGTGGTCGAGCACAATCTCGACGTTGTCAAAACCGCTGACTGGGTAATCGACCTGGGTCCCGAGGGCGGGGCCGGTGGTGGACGGATCGTGGCAGCCGGACCGCCTGAGACCATTGCCGACTGCCCAGAATCGCACACGGGACGGGCACTCGCCCCACTGCTTTCCGCGACCAACGGCCACCCCAACCAACACGACGGGGTGACGGCCCCGCGCAAGCCGACATCGCGGGCCCGGCGAAAACCATCAACAGAAATCGTGGTTCGCGGTGCCGCCCAGCACAACCTCAAGGGCGTCAACCTGAAGGTGCCCCGCAACCAGTTCAGCGTCTTCTGCGGGCCCAGCGGCAGCGGCAAGTCGTCACTGGCAATGGACACGCTGTACGCCGAGGGACAACGTCGCTACGTCGAAAGCCTCTCGGCCTACGCGCGGCAGTTCCTCGGCCAGATGCCCAAGCCGCGAGTCGAGCAGGTCCAGGGACTCTCCCCGGCGATCGCCATCGAACAAAAGAACACCGGGACCACACCCCGGTCGACCGTGGGCACGGTGACCGAGATATACGACTACCTGCGGGTGCTGTTCACTCGGCTGGGCACCCGCGTCTGCCCGGCATGCGCGATCCCGATCAGCCGGCAGACGACCGACGAGGTGATTGCCCGGGTTCGTGACCTGCCTGCTGGTGACCGTGTCCTGGTCCTGGCCCCCCAGGAAATCCGTGTCGGGCAGGACTACCAGGGATTGTGGCGATCACTCCAGGAGGACGGTTTCCGGCGAGTCCGCATCGACGGGACGACCTGCCGGATCGAGGAGGTGCCCGAGATTGACCGCAGGCGACGACACACCGTCGAGGTTGTCGTCGACCGGATCACGCCCGGGACAACCTCGCGGACCCGTGTGGCCGACAGCGTCGAAATGGCTCTGGGGCTGGGCCGAGGCGAGATGAGAATCGCCACCGAGAATCCCGACCGCGAGGAACCCGACTGGACCGTCGAACCATTCAGCCTGCACGCGGCGTGCGAGAATTGCGGGATCAGCTTCGAGGAACTGACTCCCAATCACTTTTCCTTCAACAGTTCACTGGGCTGGTGCACCGGGTGCGAGGGCCTGGGGATTGAGCAGGGCACCAACCTGGCCGCCCTGGTCGCCGACGACTCCAAGACAATCGACCAGGGCGCGATCGCTGCCTGGCCCGACCCGACAACCGTGCCACTGTTCAGCAACGTGCTCGACGGACTGGATCGTGAATTCGGCCTGCCAAGAAATATCCCGTTCTCGAAACTGCCTCCAGCCACCCGCCGGCTGGTGCTCTACGGTAGCGGCGAACGATGGTTCCCGGTTGATCTGCCCGAGGGTGGCACCGTTTCGATGCAGTACAAGGGGCTGTATCCGGCGATCGAGGAAGCATCACGTGTTTCCAGGAGCTACCGCAACCGGTTGCTGGATCTCGTCGGTGAGGTCGACTGTTCGGCCTGCAGTGGCCATCGGCTGCGTCCCGACGTGGCTGCCGTACAACTCGCCAGCCACACCATCGGGTCCCTGTGCGACCTGCCGCTGGACAAGGCACTTGGTGTACTGAAGAACATCAAGCTGAACCGGGATCAGAAGAAAATCGCCGGCGACCTGTTGCGTGAAGCGACCAGCCGGTTGAAATTCTTGGTCGACGTGGGACTGGACTACCTGTCCCTGTCGCGACCCTTCCCGACCCTGTCCGGCGGAGAGAGCCAAAGAATCCGTCTGGCCGGACAGGTGGGCCGCGCCTTGACCGGGGTCCTGTATGTTCTTGATGAACCCACCATCGGACTGCACCCCCGGGACAATCGCCGATTGCTCGGCGCACTAAAACGACTGCGAGATCTCGGCAACACGCTGGTGGTGGTCGAGCACGACCGCGAGGTGCTGGAGACGGCCGATCGTCTTGTCGATTTTGGTCCCGCCGCTGGACGACACGGGGGCCGCGTCGTCGCGCAGGGACCTCCCGACGAACTGGCCGAAAAGCCCCGGTCGCTGACCGGTCAATTCCTCTCGGATCGTCGTTCGATTTCGATTCCCGACACCCGGAGAATGCCGCCCGTTGACGACGCCACCGTGGATCCCCCTGGCGGGAGTTGGCTGGAACTCGACGGGGCACGACAGAACAACCTCGACAATGTCCGGCTCCGGATTCCACTGGGGACACTGACCTGCATCACCGGGGTCAGCGGGTCGGGAAAAAGTTCACTCATCGAGGACACTCTCGCCCGGGCCGTGACCCGACAATTGCACCGCACCGGCGATCCTCCGGGACCATTCGATGCCCTGCGGGGCGTCGAACAGCTCAACAAGGTGATCGCCGTCGACCAGCAGCCCCTGGGGAACACGCCCAAGTCCAATCCCGGAACCTATACGGGCGTTTTTGATGAGATCCGCGAGTTGTTCACGCGGTTGCCGGAGGCCAAGGTGCGGGGCTACCGGCCCGGGCGGTTCAGTTTCAACCGGGCCGGGGGTCGATGCGAATCGTGCGAGGGAAACGGGCAGAAATGCATCGAGATGCACTTCCTCCCGGACGTTTGGGTCGAGTGCGATGAGTGCCACGGTCGACGTTACAACACCGAGACGCTCGCGGTGACCTACAACGGCCACACGATCGCCGATGTGCTCGATATGCCCATTGGCGATGCACTGGCACTGTTCGAAAATATCCCGCGGATCCGGGCTCCCCTGGCCACCCTGTGTGCCATCGGACTGGATTATCTCACGCTCGGACAACCCGCTCCCACACTTTCCGGTGGAGAGGCCCAGCGGGTGAAATTGGCCGCCGAATTGGCGCGCCCACAGACCGGACGCACCCTCTACCTGCTCGACGAACCCACCACCGGACTGCACTTCGACGACATCGACAAGCTGCTGAAAGTGCTTCAGAGCCTTGTCGAAGCGGGAAACACGGTCGTCGTGATCGAACACAACCTCGACGTGATCAAAACGGCCGACTGGATCGTGGACCTGGGTCCGGAGGCCGGGGCCAATGGCGGTCGGATCGTCGCGGAAGGAACTCCCGAGGACGTGGTCAAACAGGCCCGCGCGGCGAAACGTCGCGGAAAAAACGGAACACGTTCCTGGACGGGTGAATTGTTGACTCCCGTGTTGAAAACCGGCCAGAGAGCAACCCGGGACATTTTCAACGTGAAAGCCGTCACCGAAAAGCGCGACGGGGATCTCGACTTCCGCAAGATCGGTCGCGACACGCGGATGCCCTGGGAACAGGACGGACGACGCTGGCACACCAGTGATCGCATCGCACACAACGGTCAGCCAGCGCGATGGGAGGGAACGGTTCTCGCCAGGATTCTTGACCGGCTTGAGGACTCCGACGATTTGCTCCCCCCCGACTTCAATCACCGCAGCGTTGTCACGATCACCGGGCCGGTGAAAAAAGACGGCTGGTTTTTCCACGCCCTGACCGGAAGCGAGTGGCTGGGGACATTGAAGTTCCGGGTCCGCCGCAACACGTTTCGCCAGGAGGAACTCGCACCCCGCCTGGATCTCAAGCCACTGGACGACATCGACGAGTTGCCGGTTTATGGCCGCGACTCGCGAGTGCGGGTCAAGAACATCAAGGGACCCTGGCAGGAAGTGACACTGAAGGTGCATTGGCTCAGCGAGATTGATACTCCTGAATTCGAGGCGTTTCTGGTCACCGCGCGCGATGCCTTCCTGGAACAAACCACCCGTTCCCGGGACAACACGGCCGACCTGGAGCCGTGGAAAGTACTGGGACGAAAGTGGCACCGCCTGCAAAAAGGCTTTCCGCCCGGCAAACGAGTGAGGTGGCCCGCAGAACTGGTCGACTTGCTGGCCGACCAGCTGCAGGCCGTTGGACCAGATGTCGTCGTCGACTGGACCGGTCGCAACTCGGTGTCGTTCCGGTTGACCCCCGGGGGTCCGGTCTGGGCCCAACTGTGGACCAAGCGGGTTCAGTCAGTCGAACTGTTCCTGCTGGGGCCACCCGGCACGATTCCGCTGGGCCGCGTGGCCGGGCTGGGGCAAGCTCGTGAGATCACCGGTTACAAGGGTGGTCGTGAAGCGGTCAAGATCTCGTTCAATTCGCTCAAGCAGGCACGCCACGCCGACGTCGAACGACTCTTGAGAGACCACCGCGCCGGCTGCGGATCCTCGTGACACCAACCACTACGCCAGCCAGCGACAGGCATCCTTGGCGAAGTAGGTCAGGATCATGTCCGCCCCGGCTCGCTTGATCGCCAGCAAGCTCTCCAGGGCCACGCCCTGCTCGTCGATCCAGCCGGCCGCGGCCGCGGCCTTCACCATCGCAAACTCGCCGCTGACGTTGTAGGCGGCCAACGGGACACCCGGATGGGCCTCCTTGACGCGGCGAATGATATCCAGGTACGCCAGGGCCGGCTTGACCATCAGCAGGTCTGCACCCTCGGCCACATCCAGGGCCGCCTCCCGCAACGCCTCGCCCGCATTGGCCGGATCCATCTGGTAGGTGCGACGGTCCCCGAACTGGGGAGCACTCTCAACAGCGTCGCGAAACGGGCCGTAAAAGGCCGAAGCGTATTTGACGGCGTAGCTGAGAATCGGCAGGTTCGTGAAACCCGCCGCATCGAGTCCACCCCGGATCGCACCAACCATCCCGTCCATCATTCCCGAGGGAGCCACCATATCGGCACCGGCACGGGCATGGGCGACAGCCTGGGTCGCCAGGATCTCCAGGGTCGCATCATTGTCGACATCCAGCGGTCCGTGGCGATCGTTGATGATCCCGCAGTGACCGTGATCGGTGAACTCGCAAAAACACACATCGGTGATCACCAGCAGGTCACTGCCGCCCGCCTTGATCGCGCGAACCGCCTCGGCCACGATCCCGTGATCATCACAGGCGTCGCTGCCCACCGCATCCTTTTCGGCCGGAATCCCAAACAGGATCACCGCCGGGATTCCCAGTGCCGCAATCTCGGACACCTCGTCGGCCAACAAGTCGATTGTCAACTGGTTGTGACCGGGCATCGAGGCGATGGGAACCCTCTGGTTCTCTCCATGACGCACGAACAGCGGCAGGATAAAGTCCGACGGAGACAATCGCGTCTCGCGCACCATCTCTCGCAACCGCGGGTGTGTCCGCAGGCGACGCATCCTGAGATTGGGAAAAGCGGCCGACTGGGCAGCGGTGCTGGTTGGAACGGGAACGGTTGAAGCCATTTTTTTGCCGTCGTCAAAGTGAACCGATCGGTCACGGACGGTCATCCGCAACACACTCCGTTGTACCCCCCCGCTGGAAGCCGTTTCAAGCTTTGTCTTTGCCAGTCACCAAACGACTGATCTGGCGGAATTCGTCGGTACCGGCCACCTCGCACCACTCGAACAACACGCTCTCGGTCGTCAGCACAACGACACCTGAATCAGCGAGTCGTCCCAGGGCAGTTTTCCAGTCCAGCTTGTGACGACTGGCAACCGCGTCGGCCACGACAAAAACACGGAAACCCTGAGCCACCAGGTCCAACGCCGTCTGCAGAACACAGACATGGGCCTCGATGCCGCAAATCACCACCTGGTCGCGTTGGTCCTGCCCCTCTCCCGTCGGACTCCAGTCCAGGCACTCGGCACAACTGAACCGCAACTTCTCGGGAATCTCGTCGAGCAACTCCGCGAGCACCTGGGTCGTCGGCCCGAGACCCGCGGGGTACTGCTCGGTCGCCGCGACGGGAACACCGAGCAACTGCGCGCCACGAACCAGACGACGGCAGTTTTCAACCAGGCTCCCCGCAACCGGGATATGGTCCAACAGTTTCTGTTGCACGTCGACCACGACCAAACGGCTGGCGGTCTTCGACAGCAACTGGTTGCTTCGCGGTGGCCGTGTCTCCGGATCACTCATGACCGCACACTCTGACCACTGGACCAGCGTCCGTCAAACTGCCACACCACTTCACGCTCGCACCTGGGCACGACATTGCTTGTCGCACACAGGCGGATCGACGACGCCGGATCATTTCGGTGGCCCCGAGTGTGACGTCCAATCGTTGCGACCTGTCGACAACTTCGATAGTAATGACATGACCCTAAAACACACTCAACGCGAGTCGTACCGATGCATCGCCCGTTCCGGATCTCCCTGGTCACCGTTGTGGTCCTCACGATCGCCCTGATCGCCTCGGCCCAGGACAAAAAAACTGACAAGAAATCTCCCATGACCACTGCCCAAAGACAGTCCCTGCTGAAAACTTTCAACGAGGAATTCGTCGCGATCACTCCGGGCAAGGGACAATTCCCCGCGACATTCGTGATGGGCAGCGACAAGGGTGACGCCAGCGAGAAACCGGCCCGGACGGTCCGCCTCGTTGGCGGATTCTCGATTGCCAAGTACGAGGTGCCCCAGAACCTCTGGGAAGCGGTCATGGGAAAAAACCCCAGCAAGTGGACCGGCCCGAGAAATTCTGTCGAGATGCTCAGTTGGCAGGAAGCGGTGGCGTTTTGTGCACGGGCGACGGCAATGATGCGGAGCATGAAATTGATCGGGGCGAACGAGGAAATCCGCCTGCCGACCGAGGCCGAGTGGGAGTACTGCTGCCGCGCGGGAACCACCACCGACTACAGCTTCGGCCAGGACGCCCGTGGCAAAAGCGACACCGGCAACAAGGCATCCCTGCTGGATCCCTTCGGTTGGCACACCGGCAATGCCGCCGGAAATGATCCACCCGTTGGAGCCCTCAAGCCCAACCCCTGGGGCCTCTATGACATGCATGGCTACCTGTGGGAATTCGTCGCCGACGCCTGGCATCCCGACTACACGGGTGCCCCCAAGGACAGTGGGGCCTGGGACGGATCGAAAAAATACTCATCCCGGGTGATTCGCAGCGGTTCCTGGCGAGACCGGTACTCGTCCTTGAAAAGTACGACCAGGTTGCCGCTCCCCGATCACGTCAAGAGCGACGCGATCGGGCTACGTTGCGTCAAGGCCTCGACCGGCAACGAAACGAACACGTCGAAATAACCCGTCACCGGGTCTTTGATCCCGCTCGACTGGAGCCTGCTGCCGTGAACGACACCACACCGACACCACCTGAAGAGGCCGTCGACGACACCGCCGTCGAAGTGCCATCCGCGGAATCGTCCGGTTCCGAGCGGAAAAGACCGACACTCAAACCAACCGGTGGCGATTCGGCCCGGGCGATTCCATCGCGGATCAAACCGGTAACAACCCCGTCGGAGGACGAACCCTCGATCGAGGAGAAGCTGGCCGACGTGGCAGCCGCTGCCGCAACGGAGGCCGAACCCGCGGATCCGCCTCCAGTGGCACAAAAGGAGGCTGCTCCAGCCGTCGAACTGCCTCCCGACGATGACCTCGATGCCGCACTCGAAGCCGAAATCGAAGCCGCGCTCGCCAGCGACGACGCCAAGTTGCTGGACCTGGCCGCCCAGGCTGTCGCCAGCGTCGATGGCGAAGACTCGGGTGAAACCGGCGAACGGATCGAGGCGGAGGAGGATCTCGAGGAGGGCACGCGGCTGAAAGGGACCATCCAGGCCATCGACCCGGACAACGTGTTCGTCGACATCGGGATGAGATCCACCGGCATTGTTCCCCGCCGACAGTGGGACAAGAGCGACCCGGAAGTGGGCCAGGTGATCGACGTGGCCTTCGAACGGTACGACGCCGATGAGGGCCTGATCCAGCTCAACCTTCCGCGAGGACGACGACGCGTCGGAGGTGACTGGAACGCGGTGACCGTCGGTATGAAGTGCGACTGCGTCGTCAAGAAAGCCAACAAGGGTGGACTCGAAGTCGAGGTCGGAGCACTGCGAGGCTTCTTGCCGGCCGGACAGGTCGACCGTGCCTACGTCGAGGACCTGGAACCGTTTGTCGGCCAGAAACTCTCCGTGCAGGTGATGGAGGTCGATTCCAGAAAACGCAACCTCGTGGTCAGCCGCAGGGCGCTGCTCGAAGAAGAACAGAAGGACGCTGCGGCCGAACTGTGGCAACAACTCAACGTCGGAGACATTCGCAACGGTACGGTCAAGACACTCAAGGAGTACGGTGCCTTTGTCGACCTCGGTGGACTCGACGGCTTTCTGCACATCGGGGAAATCAGCTGGTCACGGCTGAATCATCCCGATCAGGTGCTGACCCAGGGGCAGGCGGTCGAGGTCAAGATCCTGGGAATCGACACCGAGCGCAGCCGGATCAGCCTGGGAATGAAACAGTTGTCGGGTGACCCCTGGCAGGAAGCCGTCGACATGTTCGCCGTCGGCAAGCACGTCAGCGGCACCGTCACCCGGATCATGGACTTCGGCGCCTTCGTGGAACTGGCCCCCGGAATCGAGGGGTTGGTGCATATCAGCGAACTCGAGCACACCCGGGTACGCCGCGTCAGCGATGTGCTCAGCGAAGCACAGTCCATCGACGTCCAGATCCTCGAGGTCGACGTCGATCGGCAACGAATCTCGCTGTCGATGAAAGCATTGAAGGATCGGCCAGCCGGGGACGCCGCAGGCGACACACCGGAAGAGGACCTGCCACCTGTCGAGAGAATCGAACGATCGGCTCTGAAGGGCGGCACCGGTGACGGCGGCAATCTCTTCGGCAATCCCGACGACTTCTAGAGCCGGCTCAGATCAGCAACGACTCGAGCAGCATCCGCATTTTTCTCAGCTCCAGCGCGCGGTCGAGGTCACCGTACTGGTCGGGAAAGAAATCGACCGACAGCGTCCGATCGTAATCCTCGCGACGCAACTGGCTGATCAGACGACTGTAATCCACCTCGCCCAGCCCAACCTGGACCTGGATCTCGTCGGAGGTCGTGTCTCTCAGGTACACGTGGTAGACGTAGGGAAACACCTGGTCGTACGACTCGCCCTTGTGCGGGCCGCAGATGTAGTAGGAGGGGTCCAGCGAGAGACCCACTCCATTGACGGCCTGGCAGAGTTCAACTGCGGTGTGAGCGTCCTCGGTCAGGTGTCCTGTCTTGGTGCGGATCGACAGTTGCAGACCGGCCGCGGTGCTGATCTGCAACAACTCCTGCAAACGCTCGATCTCGGCATTGAATGGAGTCCCCAGTGGAGTCGACGGGATCGTGATCTGCGCGACCCGCATCAACTTCGCCAACCGGGCAATCTCCCGAAATGTCTCCACCTCGACGGGCTGCTCGAAACAAAACGCGACCGGTGTCAACCGCGATGCGGCGCGGTACCGGCTGATGAACCCGTCGATGTCAGCAACCACCTCTGAAGGTTTCAGGTGGTCGCTGTTTTCATCAAGCCAGAACTCGATCCGGGTGTAACCGTAATCAGCCAGCAAGCTGCAGGCGTCCAGGAACGGCAAATCACCCAGACAACGGGAAGTCACGGAAACGTACACGATAAACGCTCTCTATCCATGCAACATCAATGCGACAATCGCCAAACCGGAGCGCGGTAATCTAGTTCGATCACACGGATGCCGCAAGATCGATGAGTTGGTGAAGCTGTTTGGGTCCGACCGATTTTCCGCATTCTGTGGCCTCGGGGAGCCTTTGTTGCCGATAGGAATATCACGGCGTCCGGCGCATGGACGGCGTTATCGAACAACACCAGTTCACTGCAACCGGTCGAAAGGCCGGAGGGGGTACCCGACGATGACGACACGAATGACCCTGAGCCTGGCCACCTGCTTGGCCGTTTCACTGGCCGTCGGCTGCCAGAATCCTCGAGGAATTGTGCGAGGTCAGGCTCCGACTGAACCGCAGTTTGCTCCGGCCAATCATGCCGTGATGCACGACGGCGAACACGAACCGCGAGGTGCTTTCCACGGCGGGCACTATCACACCTTCGAGTACAAGACACCCGAGAACCTGAGCTACCCGGCTGCCAATCAGCCACCGGCCGTCGTGCAGTACCCGTACTACACGCTGCGTGGACCCACAGATTTCTTCCAGAAATAACGTGGTCCGCGTTCTTTCCCCGCGACGGGGGCGAATTCGGTACAGCGGGGCAGGCGTCTAGCCTGCACCCGCGGTAAACCGGAACGGCTCGGAAGTCACCTCGTATCCCGGCCGGATCGCCACGTTGATCAACAACCCCAGCGCGATCGCCGTCGCCACCAGGCTCGATCCACCGTAACTGACCAGGGGCAGGGTCATCCCGGTGATCGGCATCAACCCGACGGTCATGCCGGTGTTGATGATCGCCTGGGTCGCCAGCAGCGTGACGATTCCCGTGGCCAGCAACCGCCCGAATGGTTCCCGAGTCGCAAAAGCGATCGCGAGTCCCTTGATGATCAACACTCCGTAGATGACCAGCGTGACCAGGCTACCGATCATCCCAAATCGTTCACCGATCAGGCAGAAGACGAAATCGGTCCTCGCCGCGGGCAAGTGATACGCTGCCGGGTCATCGACGGGCATCCCGGCCAACTCGCTGCCCCACGTTCCACCCAGCGACAGCATCCGCTTCGACTGGTACAGGTGGTAGCCGTCACCCCGGGGTACCGGCCCGTCTTCCTCCTGGGTCAGTAACGAGACCACCCGGGACTGTTGTTCCGCGTTCATCCCCAGCCACAGGACCGGGGTCACCGCCACGCCCAGCATCCCGATCATCACCAGGTGCCGCACCCGCGCCCCCGCAGCCAAGAGCATCGCAAACAGCATCGGTAGAAACAGCAACGCGGTCCCCAGGTCCGGCTCCTTGAGGATCAGGACCAACGGGACCAGGGTCAGCAGAAACGGAATGAACAGGCCAAGGATCCGCCGGAAATTGCGGCGGTACATCAGGTAATGGGCCATCGCCAGGATGAATGTCAGCTTCGCGAGTTCCGAGGGCTGCATGTCGAAGACGCCCAGGGGAATCCAGCGACGCGCCCCATGGTGGGCCGGCATCAGGAACACCAGCAATAGCAGCAACACGGTCGCTCCGAACAGAACGTAACTGGCAGGACGCAACGATCGATAGGGCACCCAGGCCGCCACGACCAGTGCCGGAACCGCCAGGCCAATCCAGATCAATTGGCGGGAGAAGAGGGGGCCCGATCCGACCAGTTGATCTCCACGCGAGATCCCCGCCAGGCCAAGCGCAACCAGCAACGCAGCCGCAACGACCACGCTCCAGGGCACACGTTTCAGACCCTCGCCCAGTTGCACCGGGAAACTCCCCTGTTTGACCACCACTTCGGCGACAGACTACTGTCAAGCGACGAGGTTGTAGTCGATTCCGCCACCAGAAAGGAACCGCAGGTGGACACCCGCTTGTCCGGACCCCGAATGCTCGTCGGCCCCCTGCTGCTGTTGGTCGCAGTGGCCGGCCTGTGGTCTGGACTGGTTCGACAACCTCTCTGGCACACCGATCTCTGGGGCCACCTCGCCTACGGACGGTGGATGGTCGAACACGATGGCCAGACGCCTTCCAACGAGCCTTTTTTGCCGCACGCCACCGGAGAACCCCTGGTCGACACGGCGCGATGGAGCCAGCTGATCGGATTCCGGATCATGTCGGCTGGCGGCGGCGAGGCCTTGCAACTGCTGTACGCCACGCTGGTGACCGGCTGCGCGTTACTGGCAGTCATACCCGTCCTGGCATCGCGACGCGGGCGACGGATTCCATCAGCGGTTTGCGGGGCCGCAATCTTCCTGGCCGTCGGCTGGCAACAGCTTCAGATCATTCGTCCACAGTTGGCCGGGCTGGCCTGCTTCACGCTGTTGTCGGCATTGATGCACGACCCCAGGCCCTCTCGCCGGCGAGTTGTCCTGGTCGGAATCGTGCTGGGACTCTGGGCCAACCTGCACGGGTCATTCGTGATCGGCTGGTTGCTCGTGGTCCTGCACGTAATCGGACGGGTCATCGACTGCCGCCACAGGACCGGACGGTGGCGATCCGACCGGCAGCTGGCCCATCGGTTCCGCCAGGCGATTGTCGGACTGCTGGTACCGCTCGTGGCCACCCCGTACGGTGTCACGTTGCCCTGGTCAGCGTGGCAGATCGGTCAACACCCGAATCTCGCCGACATTGTCGAATGGCAACCCCTGGCCTGGGGGCAGATCCAGGCCCGGGCGATGCTGGCGGCCGTGATCCTGATTTTGGCGCTGGCTCGCGCCTCCAGGCGACGAATCCGCACGCCGGCCTGGCTGATGCTCGCCACGACAGGTGTGGCCACGCTGGTGTGTTCACGGTGGATCAACTGGTGGGCACCAATGGCAGGATCGGTCGTCGCACTCCAGGCCAGCGGCCTGGGTCACCAGGTCCGTACCGCACCGGCATTTTCCACCCGACAAAAAGGACAACTGGCCGGGTGCGGAGTGATCGTGGCAACACTCGCGATCATCTCGTCCCCGGCCGCGAGGGGATTGTTGACTCACCGTGACACTCTCGTGGCCCGGCGGCCATTGGTCTCTGCGAGCACACCTGTCGAAGCGACCGCGTGGCTCGTCTCACATCCTCCCAGGGGGATGGTCCTGGCTGCCTACGAGTGGGGCGATTTCCTGATCTGGCAGGGGCCGCCACAAATCCAGCTGATGGTCGCTTCTCACACCCACCTGATCCCCGAGAGCGTGTGGCGGGACTATATCGAGGTGATTGGGGTGTCCCGCGATTGGCCTCAACGACTCGAACGCCAACAGGTCCACACGCTGGTCCTCGACAGACACCGCCAGGCCGGCCTGATCGCGGCTCTGGCCAACCACCCGCTCTGGAAAAAAAACTACTCGGACGATCTTGCCGAGGTCTGGTCTCGGAAACAGTAGCTGAAGGCTCCCAGCAGAGTTCCACGCGGCACCTCGTGGCAAAGCGAACACTGACGCGCGGACCGCAGAGCCCCCATCATCCTCATCCGGTCACCCTGTCTGCGAATCACCAGGGTCTTGCCGTCGTGCAGTTCCCGCAAGGCGATCGTCTCAAAACCGTCCAGGGATCGACGTTCCGACCCGGCCAATTCGTCCATCCGTGGCAGGTTGTCCGACACGTACACCTTCGGCGTGGCGGTCTTCAGCAGGCTCACCAGTTCGATCCTCTCCAGTTGCCACCCCGATCCTCCACCTTGCTTGTCGACCTCGAACTCCCTGGTGGATGGTTCAAACCGGTCGAGACCATGGGGGCGAAATCCTGTCACGTGCTCGAGATCGCGAACCCATCCGTAGGTCCGTGGATTGGCGAAGTCCAGCAGCAGCGCCTCGTGCAGGCTCCTCAGCGGTCGTCGCGGGCTGGCACCTGGCCGTAGCGGCAACCACGGTTCGGATTTTTCTCCGGTTGAATCGGCATCGCCGGACTGCAGGGCAACCGGCTGACGCCATTTCCGGAGTTGGTCAATCCGAGCACTGTCAATGTCCGGTCCCAACATCCGCCCGAACCCGAATCCTTCACTGGTGATGAAGTTCAGGACCTGGGTCGCATGAACCATCTCCAGTGACGCACGGCGGCGGATGTACCCTCCAAACGTGTTTTCCTGCAACCGGTCCAACTCTTTCTCGGCACGCTGCAAGACCACCTCACTGGACTCCGTCAGCTTGGGCGAGGCAAGCACCAGTTGGTCTGTCGGCTGCAGTCGGTCGGTCAACGATTCAAAAGGATACTCGCGACGGGCCTGTTCGGCTCGAATCACTCCTTGCCCGCCCGCGGCTGCGATAATCAGGACCACCAGCATCGAGGCAACCACCACGAACCGTTTTGGCGGCCAGCGGAGTCGGTTCGACAACAGCGTCAGCACCAGGAGGGCCAGCGTCTGTATCAACAGGAACCAGCTCATCAACACAACCGAGATCACCAGAAGCAGCGGAAAGACCGCACCCGCCGCGGCGCCGCCAATCGTAAACCGGGGCCGGGGTCCATCCGGTTGTTCTCGTCGCCGTTGCAACCGTGCATACAACCCAAACACGCACACCTGGATGATCACCGACGCCACCATCAGGGCAATGAAACGACCCGTGTATCGCTCGGCCCAGTTGTTCATCAGGTCATTCATAATGCACCAGCCTTCCGGGACAATCCGCCGCGATCGACCCGAGGAGCGAAAGCTGGCCGACAGCCAACCAGCCCGCCACCATGGTAACACCCGGCCGTGACGCGACAATCATCCAATCGCATCGCTCATCGTCTTGCGAAATCCTGTCTCGTCACCGTCGTCCACCGCCCGGGCCGCACGTTTCAAGCACTCGACAAGCCGGGTCGAAACCGGCACCGCCGTCCCGGGCTCGGGAACCCTGGGGACCAGACGCCCCACGATCGCCGCAGCCAGCGAATCGATGCCTTCACCGGTGAGGGCCGAAACCGACAGAGTCCCATCAGGCAACATGCCGCCGGTCTCATCCCCCAGGTCACATTTGTTGGCCACCACCAACCCCGTTCCCATCGCCGCAATTGACCGGCTGGTCGATTCATCCACCGGACACGACCCATCAACGACCAGCACCACCAAATCGGCCGCTTCGATTTCCCGGCGAGTGTGCTCGATCCCAATCGCCTCGATCTCATCATCGGTGTCTCTCAATCCGGCCGTGTCGACCAGCCGGACCGGCCAACCATCAATCGCGGTGTGTCCCACGACCGCATCGCGCGTGGTCCCCGGCTCGTCCCAGACAATCGCTCGACCAAATCCCAGCAGGGCATTCAGCAGGCTCGACTTGCCAACGTTGGCAGCTCCAGCCAGGACCACCACCGGCGGACCGGCCAACACGCGTCCCAACCCGGACCACTCGAGCAACTCGTTCACCAGCCCGGCAAGCTCATCCCGCGACCCCCAATCCGTTGTTTCGATCCGTCGCAGCGACCGCAGCAGGATTCCCGATTGTTGATCGAGCAGGATGGACGCCAACCGCCAGGTCGTTGCCGCCGCCAACGCCTCGGTCACCTCGATCTCGACCCGGCGGGCCGGTTCGCCGCACCGCCCCCCGGTCAACTCGATCCACTCGCACTTCCTCGCCCCGGACTCGACAAGATCGCCGAGTATTCGTGCCACCGCCACCGTGCCACCATGACAGTGCACCTCGACCCGCGTGTCGCCGGTCCGGCACACCACGACCTGTTCGGATGGCAAACCGTTCTCGAGGTCGCCCCAGCGTCCAAAACAGATCCGACCGACCTCCTGATCGACCAATTCAAGGCCGTTGACCGCAACGAAAAGCCGGCCCCAATCCAGCCCATCGGCCGGCCCGTCCACCAGGACGGTGGCGATCGCTCCACGGCCCGGCGGCGTCAACACCGCCACGCGGGTGGTGTTCACGGGGAGTCTCCCCGGACAGCGCTCCGTGCCACCTCGGCAAGACCGCACAGGCCCAGGTGCGGAACGAACCGGGCTTCGGCGAGTGCCGTGGCCAACAGCGGCCCCCCTCCACCGGTCAGAAACAGGTCCACCTGTCCACCTCCAACCGAACCAGATATCTCGCGAACCAGCTCGCGAACGGCTCCCAGCTGACCGAAGAACAACCCGCTCTTGATCGCCGTCGTGGTGTCCTGGCCAATCACCGGCGGCGGACCAACCCCGAGTTGCTCGAGCGTGACCAGTGGCAGCAATGCGGTGTAGCGATGCAGCGACTGGGCCAACAGTCCAAATCCAGGCAGAATGGCTCCACCACCAAATCCGCCCGTGGCATCGACCACGTCCACGGTCGTGGCCGTTCCCGAATCAACAATGATCGCAGCACGTTGTGCGGCCGCCAGTCGCCTGACCGCGACGGCGTTGAGCAGTCGATCGATTCCGACCTGGTCCGGATGATCCAGTTGCACGTCGAGGTCCAGGCAACTCGAGTCGGTCAAAACTCTCGGGGCGGGCCATCCCGACGGCCAGTCCTCGGCCACCACGTCACGAACAAGCGGATTCGACCCGGCCACGATGCCGTGCGGGGGGACCGAATCCGATTCGCCCAGCCAGCCACGGATCTCCTCCCACGGCATGGGGCCATCGGGTGCTGCCGCCAGTGAATCGACCAGCTCGGGCAATCCATCGACAATTGACGCCAGGTCGAACATCCCGAACTTGACCCGGCTGTTGCCGACGTCGACGGCCAGCAACCTGGAAGTGACGGGTCCGTCGTTCACGTGCCCTGTGCCTCCATGCGATCGATCAGGGCGGCCACGAACTGCGAGGTGTCCAGGTCACCGCCAAGATCGCGAGTCAGGCAACCCTCGTTCAGGGCGAGATTGTACGCATGCTTGATCCGGTCACCAGCCTCGCGACATGCCAGGTTCTCGCGAGTATCAGCGATGTGATTGAGCATCATGACCGATGACATGGTCACCGCCAGTGGATTGGCGACACCCTGACCGGCAATGTCCGGAGCCGATCCGTGAACCGCCTCGAACACCGCCAAATCCTCACCAATATTTGCTCCCGGAACCACACCCAGCCCGCCGACCAGGCCCGCACACAGGTCACTGACAACATCTCCGTAAAGATTCTCCAGCAACAGCACGTCAAACTGTGACGGGTCCTGCACCAGCTTCATGCAACCCGCATCGATGATCACTTCCTCGAACTCGATGTTCGGATACTCATCCTGGTGCACCTGCCGTGCACAACGGAGAAACAACCCGTCGGTGAGTTTCATGATGTTGGCCTTGTGGAAGACCGTGATCTTTTTCCTGTCGCGACGCGTGGCGAAACGGAAACCCCAGCGGGCGATCCGCTCGCAGGCTGTTTCAGTCGCCACCTTCATGCTCATCACCACGTCAGGCGTCACCTGGTTCTCGACGCCGCTGTAAAGGCCCTCGGTGTTCTCGCGGACTATCACGAGGTCAACATCATCGAAACGGGTCGAAACACCCATCAGGTTGCGAACCGGCCGCACGGCGGCGAAGAGGTTGAGTCGCTGTCGAAGCTGGACGTTGACCGACGTGAATCCGTCGCCCACCGGAGTTGTGCAGGGACCCTTCAGGGCCACGCCACAATGACGAATGGCATCCACGGTCGATTCGGGCAAGACCTCCTGGCCCTGCTCCAACGCCGACAGGCCCGCATGGTGCACCTGGAAAACCAGCGGAGCACCGGCGGCCTCGAGTATCCGACTGGCGGCATCGGTGACTTCCGGACCGATCCCGTCGCCGGGAATCAACACAACTTCAAACGGATTCATCAACCGATCCCCTCAATTTCCGGGAATCTCCAGCACATCAAGAATGCGCTGATGAACAACCCGTCCACCACTGGTAACCAGGGTGCCGACAGCCACCTCGTCATCAGATTCGACATCGATCTGACCATCTCGACACACGTGCAACAGGAAATTGGCCACGTTGTTGGCATACATCAGGCTGGCATGAGCCGGCACACTGCGAGGAATATCCAACGGGCCGAGGATACTCACCCCGTGATCGGAAGTGAAGTTCTGCCCCGGCCTGGTCAACTCACAGTTTCCACCCCGTTCAGCGGCCAGGTCGACGATGACTGAACCCGGCTTCATTGCCGAGACCATCTCGGAGGTCAGCAGGGTCGGAGCCGGGCGACCCGGAATCAGGGCCGTGGTGATCACGGCATCCATCTCGGCCAGGTGAGCAGTCATGGCCTGTTGTTGCCGGGCGGCCTGGTCCTCGCTTTGTTCACGAGCGTACCCGCCGGCGTCCTCGGCATCGGTCGTCGTGTCGATCAACTCCAGGAACTCAGCCCCCAGGCTTTCCACCTGTTCCTTGACCACCGGGCGAATGTCGTAACCCCAGACCAGGGCCCCCAGTCGACGCGCCGTGGCGATTGCCTGCAACCCGGCCACACCAGCACCCAACACGAGCACCTTGGCTGGATGCAGTGTCCCGGCAGCGGTGGTCAGGTACGGCATGATCCCCGGCATCGCCATCGACGCCAGCAATACCGCCTGGTAGCCCGAGAGCGTGCTCATTGAACTGAGAACATCCATCGACTGTGCCCGGGCAATCCGGGGAACCATGTCGAGTGAAAATGCCGAGACACCCTGGTTGGCCAGTCGCAAGACCAGGTCTTTCTCGATCATCGGGTTGAGCGTGGCGACCAGCACGGCTCCCGCGGGAATCCGTTCCACCGTTTCGGCGTCCGGCGGATTCACGCCCAGGACCACCTCGGCGCCGGAGAACAATGCAGCCCGGTCCTCGACAATCTCAGCCCCCGATTCCCTGAACTCCGTGTCGGTGATGCCCGATCCAACCCCGGCACCCGATTCGACGTGAACCGACAAGCCGGCGCGGTCCATCCGCTTGACCGTTCGTGGCGTCGCCGCCACACGTGTCTCACCCGCGGCCAGTTCCCTGGGCACCACGACCTTCATTGTGTCCCTGCCTGCTTCCTGCCGTTACAGCGTGAGAGTCTCGACGAGCTGCTCAGCGACCTGTTTGCCGTCACCAAAGAGCATCGCGCAATTGGGTGCCACGAACAGCTCGTTGGAAATCCCCGCAAACCCCGGACTCATACTTCTCTTGATCACGATCACCTGGGCGGCCTGGTCAACATCGAGGATCGGCATCCCGTAGATCGGGCTTCCCTCGGCCGTGCGGGCCGCCGGATTGCAGATGTCATTGGCTCCCATCACCAGTGCCACGTCCGCCTCGGCAAACTCCGGGTTGATCTCGTCCATCTCAACCAGGTCGTCGTAGGGGACATTGGCGTCGGCCAACAGCACGTTCATGTGTCCGGGCATTCGTCCGGCCACCGGGTGGATCGCGTACTTGACGCTGATCCCACGCTCCTTGAGAACATCAGCCATTTCCCGGATAGCAAAATGAGCTCCTGCAGCGGCCATACCGTAGCCGGGTACCACGATCACCCGACGGGCATCGAAGAGTCGTTCGGCGGCTTCGACGGCCGAAATCGACTGAGGGTCCCCCTGCAACTCGCCACCGCCACTTGCAACAGCTGTCCCGCCTCCCACGGCACCAAACAACACGTTGGTCAGCGAACGATTCATCGCGCGGCACATCAGCAACGAGAGCAGCAGGCCCGAGGAACCATCCAGCGCGCCGGCAATGATCAAGACCTTGTTGCTCAGCACGAAGCCGGTGGCCGCGGCCGCCAGTCCCGAGTACGCATTGAGCATCGCGATGACCACCGGCATGTCCGCGCCACCGATCGGCAACACGAACATCACGCCGAACAACAATGCCATGGCGGCCAGGACAAAGAAGAACACCGGGTCGAGCTTGGCCATGACCAACCCGGCAATCAGGCCCAGCATCACCACCAACCACAACACGTTGACCACGTTCTGGCCCGGGTAGGTCAATGGCTTGCTACTCACCAGCCCGCGCAACTTGCCGAAGGCCACCATGCTGCCGGTGAATGTCAACGCACCCAGCATGATCTCCAGGCCCGCCACGCCAACATGGAATGCGTCAAAATCCGCCGCCGTGGCCCCATCCGGCGGACTGATCACGTGGCGGATCACCTCACAGATTCCCACCAATCCACTGGCAGCGCCGCCGAGCCCATTGACGATCGCGATCCGTTCCGGCATCGCCGTCATCGGCATGAACACGGCCATCAACAGCCCGATCACCCCTCCGGCAACCATGCCCACCGCGATCCATTCCCACTTGACGATCAGGCCGTGCTGCATTGTCCCGAGAATTGCCAGCACCATGCCAACGGCGGCCAGCATGTTGCCCCGACGGGCTGTCTCGGCCGAACTCAAGTCACGGATTCCAACAATGAACAACACCGCCGCGGCCAGGTACAGCCACTCGGTCGTCATCGGCACCAATTCGGCGATCACGTGCACCCTCTACCGACTCCCCTTGCGGAACTTGGCCAACATCCGGTCGGTGATTGCAAACCCACCGACCACGTTGCACATGGCGCAACCGACTGCCACACCGCCCAGCACGTTGCAGATCACCGGTTCAGACAGTCCGGCGGCGACCAGGGAACCGACCAGGGAAATGCCCGAGATCGCATTGGTCCCAGACATCAGGGGGGTGTGCAACAGTGGTGGCACTCGCGTGATCAACTGGTGACCGAGAAACGAGGCCAGCACAAAAATGTACAGCAGGATCAGCAACTCCGATCCGTCCACGCCCTGGGCACTCCCAACTCGGCTGGTGGTCTCGTCGGCCAGCAGTTGACCGCCTCCCAGCAATGCGAGACTCAACGCGGCGACAGGCAACCGGAGCAACCAACTCTCTCGCATCAAAATCCACTCCACAAACAACACAACGACGGGGACAATAATGCAACAGGACCGATCAGGACAAGACCCCAGCTGGTTGGGTAGAGCAACTGCCCCAATCCGGTAGGATGCGAGGACATCTATCCGGTGGACACTCCTCGACCAGTCACTCGACAGGAATTCGACCCTCTTGGACCGCACGACAACCCACCCCGCCCTGGCCCTCGATCGGACGACCGTCGCTTTCGACCCCGACCACATCGTGCTGGACCAGGTGGACCTGGAAATCGCCACCGGGGAATTCGTCGGGCTGGTCGGCCCCTCGGGTTGTGGAAAATCGACGGTACTGAGACTCCTGGCCGGATTGCTCGAACCCAATTCCGGGACCATCCACCGCTCGGAGAGCCAACGGATCGCCCTGGTGTTCCAGGAACCCAACCTGTTGCCGTGGCGGACGGTCGAAGAGAACATCCGACTGCCCCTGGAACTGTCGGGTACCGCCGCAACCGAGACCCGACGGAGAGTCGACGAGAGTCTCGAGTTGATCGGGTTCACCAAAGCCGACGTGTCGAAACGACCCCGCGAGCTCTCCGGAGGGATGCGGATGAGGGTGTCGCTGGCGCGGGCGCTGGTCACCCGGCCCGACGTGTTGCTCCTCGATGAACCCTTTGCCGCCCTGGACGACCTGCTCCGCGAACAACTCAACGAGGAACTGCTGGCCATCCACGCGACCCGCAACACCACGGCCGTCTTTGTCACCCACAACGTCTCCGAGGCGGTCTTTCTCTCCGACCGCGTGGTGGTGATGCCACCGGGGACCGGCCAGGAATTCACCGAAGTTCCGGTCGAATTCCCACGACCACGAAGCGCCTCATTGCGAGCCGACGCGGCCTTTGCCCGGCTGGCTGGTGACGTGTCCGTTTGCCTGCGACAGGCGAGCGGAGAGGTGAAGAGATGAACCGGAATTGGCGGGATGTCGTATCAAGTGCAGGCCCTCCGTTGGGCCTGCTGCTGGTCGTGCTGGCCGGATGGCAGATCGCCTCGTGGTGGTTCGATTGGCCGGAATTCCTGATGCCGGCCCCAACAGATGTTGCCACCGCCATTGCCAATGACGGCGACCGGTTGCTGGCGGCCACGCTCAGAACCGGCCTGGCGGCCCTGGCCGGGTTCGGTACCAGCCTGATTGTCGGTGTCCTCATCGCCGTCATTTTCTCCCAATCGCGACTGGTACGATCGAGCTGCTACCCGTATGCGATCTTTCTGCAGACGGTGCCAATCATTGCCATCGCTCCACTGATCATCACCTGGTTTGGGACCGGGTTCCCCAGTGTCGTCCTGGTAACCGTCATCATCAGCCTGTTTCCCATCATCGCTTCGACAACCTCCGGCCTGCTGGTCATCGACGAGGAACTCCTGGAGCTCTTTCGGCTGTACCGGGCCAGCCGTTGGCAGGTCCTGAGAAAACTCAGGTTGCCCCACTCGATCCCGTTTCTCGTCACCGGCGCGCGCACCAGCAGCGGAATGGCAGTGATCGGCGCCATCGTCGGCGAGTTTTTTGTGGGGCACACCACGACACACTACGGCCTGGGCCACCTCGTGCTGATCACCTCCCAGCACCTCAAGACGGCCAACCTGTTCGCCGCGGTGATCGCCTCGGCCGTGCTGGGAATCGCACTGTTCGGGACGGTGACATGGGTGGGATCGACCTTGCTGGCTCGCTGGGACACGACCGGAGACTGACACCGCGCTTGGCTGAAGACAGCGGGGTCTGCAGGCGCCGCATTGTTAGCCATGTGGCCTCTCCGCGTGACATTCAGCCAGTCAACCACGACAATGGGCAGCCCCCGACACCCGAGGACCCTTGGCCATGCGTTCACTTTCCGCCAGATGTCTTCTGGTTTTGGCCGCGCTGTGCCTGGGTTGCAGCGACGGCCCGGCACCACCACCAAACGACGTGGCCGCGGACTCGGCGGATGGAATCGTCCGCCCACCCACGGCGGTGTCGTTGCAGTTGAACTGGTTTCCCGAGGCCGAGCATGGGGGCTTCTTCGCCGCCGACGTCCACGGCTTCTACGACGACTCGAAACTCGATGTCGAGATTCGTCCGGGAGGACCCGGGACCCAGGTCGTGACCCAGGTGGCCACCGGCCGAGTGCTGTTCGGGATCACCAATGCCGATCGCGTACTGGTGGGCCAGGCCGCCGGGGCCGAAACAGTTGCCGTGATGGCAGCGATGCAGGTCAGCCCTCGCTGCGTGATCGTCCACGAGAACTCGGGCATCCGATCGCTGCAAGATCTTGGCCAGGTCGGGACACTGGCCGTCAGCAGCACAGCCACCTGGTCGCTGTTCCTGCAAAAGACGGTCGACCTGAAGGGTGTTCAACTGGTCCCCTACACCGGCAACGTCTCTCAGTTCCTGCTCAACGATGACTTTGCCCAACAGGGGTACTCGATCAGTGAACCCTTCGTGGCCCGACTGCAGATGGCCCAGCCCAGGGTGCTGATGGTCTCGGATCTCGGGTTCAACCCCTACACCAGCGTGTTGATCACCACGCCCGAGGTCATCCGCACCCAGCCCGAACTGGTCGCCAAAATGGTCAAGGCTTCCGTTTCCGGATGGCTGAAATACCTGGACGCTCCCAGCCAGACCAACCAGGCGATCTCGGACCGGAACGAAGACATGGGTCTGCCGATTTTGGCCTTTGGTGCCCGCGAGTTGAAATCGTTGTGCCTGACCCCGGAAACACCGCGAACGAAACTGGGTCGGATGACCACGGCACGCTGGAAGACGCTGCTGGGCCAACTGGTCGACGTCGAGGCGATCGAGGAGGGCAAGGTGGATGTCTCGAAAGTGTTCACCAACCGGTTCCTGGATGAACCGTGACCGCCCGGGGCAAGCCAACCCGTCTTGCCATCTCTGACCCTCACCGGGAAAATGAAGACACTGGGCCAGGGAGAGTCGCTGCGACATGTCAGTCACAACCACCAACAACACGCACGATGGTCCCCCGGGTGAGGGCGGCAGCTTCTGGACCGACGAGGACCGCGAGTCTGTTGGTGAATTGGTTGAGACGGTCCGCCTGGTCGAACAACACGCGTTCGAGACCGGAAACCGGGCCTTGATCGGCGATGCCCACCATCTGCTCAGTGGACTGGTTCAGCTCTACGACCTGTTGACCGCGTTCCGCAACAGCCCGGACGGCCGGATCAAGGGGCCCCAGGGTGTCGCCAAGAAACTGGGGCTAACCCGAAATGGTGTCTACTGCCGCCTGGAAATGGTCGGCCTCGACCCCGAGGACCTCAGGAACCCGGCTGGCAACATCCTCGACCTGGTCGCCGCCAGCCGCATCCTGAGCCCCCTGGCCCAGAAACTCCGCCAGACCGCCGACGGGATCTAGCCATCCCGGTCGCCCGGTGGCATCGACGTGGATTCGTCGTCGGCCGTCCAGATGGTCAGGCCGGCCAGCGAGCGGTCGCCTGGACCGGGCGTTCGGCCCAGCAACCACCCCAGTCCAAACAACAACGGGTTGGCCACGACGCCGACCCAGAAGGTGTCCAGGACACGCTCGTGCAATCCTGGAAACCAATCGGCCGCCACGCTGCTGCTCAACCCCACCCACGCGGTGACCAGGACGACCGAGACACAGGTTGCCACGGCGGTGGACCGTCCGGTGGCTCGTCGTGTCAACAGCCCCAGCAGGAACAGGCCCAGCAGCCCACCACCAAAAATACTCAGCAGTTTCGTCTGCACATCCTCCACACCCTCGGCGGTTCGCAAGGCGTGGATCAACAGCCCACTGCCAATCATCACCGCACCGGTCGCCAGGCTCACCCCGCGTCCCACTCGCCCGTAGTGGTGCTCGTCGGCATCGTTCCGCCACAACCTCCGGTAGAAGTCATTGGTGGCGGTGGCGGCGATGGCATTGATGCTGCTGTCGAGGGTCGACATCGCGGCGGCGATCAGACCGACGATCACAAAACCCGCCACCCCGGCAGGAACCCTGGTGATAATGAAGTGTGAGAAAATCTGTTCCGGTTCCAGGCTGGCAACAACCGGATCCAGTTGAAACTTGTAGAAGACAAAAAGAGCTGTCCCCACGAACAGGAAATAAACCCAGACGGGAAACGTCAACAATCCGCCAATCCACAGGGCTCGATTCGCCTCCCGGCGACTGCTGGCGGCCATGTACCGCTGCACCGTGGTTTGATCGGTGCCCAGTATCTGCATGAACACGATCAGCTTGGTCAACATGGTGGCACCCATCGTGTGACCGGCAACGTCTCCGGCCGACACCCCAAAGCTCAACTTGTCGTGTTGACGGGCCGTGGCGAGCAGGCCGGAGAGTCCATCGGGGATGCCATCCACCAGGATCGGCAGGCAGATCAACCCACCGCCGATCAGCGCCACGCCCTGGAGCACATCGGTCCAGATCACCGCCCGCAGGCCACCCAGGACCGTGTACCCGGCCACGACGACGCCAAAGACAATGATCACGACATCGAGAATCCAGTCCTCTCGACGACCGATCATCAACTGGAGAGATTCGGACGCCACAAACAGGATCAGCCCCATTCGTGCCAGGTGAAACAGGATGAAGGCCCCCCCGGCGTAAAGGCGGGCCCAGAGTCCGAACCGCCGTTCCAGGTACTCGTAGGCCGACTTCAGACCACCGGCCCGATAGAACGGAATAAACAACAGCCACGCCACCGGGAGAGCCAGCACGTACATGGCATTGGCCGGAAGGTGCCTCCAGTTGGACTGGTAGGCTGCCGCCGGCAACGCCAGGAAGGTCATCGAACTGACGATGGTGGCCATCAGCGAGAAGCCCACCGCCCACCCGGGCAGGGACCGATCGGCCAGAAAATACCCCCCGGCGGTACGGCTCCGGCGCGAACACAACACCCCGATCGCAGCGATCAGGACCATTCCCAGCCCAATCACAACAACGTCGGCAGTGCGGAGTGTCGCAGGCACGTCACCGGCGTGCCACGGCACGCCTCCTTGAGAACTGGTGACCTATTTCTTTTTGCTCGCTTCAATTCCCAGCAGGTGCACCTCGAAGACCAGCACCGAGTTCGGACCGATGTCCTGGCCGGCACCCCGGGTGCCATATCCGAGTTCCGAGGGAATCACCAACCGGTAGACCGAACCAACATTCATCAACTGCAACGCCTCGGTCCAGCCCTTGATCACGCGATTGGCGGCAAACTTGACCGTCTGGTCCGCCTTGGCCGGCACCTTGCCCTTGAAGGACTCGTCGAAGACCGACCCGTCGATCAACTGGCCCCGGTAATGCACCTCGACCGTGTCAGTCGCCTTGGGCCGAACTCCCTTGCCAGCACGGAGCACGGAATACTGCAGGCCACTCTTGGTCGTCTTGACGCCCGTCTTCTTGGCATTGGCAGCCAGAAACGCGACACCGGCCTTCTTATTCTTCTCGGCGGCGGCCTTGCTCTTGGCAGCCGACTGGGCCTGCATCTCCTTCTGGAATTCCGCCAGAGCCGCCTGGAGTTGTTGATCGTTCAGGGCAGGTTTCTTGCCAGAAAGAGTGTCGGAGATTCCGGCGGCCAGCAGCTTGGGATCAATCTCCAGTCCCTGTCGCTTGAGAGCCTGGCCGATCTGCAGCCCGATCGCGTAGCTCGCCTTGTCTCGATTGGTCTTCAACACCGGTCCGGCCGCGGCTTTCTTCGCCTTGGCGTCCTGCCCATACGCAGCCGGTACGATTGCCGACAACACGACCGCGAACCCAAGAGTCAATGAAAGAGTCAGTTGTCGCATGCCTGTGTACTCCGACCGGGTTGGATACGCGATCCGAGGCATGCCCGGCCGGCATGAACGGTCGCTCGATTGAGCCTGCCACTGCAACGAAAACCGGCTGTCCGGCAATTCGCGATGACTGGTGGAAACCGATCCTACCCTACCCCCTCGGCAGCACGCTCGCCAGCCCGCGCCTCATACCACCACAGGGCTCCAAAAACCACGACCATCACGATCGCCGACCACTGGTAGCCGGTCCAACCACCCCAGAGCTTCGCCTCGGGACGCACCCACTCGGTCACAAACCGGAAAACCGAGTACGCAACCAGGTAGAGCTTGAACAGATGGCCGGCCAGCAATCCATCGCGACGCAAACTCCACAGGACGACGGCACTCCCCAGGTGGAACAACGACTCGTAAATCTGGGTCGGATGCCGCAAAACACCATCACCGAAATCGACGCCCCACGGCAAACCGGTCGCCACCCCGTGGCAACAGCCGTTGGAGAAACAGGCCAGTCGCCCGATCGCAACCGCCACGGGAATCGCCACCGCAAAACTGTCGCCGGTGCCGATCTTGACCCCGCTGTACCACTTGCCGGCCTCGACTCCAAAGTAGCCCCCGGCCAATCCCAGCATGATCGTCTTGCCATCGGAAAACAGCGCGCGACCACTGAACACCGCCGGCCAGTCGCCCTCGACGAAATACGAGAGCACGAAGGGCAACTTGGCTGCCAGGAACGCCCCGGTGAAACCTCCCAGGCCGATCATCAACCGTTGACGCAACGAGAGTCCCAATCGGACCTGTCGTCCCCTGGACAACCAGCCCGCGATGGCAACGGCGGCCAGCATGATCGCCGCGTAGGTGATTCGACCCGCCACGGTCAACTTCCGGCCGAGTCAATGGTCAGTTCGGTCAACCGGTCCAGGGTCGGCAGCGGCACGTGGCCCTCGCGGTAGAGCACGTTGTAGGCGCAGAAGGGGATCACGTGGCCCGACGGCAGCACATGGTGGATGCAACACTTCATCACTCGCCGCACGTCGAAATTGTAGGCATCCAGGAATGACGTGATCGTGATCCGGAAGACGTCGGACGGGTCGAGATCCTCGGAAAGACCCCGCTGGAGAAACTCCAGGGCCAACGGCTCCATGACGCCGCCGGGCCCAGATGGCGTGATCGGCTGACCGGCCAGGAGCGGGAGTTCCGGCACGGGAAGTCCATCTGCCGAACCCGGAACCGAACAGCCCTCGGGACCACAACAGCCCAGTCGCCCGAGATACGTCTCGATCAACTGGCGGGCCCGCGGACGGTTGAAAGTGATGCCATTGGCCAACAGGTCGCTGTGCTCCCGCGCATCGATTATCCGCATCAACGGCAGCACCTGGCCTCCCGAGCGATAGGCGTAGGTGAGAGTGTGGCAGTTGGGATGTGCGCACGGCAGCGGCATGAAATCATCGGCCACGAACAGACCCCCCGTCTGCTCCTCGATCAACTTGACCACCTCGGGGAACGTCACCCGCCCCTCGATGGTCTCCGGCAAAACATGCCGTCCGCTGTAGGTGGCCGGTTGCAAGCTGACGCCGGTGATCCACGACCGGGCCAGGCCAAACTCGATGATCGATCCCAGTTCGTCCTCGTTGACGCCACCCTGGATGGTCGTGACCAACGTCGTCCGCAGTCCCGCCTTGCCCAGCGCCTCGACCGCGGCCTGTTTTGTGGCCGTCAACGGTTCACCCCGCAACGACTCGTAGGTCGAATCGCGGAAACCGTCAAACTGCAGGTAGATCTCCAGGCGATCACGAAAACGAGACACCGCATCGAGAAACATCTCGTCGCGGGCAAACCGCACCCCGTTGGTGTTGATCATCACGATGTCGATCGGCTGGGCGCAAGCGTAGTCGAGTATCTCGAGGAAATCCGGATGAATCGTCGGTTCACCTCCCGAGAGTTGCAGCACCTCGGGACGCCCTTCGACCTCAACCAGCCGGTCGATCGAGGCGATGGTCTCCTCGAGCGAAAGATGTTGACCGCCGGGTCCGCTCGCGGCGTAGCACATGGGACACTCGAGATTGCAGGAACCGGTGATCTCGACCAGGCCCACGCAGGTGTGCTGTTCGTGCTCGGTGCACAACCCGCACTCGTGGGGGCAACCCGCCCCGGTCGCCGTGACGCCGACCTGGCGGGGCACCTTGCCGGGAACATTGAACTCGAGTCGATCAAAACTGTTCACGTCTCCGCAGACAAAATCCTCGCGAGACCCATGGGTCGGGCAGTGCTTGCGGAAGTAGACCCGGCCACCCCGCTCGATGATCTTTGCTGGCACCAACCCCAGGCACTCCGGGCACAGACTCTGGGTCATCCCGAGGAACGTGTGATCACGGAACGGCATCGACATGGCTGGGTTCGCGGGGTCCTAGAAACGGAAAATCATGGCACAACCGACAAAGAAAGCAGCTCCCGCAGCGAGGACAACCAGGATCGCGCAACCGATTCCGGTGAGAGCTTTCGTCCAGCCACCGCCTTCAGACGACGATGACACCGCCCACTGTGGATCAACCGAATCCAGTGGATTGCCACAGTGCACACAAGCTGTCGAGCTCAGCGGAGTGTCGTCACCGCAGTGCGAGCACGAGATGGTCATCTCTCCGCCACCGGGAGAAGACCCAGCATTCGGATCTTGAGACATCGAATCCTCTGCTTCTCGTACTTCTGGCCGACGTTGCCGGCCAATTGTGCGATTGCTCAATCAGGAAAAACAAGTGCAGAACCGCTTCGAACCTCCACCGGAGTTCCCGAGTCCACCGGCTGATCGGCCAACCCGGTGGGCCGCTGGCGGCAGTTGCAAACAGCAGGATGAAGTCGTAGAACAGGGTCTCGTGTCCGATCGACAGCCCGATTCCGGACCGTCCCGCTTCCCAACTTGTGTTCCATACAATGCCCACCGCACTGATCACTCCCGAAGCCCTTTACGAGCAGCCCGGACCGCACGTCGATCGCCTACTGGAGGCTGGTTTCGAGGTCCGGTACCCGGACGATTCCACGTTCACACGTGGTCGACCGCCGGCAGAGACGATTGCTGGCCTCGAGGGCATCGATGCGATCCTGGCCGGTGGTGAGAAATTGACATCGGAGGTCCTGGAGGGCTGCCCGGGGCTACGGGTGATCGCCCGCTGCGGCGTCGGGTTTGACCGCGTCGATATCCCGGCGGCCACCCGGCTGGGCCGCGTGGTCACAATCACTCCAACGGCCAACCACGCCGCGGTGGCCGAGCAGGCATTGGCACTGCTCTTTGGTGTCTCCAAGCGGGTCGCCCTACACGACAGACTGGTCCGGTCCGGTGGCTGGAGCACCGAGCCAATGCGGCCAATCCGTGGACAGACAATGGGTGTCTTCGGCCTGGGACGCATTGGCCGTAGCATGGCCGTGCGATGTGCCTCGTTGGGCATGACGGTGATCGCGACCGAGAAGTACCCCGACGAATCCTTCTGCGCCGAGCAGGGGATCGAGCTGGTCGACTTCGACACCCTCCTGGCACGAAGCGACGCCATCACCATCCACTGCCCGCTCAACGACGAAACCCGGGGCCTGTTTGACGCGACGGTGCTGTCGAACATGAAGCCCGGAAGCGTGATCATCAATACGGCACGGGGCGGAATCATCGTCGAGACCGCCCTGTACGACGCATTGCAAAACGGTCCACTGGCGGCTGCCGGCCTGGATGTCTTTGAACAGGAACCCGCCTCGTCGGACAACCCCCTGTTCAAATTGGACAACATCGTGGTCAGCCCACACCTGGCGGGAGCCGATACAACCAGCATCCAGGACATGGCCAACGAAGCGGCCGACTGTATTGCCACGTTGTACGAGGGCAACTGGCCCGGCCCAGCGGTCGTCAATTCCGACGTACAGGCCACGTGGGCCTGGTAACACTTCACCTTTTCTCTAGTCCATAAAACACCGAGTCACCCGTCATGACGGAAACCGCCTCGCTGATTGCCGATCTTCACACCATTCGCTGTGGTGGTTGCAAGGTCCACGTCGAAGACCCTCTGGTTGTGAGCTGCACATTCTGTGGAGCCACCTTCGACCGGGTCGTTTCCAACCACGTCGGATTGGCCAAGCGACTGATGGGCCAACGAACCGGTTTGAACACCGATGAGACCGCCGCGGAAGACGCTGCCGAGACAACCGCCACCGAGGAACTCGTGGCGGTGCCACGCAGCCTCCTGTCCGACCTGGCCGGTGCCCTGGGTGGAATCGACGGCGCCGGGACGGTCGCGGCCGCGGCAACAAAGCTGGCCGAATCGGCTCCGGTTGTCGACGCCGGCAGTTCAACCCAGACGGCCGTCGATGCCGCAACGGCGGCTCGGGAGGTCGGGTCTCTTGGTTGATTTCATCAATCCGGTCAAACGAGCCCTCCAGGAAGGGCAAGTCGCCTGGGGTGTTGCTCTTCCTGATTGTTCTGACATTCTCGCCAAACTCTCGGTCGACACGGGTCCCGAGTTTCTCTGGATCGATCTTGAACATCGTGCCTACGGGCCAAACGAGGTCCGCTGGGTTCCGATTATCTGCCGCCAGGCGGATGTCTCGCCCATGATCCGGGTACCGGGTCTCGATTCCAACTGGATCAAGAAGGCCCTCGACATTGGCGCCAGCACCATCATGGTGCCCCAGATCGACACCGCCGAACAGGCGAAGCTGGCCGTCGAGTACTGCAAGTACCCACCCGAGGGATCTCGCGGGGTCTCGCCGCTGTGGCCCATGATGATGAACGTCGACTGGAGCGATTACCTCCCGGTCGCCAATTCCGAAACAGCCGTGATCGTCCAGATTGAATCTCCCGAGGGCCTGGACAACATCGACGAGATCGCGGCCGTTGAGGGTGTCGATATCGTCTTCGCCGGCCCACAGGACATCGCTGCCTCGATGGGTGTGATCGGACAGCCACGGCACCCCGACGTGGTCGAAATCCTCAATGGATTCCCCGAACGCGTGGCCCAATTCGGTAAACCGGCCGGAATCACCGACGTTGGATTCGAACACGCCGCCCGGTGGAGAGACGTTGGCTACCGGTTCATCAACATCGGCACCATTGCCCACCTGGGGCTGGACGGTGCCACCGACGCATTCGAACGACTGCGGAGTGGGCAGGGCGGCTGACCAAGCCTTTGGTCCGCCAAGTCACCTCCGGTCATCTCGACCCATGTCGATCCGTTCGCTAGGATGCCGCCCGCCATGGACGCCAGCCGCATCCGCAATTTCTCGATCGTCGCACACATCGACCACGGCAAGAGCACACTGGCCGACCAGTTGCTGTTGCAGACTGGTGCCATCACCCAACGTGAATTCCGTGACCAGGTCCTCGACGACCTGGACATCGAGCGCGATCGGGGAATCACCGTCAAGGCCCGCTCGGTGGCGCTGACTCACGAGTTTGATGGGCAACAGTTCGAACTGAATCTCATCGACACCCCCGGCCACGTCGACTTCCATTACGAGGTCTCGAGGAGCCTGGCTGCGTGCGAGGGGGCACTGCTGCTGGTCGACGCTTTCCAGGGAGTCCAGGCCCAGAGCGTCGCCAACGCCTACGCCGCCCTGGAAGCAAACCTCGAGATCATCCCGGTGGTCAACAAGATCGATCTCCCCGTGACGCGGATCGACGAGGTCCTGGCCGAAATCGAGACCATGCTGGGTCTCGACCCCGCAGATGCCCTGCTGGTCAGTGCCAAGGCCGGAATTGGAATCGATGAAGTCTTCGAGGCAATTCGTGAACGGGTGCCACCCCCGAAAGGGCAACCCGACAAGCCGCTCAGAGCCCTGGTCTTTGACAGCAAGTACGACAGCTACCGGGGAGTCATCATTTATCTCCGGGTGATGGAAGGCACCATCCGCAAGGGTGACATGATCGGGTTCATGCGCAACGGAGGCCAACACGAGGTGCTGGAACTGGGACAGTTTCGGCCCGAGATGACACAGTGCGACCAACTGGCACCCGGACAAGTGGGCTACCTGGTCACGCGGATCAAGGAACTGGGCGGGGTGGGAGTCGGTGAAACTGTCACCGGAGCCACCACACCGGCCCAGGAACCCCTGCCGGGATACCAGGAACCGCAACAGATGGTCTATTGCGGCATGTACCCCACGCAGGCGACCGATTTCGAGACACTGCGAGAAGAACTTCAGAAGCTGAGCCTGAACGACTCGAGTTTCACGTTCCAGCCCGAGACAAGTGAGGCCCTGGGATTCGGATTCCGTTGTGGTTTCCTGGGCATGCTGCACATGGAGATCATCCAGCAACGTCTCGAGGGAGAGGCGGGAATCGAGCTGGTCCAGACCGCGCCCAACGTCACCTACCAGGTGTTGCGACGGGACGGCGAGATCGTCCGGGTCGACAACCCCCAGGAACTGCCCGACGGGGGAGTGATCGAGGAACTGCGGGAACCGATTGCCCGCGCGAACTTCATCCTGCCAGCCGAGAACATCGGCACGATCATGACCCTCTGTGAAGACCGTCGCGGGACCTACAAGAACACCGAGTACCTCGGTCCGCAACGGGCCCAGGTGATCTACGAACTGCCATTGGCCGAAATCGTCTATGACCTGCACGACAAGTTGAAGAGCGCCACCCGCGGCTACGGCACACTCGACTACGACACCATCGGTTTCCGCGACGCTGACCTGGTTCGTCTCGACATTCTCGTCAAGGAACGTCGTGTCGATGCGCTCTCGACCATCGTCCATCGCTCGCAGGCCGAACGTCGTGGCCGATCGCTGGTGAAACGGCTCAAGCAGGAAATCGCCAAGCACCAGTTTGAAATCCCGCTGCAGGCGGCGATTGGCACACGGGTGATCGCCCGGGAAACAATCCCGGCAATGAGAAAAAACGTGACCGCGAAATGTTACGGGGGAGACATCACCCGCAAGAGAAAACTGTGGGCCAACCAGCGAGCCGGCAAGAAACGGATGAAGCAGTTTGGCGAGGTCGAGATCCCTCAAAAAGCATTTCTCTCTGTCCTGGATTCCAGCGGAGACCACTAGATGCCACGCCGCGGCAGCGCGATCCGGGGTCTGGTGGAGTTGATCGCCTGCACGGCCATTTCGGTGTCGCTGTTGAAAGGGTTCCTCGTTGAGGGTTTCCTGATCTCGACCGGGTCGATGGCCCCCCACCTGCTCGGATTCCACAAGCAAGTCGTTTGCCCGGGCTGTGGTTTCCAGTTCGCCCGCGGCACCGATATCGACGGTCCCGCAACACGGCCCCGGGTGGCCACCTGTGTCAATTGCGGACACACCGGTATCGACGTCTCCACCGTGCCACGTAACGAGGGCGACCAGTTGCTGGTGCACAAGTTGCCCTGGCTCTTCTCGGATGTCGGCCGCTGGGAACCCATGGTGTTCCGACGACCCGACCAGGCCACCACCGCCTTTGTCAAACGGGTGGTTGGCCTGCCCGGCGAATCGATCCAGATCATCGGCGGCAACATCTACGCCAATGGTCGACTCTGCCGCAAGACACTCAAGCAACAACGCGGGTTGGCCATCGCAGTCTACGACGACCGGTACCGACCACGCAGCGGCCCCAGGCGGTGGACGCCCGGACCGGGATGGTCCGAGCAGGCCGGGGGCTTTCAGTTTGCGGCCATGGCCGACTCGACCAGTTGGTTGACCTATCACCATCACGACATCAAGACCAGCGGCGCGATCCGTGACCGCTACGGTTACAACCCGCGGGAACCAAGATCGAGAACCCGCACGGTTGGCGAGGTGCTGGTGACATTCGAGACACTCTCCAGCGGGACCCCGGCCCGCCTGACCATCGCACTGGACGACGGCCAACACCGTGTGGCCTGGTCCCGGGATCCTGCGAACCGTACGCAGTGGCTCGAGATCAATGGGCGGCGACTGAAATCCACCTCACTGGAAAGCGTTGAACCGGGCACTCGCCGGAAATTCGAGTTCTCCACCATCGACCGGACGTTGCGAGCCGCGATTGACGGACGACTGGTGCTCCCCCCGGTCGCACTCTCGGACACACCACCTCGCGACGAATCGGTTTCCGGGAGCCTGTTGAAACTGGGTGCCGCGGCCGGGGATCTCGTCATTCACAACGTTCGCATCGACCGCGACGTGTACTACCGCGGCACCAGGGGCCAACACGCCATCACCTCGGCCTGGCAACTTGGCTTGGACGAGTTTTTCATGCTCGGAGACAACAGCCCGGTCTCACTGGACAGCCGGTCGTGGCATCAGCCCGCCGTACCACGAAGACTGGTGATCGGACGGCCCCTGCTGGTGCACCTGCCCTCCACGCAGTGGCAGGTCCCGTTCAACGACAAGCCCCGACACATCCGCATTCCCGACCTCGGACGCATCCGGTATATTCGCTGATTGCGACAGGCTTCCGCACAGTTGTTTTTTGCTTCGAAACAGCCTCCGCATACCGTCACCGATGACTCAATCCGACACACCACCGAAGATGCAAACCCCGATCACGGGTAGCGCCTCGGACCTGTTGACCGGGAACGAGCCGGAACGCCGCGGTGGGTGGCGCGAGACGATCGAGTCTTTTGCGATCGCCTTCATCCTGGCTTTTGTCTTCAAGACCTTCGAGGCCGAGGCTTTCGTGATTCCCACCGGGTCGATGGCCCCGACACTTTATGGCCGGCACAAGGACATTGATTGCGAGGCCTGTGGACACAATTACGCGGTGGGAGCCAGCGAGGAATTGCAAAACGACTGGTACGAACCCACTTCCCGTATCACGTCGTCGTACTGCCCCAACTGTCGAAACGAGAACGACATCAAGGATCTGCCAGTCTTCAAGGGCGACCGGATCCTGGTCAACAAGTTCCCCTTTGAGTTCGGACAACCAAAACGCTGGGATGTGACGGTCTTCAAGTTCCCCGAACAACCCAACGTCAATTACATCAAGCGGATGGTCGGATTGCCGAACGAAACAATCGTGATCCGGCAGGGAAACCTCTACCTGGTGAACCCCGATGGGGGACGGCAAATCCTGAGAAAAGCCGATCCACTCAAACAGGACACGCTGCAATTGCCGGTCTTTGACAACGACCACCCCGAGACCAGGTTGCACGCACTGGGATGGCCCAGCCGCTGGGCGGCCGTCGACAAGGACTCCGACGATCCCCACGCCGTGGCCGGCTGGATCGAATCGAAGACCGGAGCCAAAACCGGATGGAAAGTCTCTGATGATTCCCGGTCGTTCTCACTCGCCACCTCCAACCAATTGAAGTGGCTGCGGTACCGTCACTTTGTTCCCACGCCCGAGCGTTGGAAGGACAACGAGCCACTCGATTTCCGGCCGCGTCCGCAATTGATCACCGACTTCTGCGGTTACAACACCTACGAAGGTGGACACATGCCTGGCAGAGACCAGGACTGTTACTGGGTCGGCGACCTGACATTCGGATGCGAGATCACTGTTGGTGAGGTTCAAGCGACGGGGCGACTGCTGCTGGAACTGGTCGAAGGTCGCCGCCGATTTCGGGCGGATTTTGACCTGGCTGCTGGAACCGTTCGAGTGACCTCGAAAATCGACCTGAATCGGACCGAGGACGAGGACGAGGAACTCGGACGATCCGAGGGAATACAGCTCAAAAACGGACGGCACACACTTCGGTTTGCCAACGTTGACGATCGACTCTGCATCTGGATCGACGGCCAGTTGATCGACCTGGGACCGCGGGCTTCCTACCGGCAGGATCCCACCGATTTTCCAGGCCCCGGTTACGGTGACCTTTCTCCGGTTGGCATCGCCGCCCGGGGAGCCCAGGTGACAGTCTCGCACCTCGCGATTTTTCGCGATATCTACTACCGCAGTGAGATGGTTCGCGATGCCAATACACGGGCGGAGAACCCAAGCTCTCGCGCCGAAAGCTCGGACGAAACCGGGCTGATCGACGCCCTGTCGAACCCTGGCAGCTGGCACGAACTCTACAGCAGTTCGGCCTCCGAGGCGGTGTTTGAACTCGGTCCGGACGAATTCCTGATGCTGGGTGACAACTCGCCCAAGAGCAAGGACGGACGGCTGTGGGGAAACGCGCGTGGAGCCGCCAGGCGACACGCGGTGCCGCGGTCGGCTCTGGTCGGAAAGGCCTTCTACATCTACTGGCCGCACGGCCAGCCATTCCTCAACAACGGCCATGGCTATCCCGACGACAAGGATTCTCTGATGAGACGCCTGCCCATTTTCAACCGCTGGTTCTACCACGCCACGATCGAAAACGATCAACCGACAATTTCCGACTACCCCCAGTTCCGGGTGCCGTTCTATCCACAGTTCCGACGCATGAAACGAATCCGGTAACCGATCGTCGATCGGTCTCGGGTCAGGGAGGACCCAGGCGATGCCACTTTTGGACTGTCAAGGGCTTGTCAAAGATTACCCCGGCAAGCGAGCCGTGGACGGCGTTGATTTTGTCGTCGAGCGAGGAGAAATCGTCGGCTTGCTGGGACCCAACGGGGCCGGCAAAACCACCTCTTTCCGGATGACCTGTGGACTGGTCGCCCCCACCAAGGGCCAGGTCTTTCTGGATGGCACCGATGTCACCAACTGGCCGTTGTACCGCCGCGCCCGGCACGGACTGGGATACCTGCCTCAGGACGACAGTGTCTTCGGCAAGCTGACCGTCGCCCAGAACATCCAGGTCGTGCTGGAATTCCTCGGCGTGAAACGAGCCGAACGAAAACGGCGAATCGGAGAGCTGCTCTCACAGTTCGGTATCGAAAACCACCACTCCCAGATCGCCTCAACGCTCTCCGGCGGAGAACGACGACGCCTCGAAATCGCTCGATGCCTGGCCAGTCGGCCCAGCCTGATCCTGCTGGATGAACCCTTTGCCGGAATCGACCCCGTGACGATCAACAGCATCCAGGAGATCATCGCGGGTCTCCGTGAACAGGGCATCTCGATCCTGCTGACCGACCATCGCGAGAAAGAGACGCTCGGGGTGACCGACCGGGCCTACGTCGTCTACCAGGGCAAGGTGCTCGTCAGTGGAACACCCGGAGAGGTGCTCGCCAACAAGCAAGCCCAGGACGTTTACTTCGGGCGGCAGGACAAGACCGGCGCGGCCCAGGCGGCGTGATCGTCGGCACCAGGGCCACCGGGACAATCAAAGCCAGAAGGAGAGCGTGTCGAGCACGACAAAGACGATCCCCATGAAGATCATGATTGTCAGGAACATTCGCCCGGCACGCGTGAGAATTTTCGCGGGAAGTTCGTAACGACTGGCGCTGTAGACCAGGCTGATCACGATCGCCAGCGGCAACAGGTACCAGGTGCTATGTGCATCCACTGTCGTCTCTCCCCAAACTGCTATCGGTCGACCGAATCATCCTCGACCATTTCCTCCTCATCTCCATAACCGTACGCCGGCCCCTCAAGCGCATCCCAGATTGCCAACAGGTTCAGCAACCCGGCGATCCAGGTGATCACCTCCGCCAACGCGTAGCGGCGACCGAGACGGCCATGGATTTCTTCCAGCGCCTTGTCCTCCAACGGTGCCTGGAACCAGTCCACGAGACTTCTCTCGACAGTCCCTTCGATCTCGCCGATCCGTGTCCCCTCTTCGACGTCGCAGTGGACATAACGGAGAGAATTCGAGAACTGCCGAACCGGCATCGTGTCTTTCTCGCGGAGCATCGAGGGTGTGATCTCGCCGTGTGCAAACACGCGAGGACTGACGGTCGGTTGACCGGCAATCGCCAACTTGATCGGCTTGCCATCCTCGCTGTTGCCCTCGAAATTCCCCGTGAACGAGCCGTCTTCTTGCTGCCACCTGATTCTCCCGGTGACGTTGATGATCGGTTCGTTGGGAAATTCGTCCCCGGCCTCCGGTGCAAACGAAGCGGGATCGGGCCTGTACCGGAACCGGCCAGTGAACGGCAGGTCCAGTTCGCTGTCGACATCGCTGCCCTTGATGGTATCAAGCCTCAATCGACGCTCGACGCCAAAACCATCCAGCGGCGGTGCCGTGTACCGCAGTGCCTGGAACCGCGCCGGCAGGGCCGGCAAACCAACGAGAACCTGTGCCAGGTAACCGAATGTCCGGTGCCCGCCCGGCTCCCATCTCCAGTACACCACCTTCCATTCACCAAGTGTCATCCCCGTGAAAAACATCCCCAGGACGCACGAGAAGTAGATCACGGCCTTGAAGCGGCGGCGCTGGTAGGCATGTCCGAAGCCCGGGACCAGGAACGCCAATACCGCGGCCAGCCACTTGTTCTTCAGGTCAACCTTCGGTGTAGTCATCAATCGTGGAACACCGCAACCTGGAAATTCACATCCCGCGGGAGCGGTTATTGTAGGTCGCTCCAGAAAACGCGACCAGCCTAACCCGTCTCTGGAGACCCGCCAGCCGGCCCAGGCTCAGTTCGACCTGGCCTCAAAATGGCCAGATCCAGGGAACAAGCGCCACGATGACGATCCAGACAACCAGGCTCAGCAAGCCACCAAACCTCAAGTAATCCAGGAACCGGTACCCACCGGGCCCGTACACCATCAGGTTGGTCTGGTAGCCAATCGGGGAGGCCAGGCTCGCGGCCGCGGCCAATGCAACAGCGAGCACAAAAGGCAAACCGCTGACTTGCACCACGTCGGCGGTTGCCGTCGCGATCGGGAACATGAGTACGGCCGCCGCCTTGGCCGTGATCACGTTGGTCAGCACCATGGTCAAGCCGGCCACCACCGCCAGCATGGCCTGGGGGTGCGCGACTATCGTCTCGCCGGCCAACGAAAACAGGGAATCACCCACCTCGAACAACACTGTCGCCACGCGTTGAGCCGCGTGGCTCACCCGCATCGCCTCGCCAATTCCCAGCCCCGCTCCAATCGCCAACACGACGCTTCCGTCAATCGCCCCACGGGCTTCCGATCCCCTCAGGCAACCGGTCACCAGCATCACAAACGACGCCACCAGGGCCGCCTCGAGCATGCCCACCCACTCAAACGCCACGACCACGACCATCGCCAACATCACGGCCCGGGCCATCCACGCCAGGTGGTGCCGAGGTGGCGTGAAATCATCGACCGCGCTGACCAGGTAAAAATCGCGGCTGTTGCGTTGACGCTCAAGAAAACTCGGGTGGGCTTCCAACAACAGGGTGTCTCCAGGCCTCAAGCGAATGTCGCCGATCTTGCTGTCGATTCGCTCGCCGTGCCGGGCAACAGCGATCACCGCCGCGGCGTAGCGACTGCGGAATCGCCCCCCACGAATCGTGCGGTGCACCAGTGGACAACTCTCGGACACCACCGCTTCGACCAGTCGACGCTGTGAACGGGGGCCGCCGAGTTGAAAAACCTGGTCGGTGGCGGGCTCAAGACCAGATATTTTCTGCAGATCGACGACCGATTCCACGACTCCAACAAACACCAATCGATCATCCGCCTCGAGAATGTCACCGGAGGCCACCGCGGGCAACACGCGGCCCGAACGATCGATCTCCACCAGGTACATCCCCGGCAGGTGTCTCAGGCCAGCCGCCTCGATCGATTTTCCGACCAGCGGACTGTCCGGAGTGACCAGCATCTCGACGGTGTATTCACGAGGATTTGACGCCGTGTCGATCGCGGGCCGACGATCGGGCAACCACCACTTGGACACCACCACGATGTACAGCAGTCCGATCAACGCGACAGGAACACCCACCCAGGCGATCTCGAACATTCCCAGCCCATGCCCCGCACCACGGAGATCAACCCGGTCCGATTCGATCATCAAACCATTGATGATCAGGGTGGTGCTGGTGCCGACCAGGGTGCACAGGCCACCCAGGATCGCGGCATAACTCAGCGGCAACAGCAGCCGGGAGACCGCCACCTGGTGTTTGCGGGCCCAGTCGCTGACCACCGGCATCGCCATGGCCACCACCGGAGTGTTGTTCAGGAATGCGCTGGCCAGGGAGACCGGTAGCAACAGCCGGGCCTGTACCATCGGCAGGCTGCCGGGCTGGCCAAGCAACGACCGACCGAGCACTCCCAGGCCGCCGGTCTGCCGCATTCCCTCGGCCACAACGAACAGCACCGCCACCGTCAACAGTCCCTCGTTGGCAAACCCCGCCAGCGCCACCGACGTTTCGGGAAAGACGCCCAGCACCATCAAGAGCACCAGTCCGCCCAACAGGATCAGGTCGGGCGCGGTTTTCAAAATGGCCAGTGCCACGATCACACCGGCGACGACCAACAACGTGCAACTGGCCGGATCAATGCCCATCGTCGTGATCCCGAACCGTTTCGGATGACACCACGGCAGCCACGATCTGCTCGTGCAGCAGGCCGTTGCTGACAACCACGCCGGCATTTTTTTGCAAGGTCCGGCCCTGCGAAAAATCGAGCGGAGCACCGAACGTGTCGGACACGGTTCCACCCGATTCGGTCACCACCAGCGACCCGGCTGCGTGGTCCCAGATCTTCTCCTGGTAACTCGCGTCGACGGGCAATCTCAGGTACATCTCAGCTCCACCGTCAGCCACAGTCGCGTACTTGGCCTGGCTGTCCATCCGGACGGATTCCGACTGCAGGCCCAGCGATTCGGCAATCACGCTGGAACGGTCGTGCGCACTGTGCCCCGATTCCACCGACTCACACAGGCGTGCCCGGGTGACGTCGGTGCAATCGCTAACCGACACCGGCCGCGAGTCGTCGGGTTCCGAGGCTGGGGAGACACGTGTCCCGGCACCTCGGATAGCAGAGAACACCAGGCCATCGCCATCGACGACGCCCAGTCCGGGACAACCGAGCACGGCCACCTCGACCCGACCAGCAACGATCAATGCCAGGGCGACGGCGTATTGGCCTCCCCGAAGAAAACCCTTCGTTCCATCGATGGGGTCGAGCGTCCAGAAACGATCGCACGGCACTCCATCACCCCGATCGATCCAATCACAAACGGTGTCGCCGCCAGCCGTGACACCCTGGGACGCCAACACACGGATGACACGATCGAGAAACTCGGCCTGTTCGGGTTGTCGCAATTTCGCTGCATCTTCTTCACCAACAACCGGATCATCGGGAAAACTCTCCGCCAATGACCGGCAGACCAGCGCCTGGCTGCCAAAATCGGCGATCGTGACCGGGCTGCGGTCGGCCTTCTCCAGGACGCTCGGGACGATACCGGCCTGGACCACCCGACAAAGGCCCATCGCTTCACGGACCGCCTTCTCGGCTACGAGTAATTCATTCTCCATGGCGCGGCGGAGTATAACGGATTGGACGGATTGCGGAAGAGGTTCGCCACAGGGGACCAACCGCCCCGGCTACCGTCTGTCCACGATTCCCAGGCGAATCTCGTCCGAGTTGGCCTTCAACTCCGGGGCGTACATCGCACTGCCACGCGTCGGCAAAGCACTGAATCGACCGGGGATCTCGGCACGCATTCGATACGAAATGCTGTGCTTCCCACGGGCGAGCGTCCTGAAGAAAAATGCCACCCGATCGTCCCTCAACTGGCGATACACAGCCGGAAACCCACCCGTGTAACCGCTCTGACGATCCACCGGCTCGAGACCCGCTGCCTTCGGATCCTCGAACACCAGGTACTCGTAGTCGTTCTTGCTCTCGATCTCCAGTTCGATCTCCACCAGGTCCCCACTGGTCAGCTTGCCCAGATCGGCCACCTCCTGCCGGTCGTAAACCAGCCGGGCCTGTTTCAGCGACTGGCCCCTGCCACCGGGAACGTTCGCGGTGGCACCCTGTCGACGAACCAGCCGGTAGTACTTCCTCTGCACCTTGATCTCCAGGCCGGCCTTCCTGATGAAATCCTCGGTCGTGAAGTAGGACAACCACGTGTTGAAGTACACCGGTCCCTTTCCACGACGACGAACTTCGATCGTGTGTTTTCCACCGGTCACGTCGGCTCCCTCGACAACCACGGCGTTGTCGAAGCTGAAGAGGTTCTCGGCATTGACCTTCACCGACTTGGCCACCTGGCCATCGATCACCACGTCGATGGTCACATCGGGAACCGATTCACCACTGCGTTCGAGAAACTCACCCAGCGACTCGATACACAACGCCGTGTCACGGGTGCTATTCCAGTAGGTCGCGTGCCGACGATTGTTGACCAGGTACTTGGCCAACCGCGACGCACGAACACCCCTGGGATCAGTCAGAGCCAACAGCTTCAGGTAGATCGCGTTGGCCTCGATCTCGTTCCCGTACCACCTCCACCACACGGACCCATTCGGCAGGTGCAACCAGGCGGTCTGGTTCTCGTCGTCCTGCTGCAGGAACTGGTCAATATTGCGGACAACCATCGCGAGTCGTTCCTGTTGACCACTGGCCTGGAAAGCCAGTCCGATCAGCCCCTTGGCATAAACACTCAAGGACACCCGGTCGCGGTACAGGAAATCTCCCATTGCCTCGTCAAGTGAATCAGCATCCACCAGCACGCGGTAGACCAGTGCATCCAGGTTGCCGGCCCGCATCTTGTAGGGCTTGGTCTTGGTGGCCGCGTTCCTCAGCTTCTGCACCTCGCGGGCCTGGTGTCTCTTCAACCACGCAACCCCCTTCTCGTGAACCCCCGGTGCGAGGGCCGCTCCATTGGCCCTCGCCTGGGTGAGCCCGTGAACAACGGTGGCGGTGGTGTGTGCACTGGAACTCTCGCCGGGCCCGGAGAACCAACCCCAGCCTCCGTCGGAGAGTTGCATCTCCGAGAGCGCCTTGACGCCCTCCTTGACCAGCCGAGACACCTCGGCATTGTCGAACAC
>PBOU01000107.1 GCA_002724415.1 Planctomycetaceae bacterium
CGCTGACCAAACCCGGTCATTCTCGGTGAGTTCGAAGCGGGTCTGGGCAATTGTGAACCCGTGTCGGACGAGTGCCTCGTGGGGCAGCATGACCCCTTTAGGATTGGCGGTCGTGCCCGAGGTGTACATGATGATCGCCGTGTCCCGGATGGCGACCGAAGCTCGCCGGTGGAGAACTGCTTCATCTGGCACGGTGCCCGCGATGTCGAGAAATGTCGAGAACTTGACGAGGTAATCCCTAGGGGTCTCCCCATTCATGACAACCCGACGAAGCAGCGGGGCCTCTTCAAGTGCCAACTCGGGCCCGTCGGCTGGGACCAGTGATGGCAGTGTCTCTTCCAGCATGCCGAGCACATCCGGCATCTCCAGCAGGCTGTCTGAAGCGACCAGGACAGTCATATCGGAGTTTGAAATGACGTGAGCCAGTTCCTTGGCCTTGAACCTTGGATTTAGGGGAACCGAGACAGCCCCGACCTTGGCAATCGCAAAGACGAACGCGAAATAGTCCACACCCTGCGATAGGAGAATCCCGACCTTCTCATTCGTTTCGACCCCTAGAGCAATCAGCCCACGTGCAAGGTGATCCGCTCGTGATGACAGTTCTGGATAGGTTGCCCGCTCTTCTGGAAACGCGAGCGCCGTATGGCTCCAGCGCCCAGCGGCCTCGTCCAGACTGTCTGCGAAAGTGGACGCTCGTGCCGGGCCGAGCAGCAGGTACGAATCGTCGCACCCCATGTTGCCGCTAACCATCCGAGAATTCCTTTCCGATGCGACCGGGGTGAGGTCAAGTTACGACTACTACCGCGGGACCGATGACTCCACGGAACCCCGCAACCAGCGCCTGCCCACTGGGCGCCTTGGTGGACAGTAAACAGTTCCCACCAGCTTTCGCGGGTGGCTCACTGAGAACCATCGAGACGAATCGAGCTCTCAGGATCTTGGATTTCGATTAGTTCGATCACATTGCCGTCCGGGTCACGGCCGTATGTGGCCAAGAGGCTTCCTGAGTCGCTGGTGGCTACGGGAGAGCAGTGGAATCTCATGCCACCTGAAAGAAGGCGTTCGTACTCGGCCTCGATGTCTTCGACCTCTAGGCAGAAATGGGTATAGCCGTGATCGCAGACAGGACGGTCTGTCCCAGCCTCGGCGCCTTTCGGTTCCGAATATTCGAAGATCTCGATATGGGTGTTGCCTGCACTCAGCATGGCAGTGCGGGCCGCTGACCCCTCTAGTCCTACGAGGCGATCAATAACCGGGTTCTGGGTCCACTCGTTTCGGTAGACGACTTCGAACTGAAAGTTGTCGCAATAAAACGATGTGAGTCGATCGAGATCTGGAGTCGACAGGGCGACGTGATGGACACCTCGAATCATGTTGAACCTTGTCCTTCCTAGAATTGGTGGTCTTGGCCCGCGCCGCGCAGCGGGCCAGACTATTTATTCCCACCAGATCTTGCGATGCGGAGGTAGTTGGTTGAGCGACTTCGATGTCATCGTCATAGGAACGGGAGCAGCTGGCCTGGCGTCTGCCGCACTTCTTGCGAACGAAGGAAAGCGGGTCCTCGCTCTCGATCGGAGTCCCTACCTCGGGGGACGGGGCATGGCGACCGAAGATGAGGGCTACCAGTTGAATCTAGGTGCCCACCTTCTCGAAGACCCCGGTTCGGGACTGACGCGGATATTCGACCACCTCGGAATGACACTGGGCCACGGGCCGTCAAACACCGATATGCCGGTCTGGGATCACGATACGGAGACCTGGGGATCTATCCGGGACAGGTACGCGCGAGGTGCCGATAAGGACGAGCTGAAGGCTGTCATCAATGCACTCCTAGAAACCCCTTACGAAGAACTTGACCGCCTCGACGACCTCCCGATGCGGACATGGCTCAATAGGCATACGAGCAACCAGGGAGTCGTAGACCTCTTCGAGTTCATCACCGTGATGGAATGCATGACCGAGGACTGGTGGGACCACTCAGCCAGTGACAACCTCTTCAACCGGAAGATGCACTACGGGGAACGGCGAACGGCTGCGTACTCATTTTGGCCGGAGGGCGGCTGGGACAGGTTGTTCCATGACCTCCGAGATGCGGTTGTCAAGAACGGCGGAGAGGTGGAACTCGCTAGGCCGGTGGGTCAAGTCCTCATCGACGGTGGCTCGGTCCGCGGCGTTTCCCTTCCACGGGTCGGGGCCTCACTGCAAAACGAGATCTTCCACGACGAAGTAGTCAGCGCCCCAGCTGTCATTTCCACTCTTCCAGTCTGGAACGTGCTCGACGTGGTATCAGAGCAGCACCTACCCGACTGGTACGTCAACCAGATACAGACGCTTGCCCAGGACCGTTGGCGTGTCTCATACGCCCACCTTTCGATAGCTACCGCCGAACCGATACCAGTGCTTGATCGGCGGGAAATCGCGACCTGGCTGCATGCACCCCTTAGCCGGACAAGCGGGTTCATGTTCGAACAGACCGCTCTTGATCCTTCGGTCGCGCCCGAAGGCAGGCATCTCTACGTGATGGGTGCCATGCTGCACAAGTACAACCGCGGACGCGACAAGGAGTTCGTCAAACAGAAGTTCGGTGAGTTTGAGGAGGAGGTCCAGATCATGTGGCCCGGGCTGAAGGACAGCGTCTTCAAGCGCCGGACCTACGTTTTCGAACCCTCATTCGGTGTCATCCAGAAGCCGGGACTGGTCGGCAAGTTCCGACCTCACTGGAAGGCCCCGAACATTGACGGCCTCTACTTTGCAAGCGAAACGTTCCAGTCCCGGGGCATCGGTATCGACAGGGCCGCCCGTGCCGGCCTGTCCTGTGTGGAGGACATTCTCGGNANGCGNCTCTGGCCGATGGAGGANAGNTGGCGCTATTGACGCTNACTGTCCNGGGAGAATGACCGACGCTTGGCCGGCCATGACTACGTCTCCGTTCTCAACGTCCCCGCGCACCANCTGGACGTCACANGCNGCCNATCTGTCACCNTCNACTACGTCGATNTCNGTGATCGAACCCATCACCGTCAACTGATCACCGGCATACACGTTGTCCAGAAACCGAATCTTGAGGTTCCTGAACTTCTCAATACCTCCAACCCAACTGACGAGGGCATTGACCACATAGGCCATATTGTTTGGACCTTGGTTTATTGTTTTGCTTCCTAGCCCGAGTCTCTTGACAGACTCCACATCCCAATGGATCGGATTCGGGTCTTGAAGCAAAAGTGCCATAGTCTTCATTTTCTCCGCGTCAACAACTCCTACGTCATAATTCGGGAATTGTGACCCCACGGATAAATCACTCATCTTCATGGTTCAACTCCCTCGGAAAGATGAAGGAGTTTCTAGATACTCCCACCAATTCGTCGCCATCATGAAGAGAGAGCTCAAACTCGACAAGGTCGAATACCCCTAGTTTCCTACTTTCCTTGCGTCTGGCTCCGGTCACCTCGCCAGAAACGGCATAGGTCGAACCAGGGGTCAGTGCCCTTCTGACGTCTATCTCAGCTTCACCGAACATGACGCCATCATCAGAAGTAGCACCAAAGACAGCGAAAAACTCTTCCAAAGAGATACCCATGGTCGCCAGAGCGCCGTAATAGCAGAACATTGGATGCGCGAGTTCACCACTGTCGACAGGCGCTCCGACCGCATCATTGGTTAGCCAGTTCTTATAGGGCTCCAGGAAGTATTCGCCACCTGGAAACTGGTAGCCGATCTTGCTGTTGAGATCTTCTTCGCTAAACAATGCTGCCCCTCCACCCGATACGTAAGGCCTCTGACTTCATCTCTGGGCTGCCATACCAATCCGTTTGCACTCGACAAGTCATCTACGCTCTACCCACCTATAGGTGCCCATCAAACGCATTTGTGACCCTAACCGCAGATCTACCGACCGGTTGGTAGGGTCTTTCGATGCAGCATGCTGGGCCCGCCAAAGACGATCCCATGCCCGCGGATCCACGGCCCGAGTTTGTAAAAAAAGGCGAGAAGCACCTACTGCTCGGAGGTCGGTGTCGTTCCTGTGGCCTGGCCAGCACCTTCGTGCCGCCTATCTGTCCCTGTGGGCAAGCCGGTCAAGTTGACTCCTGTGAATTTGGGCCTGCTGGAACGGTGTTCAGCTCCACAGTGCTTCACATCCCGGTACCGGGGCGACCGCCCCCCACTTGTCTGGCATACGTAGACCTGGACGATGGACCAAGAATTCTTGCTCACGTGCANCTGGATATGGAACTTCCGCCGTTGCCCGGTGACCAGGTGTTCCTCGAAGGGAGAAACTCCCTCGGAGATCCGGTAGTAGGACTCGGCCAGGAGACCGAGCCAGTCGGTGTAGGTACTAACGGTGAGTGAGGTCGCAGCGATCTGTGGGGTTGGGACGACCAAGTTCGGCAAGCAGCCGAACGTCCCGGCCCGAGAGTTGGCATGGGAAGCCGTGAGCGAGGCGATTCTCGATGCCGAGATCACCCCGGAGCAGATTGACGCCGTCTTTGCCGGAACAGTTTTCGGAGACCCCGGAGTCGCAACTCGGTCCCTGCAACAACTCGGCATTTCAGGGGTACCAGTGATCACCATCGAGAACGCATGCGCTAGTTCCACCTCGGCNTTCCACGAGGGCTGTGCTTCNATCTCTTCGGGTCGCTACGAAAACGTGCTGGCTTTNGGAATCGAAACCATGACGGCATCNTTCNCAGGCGCAATCTCNCCCATCCCTTCTGATCCAGAAGGAGCACAGGGNTTCGCTATGCCAGCCCTCTACGGCATGTCCGCCACGCGCTACCAGCACGAGTTCGGCATAACCGATGAGCAACTCGCAGCGGTCTCCGTGAAGAACCACGGCCATGGTCGACACAACCCGCGAGCCCAGCACCAAAAGGCCCCGACCATCGCTGAGGTTCTCGAGAGTCCGATTATTTCCTCTCCTTTGACTCTCCTGCAGTGCTGTTCGATCGCTGACGCCGCGGCCGCTGCCGTCCTNCGACCTCCGGGAACACCGGGAGGAGTTCGAGTCCGGTCTTCTTCCCTCAAGAGCGGAGGGCTCTGGGACCAACGCTCAGAACTCGTCTGGGGATGGCAAATTGTCGCCGACACTGCACGCGCCGCATACGAAGATGCCGGTGTATCTCCCGNGGATATCGACGTGTTCGAGGTCCACGACGCTTTCACGATCGGCGAGATAGTCACCACAGAAGCCCTCGGCCTAGCCGAACTAGGTGCTGGTGGACACCTGGTCGAATCTGGCCATACGACTCTGAGCGGCAACCAGCCGGTGAACCCTTCGGGNGGTCTCCTCAGCCGTGGCCATCCGCTGGGGGCCACCGGCCTGGCTCAGATTGCGGAGATTGTCTGGCAATTGCGAGGTGACGCCGGCGCGCGGCAGGTACCGGATGCACGACTAGGACTTGTCGAAACCATGGGCGGTGGAACCGCTGGAGTGGACGGAAATGCTTGTGTCGTGACTGTCCTCGAAGCTCCAGCGTCTCGAAACGGCATTCCCCCGGCATGAGCACCGTGATCGACGACGAGGTCCTCCGCTCAGACCGAGTCGAGAACCCGCATCCCTACTTCAGGCTCATGCGCGAGCAAGATCCTGTGCACTGGAACGAGAAGTACCGTGCCTGGTTCATCCACAGGTATGACGATGTGACGGAAGCTCTCCGTGACAGCCGCTTCTCGTCCGCACGCATCCAACCTGCACTCGACCGACTCAGCCCGGACCAAAGAGACGAGCGTCAACCGACCTACGACATCCTGATGGACTGGCTGGTCTTCCGNGATCCACCGGATCACACGAGACTGCGAAAACTAGTCAGCAGAGCCTTCACTCCGCGTTCAGTTGAATCTTGGCGGTCAAGGGCCAACCAGGTGGTCGACGAGACTCTCCGCGAACTGGGCGACCAAGATTCCGTCGACCTCATTACAGACTTTGCCTACCCCATACCGGCAGTGGTAATCGCAGAGATCATGGGAGTACCACCAAACGACCGAGACACATTCAAAGAATGGTCCGACTCAGTCATGGTGCTGGTCTTTGGAGCGCGCGGCCTCGAGGACCGGAGACTGAAGGCACAACATGGCCTGATGGAACTAGCTTCCTATCTCGGCGACCTGGTCAAGTTCCACCGCAGACACTCTGAAGAGAACATCATCGCTGATCTGATTGCTGCCCAAGAGGGTGATGACAGGCTGTCGGATCAGGAAATCGTTGCCAATCTTGTTCTCTTCCTCTTTGGTGGGCACGAAACCACTACCAATTTGATCGGCAACGGCGTCAACGCCCTCCTGGAAAATCCAGAGCAGCTGGAGAAGTACCGGAAGAACCCTGCCGGCCTGACCAAGCCCATGGTCGAAGAAATCCTTCGTTATGACGGGCCATCGAAGATGGAGGTCCGGACCATCGCCGAGGACATGTCCATGCGGGGACAAACGCTGANNAAGGGCGACATGGCTTACTTGGTNCAACATGCCGCCAATCGCGATCCCGAGCAGTTCGACAATCCGGACCTGTTCGACATCGAACGGGAACCCAACCATCACATCGGATTCGGGTTCGGGATTCACTTCTGCCTGGGAGCCGCTCTCGCAAGACTTGAAGGTTCGATCGCTCTCGAGCGACTGCTCACCTGCTACCCGCAAATTGCGCCTAATGGCGAGAACCCGCATTGGATCCCGACAATGCTCAGCCGAGGGATGGAGAGTTTCCCAGTATCACTGGGAGAGGCCAGAACGTGAAGGCTGATCCCTTTCGCCTAGACGGCCTCTCAGCGCTGGTCACCGGAGCAACGGGAGACATTGGCCAAGCCATAGCGCGTGCTCTTGCACGGCAAGGAGCCTCGGTCACCCTGCTGGCCAGGTCCCAAGAGGGCCTCGAGAAACTTGCCGCCAGCCTGGAAGACGACGGGGCGGTTGTTGGGACAGAGGCCTGCGACGTGACTGACATCGAGCAGGTTTCGGCGACAGCTGAACGAGTCCAGTCCGAAACCGGTGGTCTCGACATCATCATCAACAACGCCGGCGGTGCGCGTTTCTTGGCTGACCCCCTCGAAACCAACGTGTCCGGTTGGAAGAAGACCATCGACCTNAACCTCACGAGTCCGTTCACCGTTGCGACCGCCTTCGGCAGGTCAATGGTCGAGCGGGGATCGGGGGCCATCGTGAACGTGGGATCCGTCTCGGGCCTGCGCCACCTGCCGGGCATGACTTCCTATTCCGCAGCGAAGGGCGGCCTCTATTCACTGACACGCGCACTGGCCAGAGAGTGGGCACACCGGGAGGTTCGAGTCAACGCTGTCGCCCCGGGCTATATCGATACCAGCGGTTGGGATGCGTTCGACAAGGACGAAGTCGAGGAGTCAGCAGGCCTGAGGATCCCTCTCGGCCGGTGGGCGAGCCCGTCTGAAGTCGCCGAACCTGTTGCATTCCTTTCTTCACCAGCAGCCTCGTACATCACGGGCTCCGTTCTAGTGGTCGACGGAGGCATGCTCTCCTAGAAGGGTGGCTGGGAACCGTCTACCAAACGATTGGTTGACTCGCCCCGGCGTGTGTGCTGTCCTATCGAACGAGATATAACACGGTGGGTTCACGGGCAGCGATCCCCAGCTCCGGGAAGGCCGTTTCTCGAACGAAAACCGAATTCTGGTAGCGGCACAAACTCGCACCGACGACCTAGTAGGGGGACCTAGATAGATGGAAATTCTTGCCTCGACATTCTTCGACCTGGGCGTAAATCTTCAGCTAATCGTCAGCGGGCTGGCGCTCGGAGCCATCTATGCCGTGGTGGCCCTCGGATTCGTCCTCGTCGAAAAGTCGACAGCGGTGCTCAATCTCGCGGTTGGCGAGTTTCTGATGCTGGGCTCCTATTTCGGCGTCGCCTTCTTCCTGGAACGCCAGACCAACTTCTTCATTGGCACCCTCGTGATCACCCTCGTGATGGCCTTGTTTGGCCTCACCATCCACTACGGGATCATGCGACCGATGGTGGGACAAGGGTTCTTTGCGATCGTCCTCGCGACGATCGGGATCGCAACCGTGATTCGGGCAGTGGTCCAGATGAAGTTCGGACCACTGGAAAAAGGGAACCTGACCGCCCTGCCCACAGGGACGATCGAAGTCGCCGGCACAAGTATCCGATGGGTGGACATCATTGTTCTGCTCGTAGTGGCCGCGTCCGTGGGTGCCTTTCTGGCCTTCTACTCACTAACGAGAACCGGACTGCACATGCGCGCCGTCGCTAGCGACATCGAAGCTGCGGCAGGTGTCGGGATCGACCCGGACAGGGCGTATGCCCTCACCTGGGCAATGGCGATCGGCATTGCCGGGCTGGGTGGGGTCATGCTGGGGCACTTCACACCTTCGGTCAACCCTGCCCTTGCCGCGATAGGCCTCCGTGCCTTCCCGGCCGCCGCGATTGGCGGATTCACCTCCGTGGGGGGATCAATCATCGGAGGACTGATCGTCGGCGTGATCGAACAGCTCACCGGTGGCCACCTCGGCACCAAGTGGCGTGAACCTGTGGCCTTCGGGATCTTGTTCCTCGTCCTCATCTTCAAGCCGACAGGTCTCTTCGGCCAGAAGGACCTGGAGCGGGTATGAGCGACACCACCACTGCCGAAGTTCCAGCTTCTCTGGACCCTTCGGTCCGACGGACAACCCCTGCGGTGCGGGCACTGCCCTTCCTGGTGGCACTCGCTTCGCCGCCGATCCTCGACAACATCGGCTGGAACCCCTTCAGCGGCTGGAAGATCCTCGTCGGGTTCATCGTCCTGGTATGCGTCGGCCGGTTTGCCTGGGTCACTGCTGAACGTGATCCGAGCGACCCGCGACTCGCCCTGAAACTCTGGCACCGACCAGACCAGCGGGCCCTTTCGGCAATGACCTGCCTTGTCCTCGTTGCCCTGCCGTTTGTACTCGGGACCGACTTCGATCCACCCATGGACTTCCCATGGAACAGTTGGTTCAGGATCGTCAACTACATCGTCCTGTTCGCGTTGGGGGCTGGAGCATTCAACTTGCTCGCGGGTTACACCGGACAGTTGTCAATGGCCCACGCAGCGTTCTTGATGATCGGCACGATGGTCGGCGCGCATGTCGGTCTCATCTGGGAGCAGTCCTTCTGGCTTTGCCTCCCGGTCGCTGCACTTGCTGGCGCCGCCCTCGGCGCACTCTTCGGACTCCCGGCGCTTCGCCTCCGAGGCCTCTACCTGATGTTGGCGACGATCGGTGTCCACTTCATCGTCCTTCTGGGCTGGAAGGAGTACCTGGTTCACTACTTCGGCTTTGCCGGTGTCCGATTCACTGCCCCAAGCCTTCCGTCGTGGTTGCACTGGATCCCGGGGATCAACCCAGAAGATGGGGAGTTCCTCATCAACTCGCAGTTCCGCTGGTTCTGGCTAAACCTGACGATCACCACTTTGGGCCTGCTGTTCATCGTGAACGTGGTGAGGAGCCGGGAAGGTCGAGCGTTCGCCGCAGTCCGGGATCGGGATATCTCGGCAACCCTGCTCGGAATCAATGTCGCTAGGTCGAAGCTCGTCTCGTTCGCGCTGTCATCCGCCATGGTGAGCGTGTCTGGCTGTCTGCTCTCCTACTACAACCGGGCACGGAGTGAAGACTCGTTCAACCTCGAACAGGTCCTCGACTACGGAATCATCATCGTCGTCGGCGGCTTCATGGGAATCCAGGGAGCGATCTTCGGATCAATTTTCTTCTTCGCGCTCCCCATGTACTTCGAGTGGATGCGAGAGGAGCTGCCCTTCATCAGTGATATCGATTTCTTCAGCCGCTACGCAGGAGAAGTGGACCTGGCAATCCGAGGAATACTCGTCGTCGTTGTCCTGGTTTGGAGACCGGATGGGCTCGCCGGACTCTGGCAGTCAGGAAAGAAGCGGTTGTTGCTGCGTTTCGACGGCTCCCGGGCAGGAACGGGCCAATGAGCAACTCTCTCAAGATCGACGGCCTGAGTGTCTCCTACGGACCAATACCTGCGCTGCGAAATATTTCCATCGAGGTCCCTGCTGGCGGCTTCGTTTCGGTACTCGGGTCCAACGGTGCTGGGAAGACGACTCTTGTCCGGACCATCACCGGAGTCCTGTACCTGCAGAAGGGTAAGTGCACCTCAGGGTCCATCAAGTTCGGGGACCAAGAGATCACCAAGCAGAAGAGTCGGACCATCGTCAAGAGCGGAGTTGCCCAGGTCCCGTAGGGGCGGATGCTCTTTCCGCATCTGACGACAGAAGAGAACCTGCGGTGCGGTGCTGCGTCGAGAAAGGACGTCTCTGGAATCAATGACACCATTTCTGAGGTCTTTGACCTGTTCCCGCAGTTGGCGCCGCTCCGACAGCGACAGGCAGGGCTGCTCTCCGGTGGAGAACAGCAGATGGTTGCTGTCGGACGCGCCCTGATGGCGAAGCCGTCTCTCCTCATCTGTGACGAACTTTCGCTTGGCCTCGCTCCCCTAATCGTTAGAGACCTGTTCCTTTTGCTTGACCGAATCAACAAAGAGGGTGTCGCCGTACTCGCCATCGAGCAGAACGCACGTATCGCGTTGCAACACAGTCAGTACGCATACGCCCTCGAGGTGGGAGAAGTCGTGCTGGAAGGCCCCAGCTCAGAGTTGCGTGAGAACCAGGAGGTTCAGGATCTCTATATGGGTGGCGGAGGCGACAGCCGGGAGGCCTACGCAGCCGTTCGGCGTGAGGTGGGTCGATGACTACAGAACCCGTTCTCCAGGTAAAGAACCTGACGGTGCAGTTCGGGGGCGTCGTCGCATGCAATGACCTTTCATTTGAGGTCGCCCAGGGCGAGTTGTTCGCCCTCATCGGCCCAAATGGGGCAGGCAAGACGACCCTGGTGAATGCTGTCACGGGTATCTACGAACCCACCCCAGGGGCATCGGTGCAGTTCCGCCAGCGAACCGGTGAGATGACCGAACTTCTGGACTACCGACCACATCAGATCGCTCGGATGGGAATCGCTCGGACTTTCCAGAATCTCGGTGTATTCAGCGCTCAGACCGTCCTCGACAACCTGATGCTCGGACGCTTCATGCACGAACGGACGAACATCTTCCACTACGGGCTCTTCACTTCTGNAGCAGTCAAGAAGGAACTCGCGGCACGGAGCGTCTGCCAATCAATCATTGAGCTTCTCGACCTCGAATCCGTGCGCGATGAGCTAGTGAGTGAGCTTCCTTACGGCATCCAGAAACGAGTGGAACTCGGGAGGGTGCTCGCGATGGACCCACATCTGCTCATGCTGGATGAGCCCATGGCGGGAATGAACGCTGAGGAGAAGCAGGAGATGGTTCGGTACGTCTACCGGATCATGGATGAGTACAAGACCTCGGTACTCATGATTGAACACGACATGGGGATCATCATGGCCATAGCCGAACGGATCATGGTCCTAGATTTCGGCAGCGAGATTGCATCCGGTCCAGCCGAAGAAATCCAGAACAATCCGGCCGTGATCGACGCATACCTCGGCGCCGAAAACTAGGGGCACCGAGCGGGGGTCTGTAGAGCGATNGAATCCCAACCTCCAGCAGTGGAGCTCACCGACGTGTCCTTGATCTTCGGGGGGAACCACCCCACGGAGGAACCGGTTCTTGCGATTCACGACATCAATATTTCTATACCTGCAGGCCAGTTCGTCGCAGTCGTAGGACCGTCAGGATGCGGGAAGACAACGATCCTGAACATGTTGGCCGGTCTGATTCCACCCACCAAAGGTTCGGTTCGCCGTCACGGCAGCGAAGTCGATGGACCAAGTTCGGACATCGGCTACATGCTGGCCCGCTCGGCGTTGAGTCCATGGCGGACCGCCCAAAAGAACGTGGAGCTGGGTCTAGAAATCCAGGGTGTTCCCAAAACCCAACGAGCCGAGAAATCGATGGAGTTGCTGCGGCGGCTCAAGCTCGAAGACTTCGCAGATTCGTTTCCCTCTCAGTTGAGCCAGGGAATGAACCAGCGTGTGGCCATTGCCCGCACCCTGGCGTTGGACCCGGACCTCTGGTTGATGGACGAACCGTTCGGCGCCCTGGACGCCCAGACCCGCTTGACGGTGCAAGCCGAGTTCATCGGGCTTTGGGAGAGCGAGGGCACGACGGTGATCTTCGTTACTCACGACCTTGAAGAAGCGGTGTTGCTGGCCGATCGGGTGATCGTGATCACCGCCAGGCCCGGACGGATCAAGTCGGACACCATTATCGACCTTCCTCGACCGAGAATCATCGACGAACTGCGTTTCGANGAGTCCTTCAANGANGCCGAACACCGGATCTGGANGGAGCTGCGCGATGAAATCGTCTGAGGAGCGGCCACGCGAGGCAGACATGGCCGAAAGCCGGGGATCTGAGAGCGCGCCTGCGATCTCCCAGGACGAAGTCAGGGCGATGGTGCCCAACGAGTCGATCTGGAGTTACCGGTTACGAAAGTTCGACATCCGGGTCCAACTTGGCCGGCTCGTTCTCATCCTCGGTTTCTGGTGGCTGTGGTGGTCAGAGACGATCTGGAACGGATGGGATGCCATNTCTNTCTTCGGCATCCAACCATTTCCCAACGTAAGCCCGGTCTTTCGAGCCTCACCAGNNGGCACATGGGACTATTTGGTCNAGNTCCTGCCNGATTCCCTTTTCTGGCAAGACGCTTGGGTGACCATGAAAGAGGCGTTGATCGCATTCGTTATCGCTTCGATACTCGGCGTAGCAGTCGGCATCATTTTGGGGAACTTCCAGCGTGCCCAAAAGATCTTCAGTCCATTCATCATCCTGATCAATGCCATGCCCAAGATCGCCTTCCTCCCACTCATACTGGTGGTCTACGGCGTCGGTGAAATGTCCAAAGTCGTTCTGGCCGTGATCATCGCCTTCTTTATCGTCCAAGTGCCGACCCAGGCAGCAGTGTCCCTGGTGGACCCCGATCTGATCACCGTCGCTCGAACCATGGGGGCGTCCAATAGCCAGATTTTCCGCATGGTGACGGTCCCGGCAATCAGCCCTGCCATCCTCGGGGCCCTGAGACTGGCAGCAATCCTCTCGGTCCAGGGAGCGGTGTTCGGTGAAATCTTCGCCTCGAAGCGAGGCCTGGGCCAACGATTGATCACTTCCGCGAACATGCTGGACTACAACGGCCTCTTCGCCATCGTCTTCGTGCTCGCCATCTTCGCCCTGATCCTCAATGGGGTGATCGGTCGAGCTGAGAAACACTTCCTCCGCTGGCAGATCGGTCAACAGTCCACTCAGGTCGTCTCGCTTTAGTGGACAACCCAGAAACCAACGTTCTCCTCAGCGGGCTTCTCTTCGGAGAAGGCCCCCGGTGGCGCGAAGGGCGTCTGTGGTTCTCCGACATGTGGGGCGGCCGAGTCATGTCCGTTGACCTGGCCGGCAACGTAGAACACATCGCGCAGTTCGATCATCCCAGTGGGCTGGGCTTCCTGCCTGACGGATCACTGCTGGTTTCGGTCATGTATGAACGCCGCATCTACCGCATCAGCGCAGGAAACACCGAGGTCCATGCCGACCTGACGCACATCGCCCACGAGATGACCAACGACATGGTTGTCGACGATGAAGGCCGCGCTTACATCGATACCGATCTGAAGAACGTGGTGTTGGTCGATCCGGGAGGACGGTCGCAGCTCGTCGCTGAAGGACTGAGCGGGCCAAACGGTCTAGCAATCACCCCAGATGGGAAGACCCTCATCGTGAACGAGACAAGGGGCGAAGCAATTCGGGCGTTCCCAATAGAACAGGGCGGGTCCCTCGGAACTCCGCGACTGTTCGCCAGCCTCCCGGGAACCTTCCCCGATGGTCTGTGTCTGGACGAAGAAGGCGCTGTCTGGATCGGTAGCCCACCCCTAGATGCCGAACACTACGGAGACGGCCAGTTCCTGCGGGTGCTGGAAGGAGGAGAGATCACGGACCGGATATCGACTCCCGGCCGCTGGGCTATAGCACCGATGCTGGGTGGACCGGACCGGAAGACGCTATTCCTGACGACAAGTTCTGTGGAAAACGTCAGGATATTGAAGGAGACCGGCAAGGCCGAGGACGGTCGCATCGAGACTGTTCGCGTAGACGTTCCTGGCGCCGGCCTACCGTGACCTGAACTGCAACCCCCCCAGAGATCCTCAGCCGGGTAGGTCAAACGTGATGACCGATCGAGCCTGGTCTCCGGCCCTCATCTTGTCGTAACCCTCGTTGACCTGGGCAAGAGTGATTCGTTCAGCCACCAATTCATCGATCAAGAGGCGTCCCTGCTTGTAAAGCTCGACAAAGTAGGGAAAGTCGCTCGCCATGTTGCTTGAACCCATGCGAACCCCAGACAGCGTCTTGTTCCCCAGCACAAACTCCGTGCCCGGAACCTCTAGGGCTAGACCGGGTGGCAGGACACCGATCAGATAGGCCGCGCCACCCTCCGCAGTCATCCCTAGAGCCTGTTCGGAAGTCGACTTGAGGCCAATGACTTCGAAGGAGTGATCAACTCCTCGGCCACCAGTCAGACCAAGCACAGCCTCCACGGGATCACCGTCACCCGCATTCACGAAATCTGTGGCACCAAATCGTCCAGCCAACTCGAGCTTGGAATCCTGCAGGTCAACGGCCACTATGCGCCCGGCACCAGCAAGCCTCGCTCCCTGCACAACGTTGAGACCAACACCACCACAGCCGATCACAGCACAGGTCTGGCCGGGACGGACCCGTGCAGCATTGATCACTGTGCCTACACCGGTTACCACGGCGCAACCGATAAGGGCAGCCAGGTCAAGCGGCATCCCAGGGTCGATCGGCACCGCAGCGGACCGGTGCAAGACCATCTGTTCGGCAAAACCGCTCAGACCGCCAATCCCACCGATCGTCGCATCACCCGCTCGAATCTTGGGTTGGCTCTCAGGCCGCAGGCCAGGAGAGAGCCTCCGCTCACAGAGCCAGGTTCTACCTGCTGCGCAGCAATGGCAACTGCCGCAGTGCGCGGAGATGCCAGCCACTACATGATCGCCGACCTCAAGGCCCTGTATCTGAGAGCCCACCTCGAGGACTACACCTGCGACCTCATGTCCGAGGATCACCGGCAGGGATGCCGGCAAGGACCCATCAATTACATGAAGATCGCTGTGGCATAGGCCCGAACCCGCCACGCCGACACGGACCTCGTCCGGAACGGGGTCGTCCAACTCTACGGATTCAATCTCCAGCGGCTCCCCAACTGTGCGACATACGGCGGCTTGAATGTCAGTAGGCATCAGCAATCCTCTAGTTGATTCTTGACGAAAGTCAACACTGCCTGGACATGACTGCATATTCCCACAACAAGAGAAGCGTCGTCCTAGCATTCGCCCATACCCAAATAAGCCAGTGGGTCGAACAACGTCGGAAGTTCAGGACGGCCGCCATCCGCTTCGGTCGACCCCACCTCCGACTGCCCTAGTGCTCTCAAACACGCCCACCGCTACCGTGCTAGTGGTTTCTCAGATGTTGCAACTCCCGAATTCCATGTGTTCAAGCAGAAGTAGTTCCGGAGGAGACCATTGAAGGAAGAGCGCTTACTCGAGTTGGAAGGTCGTGTCCAACTGCTAGAAGACAAGGACAGCATCAGGGAACTCGCTGTCCGCTGCGGCAACTACATCGACCGCAGGGACCCAGTCGGCATGCGTTCGGTATTCACCGACGACGTTCGTTTCTATTCCAGAAACGGCAGCTTGGATCTGAACGGAGTGGACGAGACCGTCGACTTCTTGACCACCCAGTTGAACAAGGTTTCAAAGCGAAGCCTGCATGTTCAACATGGACATATCGTCGAACTTGACCCCGGAGATCCAGACCTCGCGACCGGGACACAGTTCGGACACTCCGAGGGAGTAGCCCATGACCCGCTTGTAGGGGTAAAGCTGGCCGCGGTCCGGTACGAAGACATCTATCGCCGCGTTGAAGAAGGCTGGAAGATCGCCGAACGATGTGTCTCCTTCTTCTATCAGGTTGAAGCTTCGAACTACCTGCAGGACGTCGCATCAGATACGCCAGTCCAGGGCCCTGCAAGCCTCCCAGCCGACTTCTAGACAGATTCCCGAGAGATCTGGGCTGCTATTAGTTCGCGACCGGTTGATCCAACGACTGTTTGAGGTCGGGTTCCGACCTCGAATTGACATTCTCGGACAGCCGCACGACCCCAAAGAGTAAAACGATGACTGAGACCTACAAGAAACTGGTTGGCAACAGCTATTCAAGAGACTTCCGATCAATCGCCGAGGTGGTCGAGAGTGAATTGGTTGACCCCGGAGACGAAGAGGTTCTCGTAAAGAACCATGTTGGGGGAGTCAATGCATCAGACATCAACATCACTGGTGGGGTGTACTTCTCCGATGGCGTCTTCCCATACGACCTCGGATGTGAATCTGCTGGAGAAGTGATCGCTGTCGGCCGAGGCGTTAGCGGTCTACGCGAAGGAGACCTTGTTGTATCG
>PBOU01000108.1 GCA_002724415.1 Planctomycetaceae bacterium
TGGCCGTGACAATCGACCAGGACCCTGGCCGCGGCCAGGTCACCGGGCAGATGTTCATCGACGGAAAACCAGGCAGCAAGGCCGTCCTGGGAAGCCAATCCACGCGCCTCGGTTCCCGCCGGGTGAGCATCGAGGAACTGGAGTGCTACGTGTACGTCCGCAAGTAAACCGTCGTGCGCATCGGAACAAGCATGCCGGAGCATTCCCGCTCGGTGAAGGCACCACGGGTGGTTGACCTGTCATTCGCTCTGAACATGGACCGGAATCCAGGTTCCCGGATTTCCACCAGCAATACAGACCCATCCCAGGACGACTCGCGTTGAGCGGCTGCTGCCTTCAATTGGCCGACACACCACGTCGTCCAGGAAAAACTGCGAGTCGCCGCCCACGGACTGGACGCCGACAAAAGGTGTCGACCCGGCCACGACCGAGAACGACATCGTCACCCTGGTCCATCGTGAAGCAGACGCCGTTGTTCCGTATTTCAGTGTCTTCCCATCGTTGACGATCAGGCGGCTCGCCCCCTTGGCGACAAAAAGCCAGCCACTCAACCGGTAACTCTGTCCGGGCGACGCCTGTCTGAGGTACTGCCGAACCCCTGCCCCACCGCTTCCAACCACCTTGAGCGCGTGCCGGCCGCCATGAGCCTGTTCCAGGCTCTTCTCGTTCAACCGTGGTGTGCCGTAATTTTTCCAGGGTGTGGCCGCCTGTTCCATGCTTCCGTTCTGGATCACGTCCTTTCCCAGGAGGGCCGTTTCCGAGATTGACGGCGATCGATTGAACCGAAACGCCCCGCGAGGCCAGCGACCAACCTTGGGTGGCCCATCGCTGGTCGTGACACTGCGACCAGCGACAACCGTGCCAGGATCGTCGGTGTATTCGACGTCAACCAACCCGTTCCCAAACATGCGATGATTCCGACCGATGTGGTTGGAGCGACAACCGGGATCCAGCTTGACCCGATCGACCGGTGCCCGCCCATCCTCCCGGGCGACCCAATTGTCGGAAATCACACAGTTCTCGGCGCTGACCCTGGCCAACGACCGAACCTGTGCGTGGGCCTTTGAGAGCTTTCCGGTGACGGTTTCTCCCGGCTTGAACACGCCGGACACCTCACGGAGCATGAGTTTCTTCGGGCGGGCCAACCAGGCCCGGTAAGGTGCGGGAATGGGAAATTCTTTGCCGAACAAGGGATCGGCCTGCGCGAGAGAAACGACCCCGGTCGCTCCCGACTCGCTTCCCGTGACCGTCTCGCCCAATTCGAATTCGCCTGTCTTCTGTTCGACATCGATTCGCGTCTCGGAAGCCAGGTGTATCACAAACTTGGGTCGGACAGGCTTTGTGCCCCGGGTCGAAATCCGACACTTGGTGATCATGACACTGCGACTGGCGATGCGAACGGCGTCGAAGATGTGTGGTCCCAACGACACGGGCTTGTTGTTGGTCTCGATCCACATCCGTTCGACGACGACCGGCGTGCCCGCCATGTCTGAAACAACCAGTCCCTCGCGGGCGTTGAGTTCGGCATCACAGTCGATCAGCCAACAGCCACCCGAAAGATCCGTCCTGGTCACGCAAAAACCGCGTCCCAGGTTGGCCATGCTGCGGCAGCATGAAATTCGCGTTCCGTTGCAGTCCGAGATGTAGAACCCGTCGCCACCATTTCCCTCCGAGATGCAGTTGGAGATCTCAAAGACCTGGCTGTGATCCAGGAAGATCCCGTGAGACCGGGTGCGTCGAACTCGCAGGAATTCCAACCGCGAATCCTGCTCATTCAGGTGAAAGGCATGAATCCCGTAGGTGGCTTTCTTGTTGCCATCCAGTGCCAGTCGTGAAATAACCATCCCCGTCCCACGGAGATACAGCAGCCTGTCCATCTCGGACCCGGCCTTCAGCACGGTGTGCTGGGCTCCGGCTCCGACAATCTTCAGCCCGTGAGCCGTCACGTGGATGGGTGCCTTGATCAGGAAGGTCCCCCTTGGGAACAACAGAGTTCTTCCNGACTTGATCGCNGCNGCCACACCAGCGTGAACNGCGNCCGTGTCATCAGCCATTCCGTCGCCCCGGGCACCAAACGNCCTCACNTCCANTGGCCGCCCGTCAACCGGATCGGCTGCTGCCACGCCCGGAGGCCCGACCGCACAGATCCAACTGGCCAGGATCGCGAGCAGAGACACCCTCGACATCAGCCGACCTGTCGACGTCGCGTTCCAATCGGATGTTTGTCTCATCGCTGTCTCCACTGCCTTGAAAGTCTGCCCAGGCCGCTCCCCTCACAAGACCACCAATCCTGGTGTGGTGGCCGGACCGACTGAACCCATTCGCCAATCAGTCGTCCACGAAGTCCCAATCACTATCCTGATCGAAACCCTGTCGGTGAAGTCGCGCCACCTTGTACTTGAGGCTGACCAGGTTCAGCCCCTGCACCTTTTTGGGAGGGATATTGAACTGCACGATGGTGCCCGGTCCGCGTTGCACGATGTAGCCATCCACCTCGGACCGCTCCACCGGGTGGCCGTCGATCCGGGTGTCGTATATCTCCGCCCCTGCGTAGGGAATAAACACACGCATCGCCATTCCGTTTTGAATCGGAGCATCGGTGACCTCACCGGATTTGTATCCGAGTGAATAATGCGGGGGTGTCCGAATGCTCACCGGCAGCCCCCTGACAAAGTCCTCGATGTAGTCGAACTTGATCCTGTTGTGCTTGGCCAGGTTCGCCATGATATCCGCCTTGGTCCCGTAGCCGATCCACTTTTCAGACGCGGCCGTTGTTGTCGCACAGATGCTCAATATCTTGTGGTCTGCCAGGCCGGGGGACCGAACGTTGGTGATGCTGCTGAAGTGAATCTGGTTCATTTTTCTCCAGAGTTCGACACGGCTCTTCCTCCGTTTTTTTGCCGTGTCTCCCCAGGCCGCAATGCTCGTTGACCCCCATCTTCCAAGCTGCCTGCCCGGGTAGCCGGGGTAAAACTCGTTCCGCCAGGTCTCTGTCCCTATCTCCAGAAGCCTCCGCGCCCGGGCAACCACCGCAAAGTCAAAAGCTGCCTCGCAGTTGTATGCCAGGGTGTGGTACCGCAGATACAGGTGGCTCATGATCGTCTGCTTGTCATTGATCCGGTAGTAGTTGTGCTCCCGGCCCGGGATGCGAGACCCGATCTTTATTCGTCCGGCATCCATTGCGGGCCTTTCGGCCAGACAGCCCGCTTTCTCCATGGCCCGGTTCATCTCTTCAACGATCAGTGGCTGGAAGCTGTGAGCGTTGAAGTCGCCCCACGAAAAACCCGTGCTGTCGGGCATGGTCCCGCCTCTTTGCGTGGCATGAATATCCATCGAGGCGTCCGGGTGGTACTCCTCGGCGACACCCAGAATCGCCAGGCCCTCGGGGTTCTCCTCGGCCGCTTTAGCACCGAACCAGAAACTCGTGTCATAGATGTTGATGCCGTACACATTCCAGGCGGTGTTGGTTTTGCTCCGGACAGAATGGTACGGCCTGCCGCTTCGCCTCCGAGCATCCCAGCCATCGGGATTCACGCAGGGCATGATCAGAACGATGATCCGTTCCCTGATCCGCTTGACGCCCTCCCCCTCTCCCAGCAGCCATTTTGTCAGGTGGAGAAGGCTCGTCGCCCCAATCTCCTCGCCCCCACAATGTGTTGATGTGAACAACACGATGGACTTGTTTTCGTCAGAGGTTTTCTCGTCTGTGATCTTGACCAGGAGGATCGGCTTCCCCAGGACACTCTTTCCTCGCACCGAGACATCCATAATGCCTGGATGTCTGCGGGCCCACGCTTCAAGCCCCTTGTGCATCTGGGCCGAGGAAGGATCCTTGGCGTACAGGTTGTCCTTAATCGGAAACGGCTCCAGGCCCGCCAGCAGCGCCTTGAGCCTGGTTTTCACCTGGTCGCTCTTCTGGAGTTGGAACAGCCGCTTCAACGATTCGACGGACGCTCGATTCACGACTCGCGTCAGTTGTTCCAATCCATCAACAGCCCGCTCCTTTGCGGTCGGGCTGAACGAATCGTCCTTCAATACCTCAAAGAACACCTTCTTGGCCCGTTCATCCTGCTTTTGAGCAAGCACATCCACCAGTGACTCTCTTGCAGACGGACTTTTTGTGCGTTTCAGCGCTTCTATTACTAGAGGTGTTGATCGCTTATCGAGTTTCACCAATGCCTCGGCCGCTTTCTTTCGCAGACTGGCATCCTTTTCCCGCTCCAGGGTGTCTATCAGGGCACTCACTTTTTCAGCAACAGTGTCCGGAGCCGCGGCAACTGATCCGATTCCAACCAGCAGAAATGCGATCAATGCTATTGGAGTAACAATCGTTTTCATGACAGGGTTCGCCTCCACAACGCGTAAATCATGACACCACAACCAACACCAGAAGCCGGCTCTGTCGGACCAGGTGGACCACGCGCGGATCGACGCCAAGCATCCTTGTCGTCGATTTGTCACGTTCGCCCAGGCTGTTTCACGTAATGAGCGTTGACGACACCCACCACCGACGGATCGGCCATTGCCCCATTGTCAGGTAACTTCTCGCCGACACAATCCTAGCCACCATCTTGACCACGAGCCCCCTCGACGACATATTGCCTACCATCTGAAAACACCGGACCTCCCTGGTGGATATCGAGATCCGCAAGAGACCGGAGTGCCGTTTGTGGTGGTGACCAAGGAGCTCGCAGGGTTTTGTCTCGAGTGCAGTCCTTTACATGGCTCGCGATGATGATCGTCACCGCCTGGACGCTCCCGGCCACCGCCGAGGTCGTTCTCAGGCGTTCCAACGACGCGGTCGTCCTCGAGAACGGGTTGGTTCGTGTCGAACTGCATCGCAAGCAGAACTTCCACCCGGTCGTTCTGGTCGACAAGCGGAATCCACGGCCTTCGCTGATTGATGACATTGGCTTCATCGCGTGGGATGTGGCCAGGGCCGACTGGCTGAGGTCCACCACAAGTGACTGGCAGGTCAGCATCGAGTCCAGCCAGGACAAGCACGCGGTCTCGTGCCAGACGACACTCTCGCAAGATTCACCAGGTGGGATTCGCAGCTTTCTCAAGCTGCGAACCACCATTCGAGACGGCTCTCCGGCCGTCGACCTGGTCTTCGACGCGAAATTCCGGACCGATCACATTCAATCCGTGGGACTGCAGATACAGGGGGCCGGATTCCAGCAGGCGGAATGGACCACTGCCTGGGGCACAAGGACACTCGGACTTGTCGGTCGCAAGAACAGCTTCCACGCGATGCTCGGTTTCCAGAATGGCCTGGCACTGACGCGAAAAAAAGACGACCCACCGGCCGGCATGCTGCTATTCCACAACACGGCCTGGAACACCGTCTTCCCGACGCTCCGTGAAAAACCGACATTCGTGCGGTTTATGCATTCGACCCTGACCAGTCCCGCGCGTTGCAACATCACTCTCGTTCCATTCGTGAACAGGCCGGACCTGGTCGCTGCCACGAAACAGTTTGGCCGCCCGGATGGAGTGAAACTCCCCGTCCCACAACCACGTTCGAAATCCAAACGCCCGACGAGCCGGTACACTCTCACTCCGGCCGACAAGCAACGGGGACTTGTCGTCTTTCCCGTGCCGCCATTCGAAACAGTCTTGCCCGACTTGCTGCCTCCCGCCCAAGCGATTGGCGAGGCCGTTCGAATCCGGGCCTGCGCGGGTGAGTACGAACCGGCGAGTTTCGCGATCCGGGCCTTGAAACCGCTCCGCGACCTGACGCTCAGGTTCGACAACCTGGTCCAGGGCGACCGGATCATTCCAGCAAACGCGATTGACGCCCATGTCGTGAAGGTCTGGCGGCAGGCCGGTCCTTCCACGATGGCAGACGCCACGCTCGGTTCCGGAGAGGTCGTTCCCGAACTCCTGTTGAAGGACGACGGTGTCTCACTGGCAGGTCCGCGACCGGCCGTGCGACTGGACGGCCAGGTCAAAACGACCGTCGACGCCAATTCCACCAAGCAGTTCTGGTTGACCGTGCACGTGCCCGACAAGCTCCCGGCCGGCCGTTATCTCGGAAATGTCGTTGTCACATCGGCCAATACTCAACCGCTAAAGATTCCACTGGAGGTGGACGTCTTGCCATTTTCCCTGGCGGCGTCTCGAAAGAAGCAGGGCATCTGGTTCAAGGCGGAACGGCGGCGCGACCAGCGCGAGTATGTCGAGCCGGACGTGTATCGAAGGCTCCTTCGTGACGTCCGGGCTCACGGGATGCAATTTGTCACGATCCGCGGTCGTGGACTGGGAACTGCCCAGGACGTCCTGAAAATCCACGAGGCGGCGGGAATGAGTGGCACGGCGATCTGGTCGAGCTGGTTTCCCAGCAGCGCTCGCGATTTTGCTCCACTCCGTGCCAGCCTGGAGAAGGCGACACGAAAACACGGTTACCAGAAGCTGTACTTCCAGGCTGCCGACGAACCCAACAGCGAGGCGCAAATCGCTCGAGCATTGACCTATTTCACCAGGGTCAAAGCTGCCGGCGGGCGGACCTTCTGCAACATCATGCCCGAATACGCCATCCGCCTGGGCGACAAACTGGACGTTCCCTGCGTGGGATATTCGAACTTCTTTGGCAGCCTGGAACGGCCGGAACCGGCACCGCGAGAATCCTCAATGGCCCTGGCCAGTTTGCTCAAGACACACGACGACGTCTGGTATTACTGGCAGTGTCGTGTCGAGGATCCCCGGATCAACCGTCTCCTGTTTGGCTTTCTGTTGATGAAGTCACCCGCGACCGGCGCCATGCCCTATACCTACGGCACGCTGGAAGCCGAGGATCCATTCAACGACTGGTCGGCTCTGCAACGGGGCCAACTCAGCCGTGCGGGAGGCGGGGCGGTCTACCATGTTCGTGATGGATCATTGCCCACCATTCAGTGGGAAGCCGCCCGCGAGGGAGTCGATGACGCCCGCTACGTGTCCACCCTGGAGGGACTGATCGACCAGGCCCGCCTGGACCCGGGATTGTCCGCCGCCGTTGCCCGGGCCAACAAGACACTGAAAACCGTTTACTCCCGGTTGCCAGATCACCTGTACGACACGATGGCCACTGTCTCGCCCGGGGTTCTCGATGAGATGCGATCGGAGATCATCAACGAGATCCTGAGACTCCGACGGATCATGTCCGGTCGGTGAAACTGTCACGCCGGATCGGGCGGTGCCGGGAACAGTTCCGCAATGTGCTCCTCGGACAAGGGACGCGTGACAAGAGACACCAGCCAGGTGATCAAAACCGAGAGAATTTCTCCAATCGCCGCACAGGAAAACGGGTTGGGTGCCTCCTCCTGGAGCCAGTTCGCCACGCCAAACAGAAACGTCCCATCGAACCAGTGCGTGGGGACCAGGCCGGTGTGAAGCACGATGAACGAGAGCAATCCTGACAGGAGACCGGCGTAGGCTCCCGCGCGAGTCACCCCTTTCCACACCGACCCCAGGACAAGCGGTCCGGCAAATGCGGCCATCAGGCCACCGTTTCCCGCCCAGATCAACAGCGCGACGTTCCTGTCCATCAGCAACCAGGCCATCATCGCGCAGATCACCAGGATTCCGGCCGTGGACCACCGGCTGAGAACCAGCACGCGACGATCCAGTTCCTCTTCGCTCAGGTCCTGGCGGAACCGCGGAGCAAAGGTGCGGCGGTAAAGGTCGTTGGACAGGATCTGGGCCGACGACACAACAAGTCCATCCGCGGTCGACATCACCGCTGCCAGAACGCCAACGCCCACGAACGCGGCCAGCCACGTGGGAAAGAGCCTGATAAAGAGCGCAGGCAGCGCCTGGTTGGGATTCGATCCGGGCTCAAACAGAGCATCTCCAAGAACCGCCCGGGCCGAGGCTCCTCCAAGACCGAGCATCGCCAGGGTGAACGCAAACATCGCTGCGAACATGAAAAACCGTTTCCGCTGACTGTCATCCTTCAGAGCCCAGAGCTTGCTTCCAATGTGGGGCAAGAATCCGATTGGAATATGAGCGATGAATTGTGCCGCGATAGACCACCAGGAATGGAACAGGTGACTGTCCTTGTTCAGGGGGCCCACCAGGTTCGGATCGAGTTCCGTCAATCGACTCACCAGTGTATCGCGGCCACCATCCAGCCCCGCCCCGGTGACAAAGATCACGACGACGACGACAGCGACAATCACCATCAGGAACCCCTGGACACCATCGGTGAGGATGTCGGCATGAGCCCCACCGAGGCTCACGTAAATCAATAAAACCACCGACGTAACGGCCAGCGCCCAAAAGGCGGAGATGCCAAGCATCATCTCGAAAATGACCAGCCCGGACAGCAACTGACCTGCCAGGTAAAAGAACAGAAGCAGCGAGGCGATCGAGACGAGAATCCGAATGCCGTCCGACTGGAATCGGTTCCCCAGGTATTCGGGTATCGACCGACTTCCCCAGGAGTTTCCGGCATTCGAGATAAGCCTCATTGAGACCAGCACGCCAAAATAAATTCCCCCGGGATAAAGCACCGCGGCCCACAAGGAAGCCAGCCCATGCTCGTAGACGATCGCGGGAAAGCCCAGGAATGCGGCTCCGCTGGCCGTCGTGGCGGCGTACGCCAGGGCGAGAAACAGCGGTCCGTAACTTCTGCGTGCGGTGGCAAAGTCGTCCGCGCTACGGATTCGTCGCTTGGCGACAAACCCAAACCCGACCATCCCCGCGATATAGATCACGAGAAATATCCACGACCATGCAAACAGACTCATTGAAGCCCCAGGGGGTTGATGACTCGTGCGGTGACTCTCATCTCGTGGCGACCGGACCGGGCCGTCGGTCCAATCGACCACGGTAGCGCGTCAGGCAGAGAGTGTCACCGGAGGTATCAATCATGCGGAAAACAATTCCTGCATTCAAACCTCACGACCGATGTCCTCGATCATTACTCAACGAATCGCCCGAGGCCCAGCAATTCGGCTGCACTCCCGGCCAGTGACCGGGATTTCGCCGGAAAATGAAAGTTGTTTTTCGATATGATCTAGGAAGACCGATCGAAAGAGACCATCGAAATGAAAATGATCACTGAACTGGGGTGTGCTCTCTGTGTCGTGCTTGGCAGTGCCGCAGCACACGCCGACGACACGTCGACACGGACCGTTCAATTCAACCGTGACATCCGGCCAATTCTGTCCAGCACCTGTTTTGCGTGTCATGGCCCCGACAACGGAAATCGCGAGGCGGACCTGCGACTTGATACCGAGGCGGGGCTGAACAACGCCCGTGCTACTGGAATCCTGCCGTCGAGTCCTGGTAAGACCGGCGAGTTGCTCGATCGGATCACCTCGAACGATCCGAAATTGAAAATGCCGCCACCAGCCTCGCGGCACAAGTTGACTCGCCAGCAGGTGACCCTGCTGCGTCTCTGGATCAGCCAGGGGGCTCCCTGGCAGAAGCACTGGGCCTACATTGTTCCAACCCGCCCAAGTGTCCCGAAAGGACTAGGTCTTGAGGGTGCATCGAGCCCGATCGACCGATTCGTTCTGAAACAGATGCAAGAACACGCGTTGAAACCCGCACCGACGGCAGACCGTGCGACACTCATCCGCAGGCTTTCACTCGATTTGACCGGGTTGCCACCGACGCTCCAGGAAGTCGATTCGTTTTCGAACGATCAATCGCCCAACGCGTACGAGAAAGTCGTTCATCGTTTGCTGGCGTCGAAACACCACGGCGAGCGATTGGCGCTGTATTGGCTCGACCTGGTCCGGTACGCCGACACGGTCGGGTACCACAAGGATTCTCACCGCAGCGTATGGCTTTATCGCGACTACGTGGTCGACAGCTTCAACGAGAACAAACCGTTTGACCAGTTTGTTGTCGAACAGTTGGCCGGAGACCTGATGAAAGGCACAAAATTCGAGCAGTACCGGTGGAAGGTCGCGTCCGGGCTGAACCGGATGAACCAGACGACGAGCGAAGGTGGGGCGCAGGCGAAGGAGTATCTCGCAATCTATTCAGCCGACCGCGTCCGCAACACGGCCGCCATCTTTCTCGGTTCCACAATGGGCTGCGCTGAGTGTCACGACCACAAGTACGATCCGTTCACACAGCGTGATTTCTACAGCTTCGCCGCGTTCTTCGCTGACCTGAAAGAGCGAGGAGTCGGGCACCCCGGCGAGACGCCAATTCCGTCGAAAGAGCAACTCGACAAATGGCAGTCACTGGAAACACAACTCGCGTCACTTCGCAAACAGGATCCAAAAAGCGAGAAAATCAAAGCGGTTGAAGCCGAGTTGAAACAGATCAGCGACGCCAAGAACTGGCCCAAGATGGTCATCACGATTCCGGGCAAAGCCCGCGATATCCGGATTCTTCCTCGTGGCAATTGGCAGGACGATTCGGGGCCAATCGTCAGTCCGGCGATTCCCGCGTTCCTCGGTTCACTACCGGTCAAGGGCCGTGCAACGCGATTGGACCTCGCCAACTGGATCGTGAGTGGCGACAACCCGCTGACTGCGCGAGTTTTCGTGAATCGCCTCTGGAGGCTGCTGTTCGGCCGTGGCCTCAGCCAGACGCTTGACGACCTGGGAGCCCAGGGACAATGGCCGACGCACCCGGAACTGCTCGACTGGCTGGCGGTCGAGTTCGTCGAGAGTGGCTGGAACGTGCGGCACGTGGTCAAGCTGATCGTGATGACCGATGCCTATCGCCGCAGTTCGACACCGACTGCTGATCAGCACAAGCTCGATCCGGAGAACCGGTACTTCGCCCGCCAGGCACGCTGGAGACTCGACGCCGAACTGGTCCGCGACAACGCGTTGGCGGTTAGCGGCCTGCTCTCACGCAAATCTGGAGGGCCGAGCGTACGGCCCTATCAACCAGCCAACTACTGGTTCCGACTCTACAAGGACGCCAATTACAATCAGGACCACGGCGAAAACCTGTATCGACGGGGCCTGTACACCTACTGGCGGCGCAGCTTTTGGCATCCCAGCCTCCGAGCATTTGACGCTCCAGCCCGCGAAGAATGCGTGGCAGAACGTCCGCGGTCCAATACGCCACAGCAATCGCTGGTGTTGCTGAACGACCCAACGTACGTCGAGGCGGCTCGCGTCTTCGCGGCCCGGGTGATTCACGAGAGTGGATCGTCGGACAAGGATCGCCTGGGGCTCGCGTTTCGTTTGGCGCTTTCGCGCAATCCGACCAAACGCGAACTGGATTCCCTGACCAGATTCGCCTCGCGGCAGATGAAGCGGTTCGCGACCGACAAGGCGGCTGCCGAGAAGATCGTCAGTGCCGGAGAATCCCCGCAACCCAAGGACATCCCCCTCACGGAGTATGCAGCCTGGACCGCTGTCGCACGGGTTGTACTCAATTTGCATGAGACCATTTCTCGCGAGTAAAAACACTGGCAACCCGAACCCGGCCACTTGCGGCCAGGTTTGAAGACCAGCCTGGAACCAGTCATGTCTCTCCAACGAACACAGCTCTGTCGACGATCATTTCTCGGCACATCCGCATGCGGTCTCGGCATGACGGCTCTCACGTCGCTGTTGGGCGACGACGCCCACGCTGAATCGTCGACCGATGTCGCGAATTGGACTGGTCTCGTAAGCCCGCGTCACGTGGTGCCCAAAGCAAAGCGAGTCATCTTTCTTTACATGGCGGGAGGCCCCTCGCACCTGGAAACGTTCGACTATCGGCCGCAACTCGCAAAGCTTCACGGCCAGCCGATGCCCGAATCCTTCACCAGGGGACAGCCGATCGCGCAGCTTCAAGGCAAGAAGCTGACCTGCATGGCACCGCAGCACCCATTCCGGAAGTGTGGCGATTCGGGAATCGAAATCAGCACCGCCTTCCAACATTTGCCGCAAGTTGCTGACGAGTTGTGCGTCGTTCGTTCGCTGAAGACCGAGGCGATCAATCACGATCCTGCGCACACGTTCATGAACACCGGCACGTCGATCAGCGGCCGGCCGGCGATTGGATCGTGGCTGCTGTATGGACTCGGCAGCGCGTCCAACAACTTGCCGGGTTTCATTGTGATGACATCAACCGGTGGTGGTCAGAGCCAGCCGATCTCCGCGCGGCAATGGCACAGCGGGTTTCTCCCGGGCCAGTTCCAGGGCGTTCACTTCAATTCGACTGGCGACCCCGTGCTCTACGTTCGCAACCCCGCGGGAGTCACCAACAGAGATCAGCGCGACGTGATCGACACCGTCACCGAATTGAATCGCCAACGCCAGGCGATCACCGCCGACCCGGAGATCGCGACTCGCATTCGGCAATACGAATTGGCATTTCGCATGCAGACCAGCGTGCCGGCATTGATGGATCTGTCCGACGAGACACAAGCCACGCTCGACATGTACGGCACAAAGGGAGCCGACGGAACCTTCGGCGGAAACTGCCTGCTGGCCCGGCGACTGGCCGAGCGAGGTGTTCGATTCATCCAGTTGTACCACCGCGGCTGGGATCATCACGGAAAGATCAAAAACGGGATCGTCCAGACTGTCCAGCACGTGGACCAGGGAATGACGGCCTTGCTCAAAGACCTCAGGCAACGGGGCTTGCTTGACGACACTCTGGTCATCTGGGGCGGTGAGTTCGGACGGACGCCAATGGCCCAGGGTGACGGACGGGACCACCACATGAAGGGCTTCTCGATGTGGATGGCAGGTGGCGGCATCAAGGGTGGAACAACATACGGGTCCACCGACGAACTCGGTTACAACGCGGCCGAAAACATCGTCGAAATCCACGACCTGCACGCAACGATGCAGCACCTGCTGGGAATCAATCACGAGCAGCTCACCTATCGCTACCGGGGCCGCGACTTCCGACTGACCGACGTGGCCGGCCATGTTGTCGATCCCATTCTGAGCTGAACTCGAACAAGCCCGTTTTCGCTCCACCACGCAGGCTGGCAACATGAAACTCGTTCATTTTGCGACCGTCCTGGTCCTCGCACTGTTTTCGGCGGCCCGCGCCGATCAAGGCGGCCAGCAATCGTTGCCCATCAACGATGTCCGAAAATGGAAGATCGTGACAAGCGACAAGGCGACGTCCTGTCAGAAATACGCCGCCGAGGAATTTCAAAGATTCTTTCAAACGGCAACGACAGTCAAACTTCCGGTCACCCAATCCGCCTCCGGGAAGACTGGTAATGTCTTCATCGGTCCAAGCGATGCGCTGAAGACCAGTCCGCTCGGTCGCGTGATGCAACGCAAGTACGGCGAGGAAGAACTTCGGATTGTCGTCGCGAAAGACAACATCGCCATTCTCGGCGGTCCGCGTGGAACGCTCTACGGGGTCTATTCGTTTCTGGAAGACTATCTCGGCGTGCGATTCTTGACGGCCCAGCTGACACATGCACCAACCGTTTCCGACAATCACGCGATTCCCGTGATCGATCGCTCGTACAAGCCACCCTTTGCGTATCGCTTCTACCTCAAAACGGAAGTGATGAAAGACCCGGTTTTTGCCGTGCGACGTCGACAAAATGCGGCCGGCCAACAAGGGCCGAAAGAGCAGCGGATCAGTGAGCGACTGGGGGGCGAGGCAACCGGTGGCGTTTTTCTGCACAACAATTTCAACGTGTCCGCGTCATTCCGGGATCATCCGGAATATTATTCGCTTCGCGATGGCAAACGGACCAATCATCAACCCTGCCTGACTCATCCGGAAGTCCGTCGGATCGTCACCAGCCAGATCCTCCGCAATCTCGACAACTACAAACCAGGAACCACGATTCCACTGGCACAAAACGACAACGGCTATCCCTGTCTCTGTCCACGTTGTTCGGCTGTCCAGCGGGAAGGAGCCGCACCGGGGTCGCTGAAGGTTGGCGACGACGCAATGGCCGCTTCGCCCGTGAATTATCGCAACGGTCCGCCATCGGCCGTGGTGGTAGACTTCGTGAACCACGTGGCAGCCGCAATCGCCCGGAAGCGGCCGGACCTGTGGGTCGGGACCGAGGCCTATGCCTATTCCGTCATGCCCCCGCGGAAGACCAGGGCCCTCCCAAACGTCAAGGTGCAAGTCGCGACCTATCACTGCAGCGTGGTGTATTCGCTCGACGACCCGCGCAGCCAGATCAACCGTCAATTCGCCAAGTACCTCACCGGCTGGCGAAACACGTGCGATCACCTGCTGATCTGGACTTACGACATGAACCCTCGCGATTACTGGCTGCCGTTTCCCAACATGCGGTCCCAACCGGCCAACCTGCGGACGTTTGTCGCGAACAAGGGCCGTGGTATCTTCATGCAGGGTGCCAGCGAACATACAGAATTCAGCGATCTCCGGGCGTATGTGATGACCGCGCTGATCTGGGATCCGTCGCAGGACGCCGATAAGTTGATCAACGAATTCCTCACGCTCTATTACGGTCGCGCCGCCAACCCGATTCGCAAGTGGATCGACATGGTGCATCAACAGGCCGAAGCGTCCGGCAGCGAAGCGAACATCAACGCACCGGCCCGGTCGTACGGTCTCGATGCCGCACTCGGAAACCGTGGACTGGAACTGTTTGAAGAAGCGATGGAGCTCGCCGACAACGACGCGACACGCCTGCGAGTCGAAAAAATCTCGATGACCGCGGTGCGATTGGCACTGGAACCGGTCTGGTGGAACACGATCGAAGCTCCGCGAATGGCCCGGGCTCGTAAAACCACGCTCGAAAAACAACAAGTGCGGATCGCCGGTGATGAACTGCCGCGTTTCCGTAAACTGGCACGCCGGCTCTTCACACTCGCCAGAAAACACCAGGGTGGCCAGCGGGAATCAGCACGAAAGGCCGTGTTCGCCTACCTGAAATTGTCACCAGAACCACAAAAAGACAAGACGGAATGATCAGCCAATCGACAACACGGCCCCCTGCCCCGTCGCTCCAGAGAGCGATGGTGACGGCGTTGGGTCGTTGCCACCGTTTGTTGCTTCAGATCGCATTCGTGTCTTGTTGCATCCTTTGTGGTGATGCCGTCGCGGCCAACCTTGTTCCCGATCCCGGATTCGCACACGTCAGCGAACTGGGCACAAAGGCGACAAGCGACGGGTGGAATTGGCAACGCGTTGAAGAACCGTGCAAGGTCCACGTCGACCAGAAGTCGGCCGTATTGAACGGTGGCAAGGTGTTCCTGCACTCGGCGGCCTTCCCTGTGTCCGCCAGCACGATCTACGAAATCCAACTCGACGTGTCGGGAGATGCGAGTTTCTCGGTCGAAATCCTGTGGTGGAAGAAAGACGGTTTGCCGACGCAAGGGCACCGATCGATCCTGGTGAAACCCAACCGTCTCAACACGAAAACCGCAACAGTCACAGCCAGCACTCGTTCACCAAACGATGTGGCGACGGCTTACGTACGCCTCGTGGCCGAAGAAGGGCATCTCGTTGTCAATTCGCCCGTGGTTCGCGTGGCCACGGGAGAACTGTTACTGAAACTCGACGCAGCCGCACCCGGCCCCAAGCCAACTGCGAAGTGGAAAGATTTGACCGGACGCAACAATGACATGGCGGTGCAGTCGGTCCGTCACTCGATGGGAACAGCCAGTTATGTCTTTGAAAAGCCTGGAGCTGCGTGCGTCGGCGATCTCCGGGACGCCGCGAGATTTGACTTCGAGACCGACCGGGCGACCGGGGATGGTCGAGGCGAGTCCTTCACTGTCGTGCTCTACGCAAAGCTCAACGGTCGGTCCGGAAGCGGCATCGTGAACAAGTTTGGCAATTCGACCAGCGGCGGTTGGTCGATTGGCCTGGAGTGGGATGAATTCGGCCTCGACCGAATCGCGACACTCCAGCAATCCGACAACAAGCAGAATCGAACCATCAATGGCTTTCCAGGACTCGCCGGTCACGGCGGCGATGTGAAGCTGGGTGCAACCGACCGCAAGTTTCACCTGTACGTCATCCATCTCACCGGAAGTGGTAAACGCGACGGCACGGTCTATTTCGACGGCAGTGAAAAGTCGCTACCGCTTTGCTCCTGGCCGTTTGGCGCTCTCGGATCAAGTTCGATTCGCAACAAGGCTCCCCTGCGTATTGGATCATTCAACAAGAACGGTTTTCGTGGGGAAATCGGTTTCGTCGAAATCTGGTCCGGAACCCGGTTGCAGGACGGGATGACGCCCGCGGCGTATTCGAAGCACCGATTCAATCGAGGCGCACCGGCCCGGGCCAAGGGACAGTAACTGTCCATGTGGACCGAACCGTGGGATATTTTGCGAACGAAATGACAATCGGAGCCGTGTTGGCCTCGTCCGTGCGGAACGGCCCCGGGCGGCTTCAACGGTAGCCCCTGCAAGTGGAGAGGGCTTCTGTGAGACCCATTCGGGTTGCGCCCCCGGATGCTCGGGTCGGACCGGAGTGGTCACAACACGGTTCAGTTCGCTTTGAATTCCCAGTCCGTTTCCTGGTCGAACCCTTGCTTGTGAACTGTTCCCACCTTGTACGCGACACTCACGAAGTGCACTCCCCGCACTTTGCCCGGTGGAATATTGAATTGCACAATCGTGCCTGGGCCTCGGCGAACCATGTACCCATCGACTTCTGACTGGTTCACTTTATGACCATCTACACAGGCCTCGATTATTTCCGCATCCTTGTACTGCACCCACAAACGAATCGACATCCCGTGTTTGACAGGTTCGTCTGAAACCACCCCGGTCTTGTAGCCAAGCGAATAATGCGGAGGCGACGTGACAGCCATAGGGACGCCGCGGGCAAATTCTGCGACCTGGCTGAAGTTGACGTGCTTGAGACCGGCTGCCCTTGTCAACAGGACCTGCTTGGTCCCATTGCCAATCCATTTCTCCGACGCTTTCGTTGTGGTCGCACACACGCCCATCAGTCTTCCGATTTTTGTTGTCGGAGACACATGCCTGACCGCGCTTCCAAAATGAAACTGGTTCACTTTCCGCCACAATTCGACTCGGCTTTTCCTCCTTTTGCTTGCTGTGTCGCCCCAAGCCGAAATGCTCACGTGGTCCCACCTCCCCACCTGGTTGCCCGGGTACCCCGGATAAAACTCATTCCTCCAGGTTTCGGTGCCTATCTCCAATAGACGACGTGCCCTGGCAACAACCGCCAGATCGGCCCCGGTCTCCCACGTAAATGCCAGCGTGTGATATCGACGATAGTAAAACGTCGTCATCGTTTGTTTGTAGTTGCCAATACGGACGTAGTCGTGCTCCTGGCCCTCGATTCGCGATCCGAGCTTTATCCTCCCCGAATCCATCGCCGGCCGAAACGCCAGAAAACCTGCGTTCTCCAATGCCTGGCACATTTCTTCCACAACCAGCGGCTGAAAGCTGTGCGCATTGAAATCGCTCCAGGAAAACCCTGAGTGCTCGGCCACCATCACGCCTCTTTGGCCACTATGAACATCGGCCGCGGCATCTGGCTTGTACTCCTCCACAACATTCAGAATTGCCATTCCCTCTGGATTTTCTTCGGCAGCATCAGGTCCATACAAATATTTCGAGTCATAAATGTTGATGCCATACACATTCAAAGCCGTATACCCCTTGCTCCTCTTGGAATAGTACGACCTGCCCGTTCTTCTGTGAGCATCCCATCCGTCTGGGTTCACACACGGCATAATGAGAACAACGACTTTTTTCCTGATGTTCTCAACCACCTCACCTTTTCCCAGGAGCCATTTCGTCAAATGAAGGAGGCTGGTCGTCCCGAGTTCCTCGTTCCCACAGTGAGTTGATGTGAACAAAACAACGGACTTGTTTTCGTCAGAGGTTTTTTCGTCCGTGATCTTGACCAGGAGAATCGGCTTTCCCAGGACACTTTTTCCTCGTGTCTCAACATCCATGATGCCTGGATGGATCCTGGTCCATCCTTGAAGCCCTTTGTGGATCTCCGCAGAGGAAGGATCCTTGGCGAGTTTATTAGCTTTTCGGGGGAGTGGCTCCAACTCCGTCACCAGTTCTCTGAGCTTGGTTTTGACCCGTTCGCTCTCCTGGAGTTTGTACAACCGCTTCAACGGTTCGACGGATGATCGATTCACAACACGTGTCAACTCGCTCAGTCCGTGGACAGCCCACTCCTTGGCTTTCGGACTGAAAGTGGTGTCCTTCAACACCTCGAACAACACCTTCTTGGTTCGTTCGTCTTTCTTGTGGGACAGCACATAGACAAACGCCTCTTTCGCCGGTTTGCTTTTGGAAGTTTTGAGTGCGGCGATTACTAACGGGGTGGACGTGTTATCCAGTTTCACCAACTTCTCTACCGCTTTCTTACGCACCCTCTCATCTTCTGCCTCCACGACGGTGGTTATCAGCGATTCCACTGTCTCATGGTTTTCCTGTTTGTCTGCCCAGGTCGAACCAGTTCCGACCAGCAGCATGCCCAACACGGTTGCCATCGCTGTACACAACTTCATGATCCTGCTCGCCTTCACTGTGGTTGGCGGGATGCGACTCTTCACGCACTCACGTTCAGTCACACCCGCCCTGTTTTCTTTTTCCGCCCTGGTCCAAATCACACACATCCCGGACCTCAAACACGGGCACAAGCTGTTTGTCCGGCCGGTATCGCCATTGAAGGATTTCCCGGCTCTCGTGGTCCGAAGTGGGTTGCGTCCCACCAACTCCATCGCCACAAGGCCCAACCGCATCTTACCCGGCGGTGGTCGAACCTGCAGGATCTTGCCGCTTTGCTGGCAGCGCTGAAGATGGTTCCGATCCAGCGGGTTGAACGTCGGAGTGGGGGATGGGAGACTGAGGAGGTTCGGGGCGGGATGACTGTCGATGCAGAAAGTTCCGTCCCCGTTCTTCGTGGCCTGGTGGCTCTACTTTTCCGATTTCGCTCCACACCCCCGTCCAACAAACCGTCCGGTGTGATTGCAGATGAGCAGCCTGACAGAATTGCTCTTGTTGACTGTGGGATGCGGAGTCGCTGCGTTCCCATTTGGCAACGACACCGCAACCGACAAGCCCACCCCGTCACAGCAGTCGAAAGCCGGCAGCCAGGCCGCGTCGGCCGACTGGCCACAGTTTCGTGGCCCGGACGGACAGGGCCATTCGAACGCCAAGGACCTGGCACTGACATGGAGTGAGACCAGCAACATCAAGTGGAAACGTGCCATCGAAGGCACGGCCTGGTCATCACCGGTCATCCAGGACAACCAGATCTGGCTGACATCCGCGACCGAAAAGGGAAAAACACTGTCCGTGATCTGTCTCGAGCGTGGCTCGGGCCGCCAGTTGCATCACCTCACGCCTTTCGGCTCGATCGCGCCAGTCGGACTGCATCCAAAGAACAGTTATGCCTCTCCCACACCGATCATCGAAGGGAACCGCATCTACGTCCATTTCGGACCGTATGGAACTGCCTGCCTGGAAACCAATGGGAAGGTCGTCTGGAAAACCCGGTTGGCCCACAAGACTTATTACGGACCATCCAGCAGCCCCGTACTCATGGACGATCTGTTGATCGTCCAATGTCATGGGACAGATGTGCGTTTCGTCACGGCCCTGGACAAGAAAACGGGCCAGGCTCGTTGGACACGGACGCACGAGGCTCTCAGTCCCAAGCTGAAATCCCACAATTCCGAATCGACACCGCTTGTCATCCAGACCGCGACCGGCCGTCAACTGATCTGCAACGTCGCAGGCCACGTGCTCGCTTACGACCCTCTGACCGGTGAGAGCCTCTGGTCGGTTCGCCAACAGGAGAATTATGCCCAGGTGCCCCGCCCGGTATTCGGACACGACCTGGTCTTCACGGCCGGTGGCTATTTTTCTCCGGTCGTTTTTGCCATTCGGCCTGCCGGGACCGGTGACATCACCGAATCGCACGTGGTGTGGAGCGTCCGCAAGGCTGTCCCCAACAATCCCTCACCTTTGCTCGTGGGTGACGAACTGTACATGGTCAGCGACAAGGGAATTGCCAGTTGCCTGGATGCCAGGACCGGTGCGCTCCGCTGGCGAGAACGACTGGGAGGCAATTTTTCGGCTTCCCCGATCTCTGCTGACGGCCGGATCTACTTTTTCAGCGAAGAAGGAATCACAACGGTGCTCGCTCCCGGTCGCCGTTTCCAGAAACTGGCGACCAACAAACTCGAGGGCCGTATCATGGCATCACCGGCCATCTCCGGAAGTGCCATTTTCCTGAGAACTCAACGGAATCTGTATTCGATTGCAAGATCGGCTTCTCCCTGATTCCGCCCCGTCCCCGTAGCCCCATGAAGAGAACCATGTACGGAATTCGGACTCTTGTATTGATCCTGGCCGCAATGCCGGTCGGCCGAACACCCCAGGCTCTTGCCAATGAGATCGCACCGACGGCCCGTGGGGTGTCTTTCAACCGGGACGTCTTTCCTATTCTTTCCAACCGATGTTTCGCATGCCACGGTCCGGATTCCCGGGTCCGCAAGGCCAAGCTCCGGTTGGATCGGGCGGACGGCGTTGAGGGAGCATATCGCACCCACGAGGGAACGACGGCGATCAAACCACGATCGATCAAGGGCAGCGAACTTTGGCGACGCATCACCAGTAACGATGCAGACACCGTGATGCCTCCTCCGGACTCGCAAAAGAAGCCGCTCACCAAGGAGGAACAGGCGATCATCCGGAGTTGGATCGAGGCGGGAGCTCCGTTCGATCGGTTCTGGGCCTTTGTGGCTCCGAAAAAACCCGATGTTCCGAGCGTGAAAAACCGCCAATGGAGCCGGCAACCGATCGATCTTCACGTCCTGGCCAGGCTGGAATCCCTCGGCCTCCAACCGTCCCCGGAGGCCGACAGGCGGACGTTGATTCGACGAGTCAGCTTCGATCTGACCGGATTGCCGCCAACCCGGGATGAAATCAAGGCATTCCTGGCCGACGACCGTCCGAAGGCCTATGACGCTCTCGTTGATCGCCTGTTGACCAGGACACAGTTTGGCGAGCACATGGCACGGTACTGGCTCGACCTGGTTCGCTTTGCCGACACCAACGGCATGCACAAGGATTTTTACCGGAACTTCATCGCTTACCGCGATTGGGTCATCCGGTCATTCAACGACAACCTGGGCTACAACGATTTCGTCCGCTACCAACTGGCCGGCGATCTGTTTCCCAATGCGACCAACGACCAACTCGTCGCCACCGGGTTCAACCGGTTGCACCTGATTATTGATCGTGGCACCGCATTGCCCGAGGAGAGCTTCTTCAAGAACGTGATCGATCGGGTGACCGCCGTCGGCACCGCCTTCATGGGGATGACGGTCCATTGTGCAACCTGTCACGAACACAAGTACGACCCGTTCACCCAGAAAGACTTCTATTCGTTGTTCGCCTTCTTCAACAACATCGATTCGGCACCGGAAACCAACGGCAGGCCAAAGAACGGTCTTCAGCCACCTTTCGTGGCGTTGGCGACCCGCGAGCAGGCCAAGACACTGCAGCGACTGAACACGGAGGTTGGCGAGAGTCTCAAGACCCTGCAGACCCTGAAAGCGAAAGTGGCTGCGGAAAAAGACGCCGAGAAAAAGAAAACGCTCGCCGGGGAACTCAAAACACACACCGCCACGCACAACAGGCTCAAGGGAATGCGGGACCGGCTCGACGGGGGGATCCTTCGGGCCATGGTGATGAGAGAACGCAAGGAGGTTCGGCCGACACACCTCCGGATCAGGGGGCAGTACGACGCTCCCGGCGAACTGGTCGAGCGGAACACTCCCAGCTTCCTGCCGCCATTGAAGAAATCCGGAAAGACGGCAACGCGAATGGATCTCGCCAATTGGTTCGTCAGTCCCGACAACCCTCTGACCGCGCGGGTCGCGGCCAACCGATTCTGGCAACAGTTCTTCGGAACCGGGCTGGTCAAGACGTCAGAGGATCTCGGAGCACAGGGCGAGGTTCCCAGTCATCCTGAACTGCTCGATCACCTGGCGGTGTCGTTCGTCGAATCGGGATGGAACGTCAAGGCCCTGGTCAAGCAAATCGTGACCTCCAGGACCTATCGCCAGGCATCGATTGCCACCGCCGAACAATTCACCACTGATCCGGAAAACCGGATGCTGGCTCGCGGATCTCGATTCCGGATGGACGCCGAGATGATCCGGGACCAGATTCTGGCGACCAGCGGCCTGCTCGTAAACACGATGTATGGCAAGAGTGTCAAGCCGCCTCAACCCGATGGGCTCTGGAAGTCCGTCACCATGATCGGCGAGCGATTCCAGGCCGACACGGGAGACGCCATCTATCGTCGCAGCCTCTACACCTACTGGAAACGTGGCATGCCGCCGCCGCAGATGACCATTCTCAACGCGCCGATCCGGGACGCCTGTATCGCGAGACGTGAACGGACGAACACACCGTCCCAGGCCCTGTTGCTCCTGAACGAGGGCGAGTACCTGAAAGCGGCTCGTGAACTTGCCCGGAAACTTCTCGAGAATCCCAAGTCCACCGCACCTCAACGCCTGTCGTTTGCCTACGAGACGATCACCTCGAAGCTGCCGGACAAAACGGAACAGCAGATCCTGTTGAACCTCTTGAAAGATCTCCAGAAGACCTACCTGGAACGTCCTGCAATGGCGGACCAGATCTGCAATGGAGTGAAACTCAAGACCGCCGAACAACGAGCAGAACTCGCCGCATGGACGGTGTTGGTCAATGCCCTCTACAACCTCGATATCACCAAGACCCGAGAATAGCATGAACCATCCTGTCACCGAGTTGGATCAACTTCAGTCGCGACGTTCGTTTCTCAGTGCCTCCCGGGTGGGGCTCGGGGCGACCGCCTGTGCGTCGCTGCTCACCAGAAACAACGCGGCTGCCGATCCGGAAAAGGCCTCCCAGCCCAGGGCCAAGCGGGTCATCTTTCTGTTCATGGCGGGGGCACCGAGCCAGGTTGACCTCTTCGACTACAAGCCGGATCTGCACAAACACTTCAAGACCGAGTTGCCCCAGTCGGTCAGGAAAGGCCAGCGGGTCACGGCCATGACCCGGGGCAAACAGAAACTGGTCGCACCCTCGACCTTCAAGTTCGCTCAACAGGGAAAGAGCGGGGTGTGGATGTGCGAACTCCTCCCCCATCTCTCGGGGTTGGCCGACGACTTGTGCCTGATTCACTCGTTCAACACCAACGCCATCAATCACGATCCGGGCAAGACGTCATTTTGTACCGGAGCGGAAATCCCAGGGAAACCGAGTATGGGGTCCTGGCTCAGCTATGGACTTGGGTCACTCAACAAGGATCTCCCCGACTTCGTCGTAATGCCCTCGGCTTTCTGGAGTGGACGGGTGAACGTCCAGGCACTTTATGCCCGGCTCTGGGGCAGCGGATTTCTTCCGTCCAAGTTCCAGGGCACGTCCTTTCAGACCGTGGGCGATCCGGTGCTGTTCCTCTCCAACCCGAAAGGAATCGACGGCAAGGTCCGCCGCACGATGCTGGACTCGCTGGCCCGATTGAACCAGAAGCACCTCGCCGAAATCGGCGATCCCGAGATCCGGACAACCATCGCCCAGCAGGAGATGGCCTTCCGCATGCAGTCCTCAGTTCCCGAGTTGACCGACATTTCCGGCGAACCAAAGAACGTTCTGGAGATGTATGGGCCGGAGGTCAACAAGCTGGGATCGTACGCAAGAAATTGCCTTCTCGCGCGACGGATGGTGGAGCGGGACGTGCGGTTTGTGCAACTCTTTCATCGTGGCTGGGACCACCACTCTCGCCTGCCGGACAACATGCGGGGACAATGCAAGGACGTCGATCAACCGACCGCCGCATTGCTCAAGGATCTCAAGTCACGCGGACTTCTCAAGGACACGCTGGTTGTGTTTGTCGGAGAGTTCGGACGGACCGTGTTTGGCCAGGGCAATATCACCCGCGACAATTACGGTCGCGACCACCATCCGCGTTGTTTTTCGGGATGGGTTGCCGGCGGGGGGATCAAGGGAGGCATGCACTACGGCAAGACCGACGACTTCAGCTACAACGTGGTCGAAAACCCGGTTCACGTCCGAGATCTACACGCCACGATGCTTCACCTTCTTGGAGTTGATCATCGCACGCTGACTTTCCCCTACCAGGGCCTCGATCAAAAGCTGACCGGAGTGGAGGAGTCACGGGTGATCACAGAGATCATCAGTTGACCACCGCGGCCGATGCTCATCGAAAAAGCCCCCGAGACAAAAGAAAGTGTCCACGCCCGGGTTGCGTACCCCGAGCGTGAGATTCCTTGATGCGGGCCGCGTTGCCGGCTGAGTTCGCGCTTGTCCACACCTGGCCCTGAACCATCCGGCCCCTGGTGAGGAGACAGGCGTGGTCAACGTCCTCGGATCTTCAGACCGCCGAAAGTGGCACACGCCCGGTCACCGTTTTCGACGCCACTGGAACTGAGCAATTGAATCGTCACGTCAAATTCTCTGATTCCTCGCAACTCATCGGGCGGAACAGTCAATTTCAGCGGCCCATTGTGTCGAGTTCCGGTTCTTGCGGACCATTTCGATTTGCCACCGCGTGGCGAGATGTTCAAGATCACCACACCTCCCAGGTCCGCAGAATTTGCGTAACAATCGGCAATCACCGTCAGAGCCTGGAGTGGCCGCATGGCGGAGACACGCTGTACCACTGTTGTCGAAACAATAAACCCACCTTTCAGACCGACCCAGAATTCCGATCCTCGAAAACCGCCGTGAGTCTCTACTGACGCGGTCGCCTTGCCAAAGTGACGCCATCGTGGTGTCGAGAAGTCATCCTCATAGGACAGGAGACCATATCCATCGGCGGCGAGCTTGATGGCCGACCCCGCCTCCGGAGCCTCATGAACACACTCGAACTGCAAGTGGTCAAGCACGTGGTCGAGTGACTGCGGATGCCCTTTCCCCTGCTGCACCCTGATGCGAACGTACACATCCCGTGTCCCATCCAGTTCAGCCGGACCGGCTTCCAGGACCAGTGACTGGACGTCGTCGGAGTTGACCAGTTGCCTGGTCAGCGACTGGTTGCGTCCCAGTTCGTCCCGGGTCAGTGAGATCTCGGTACGAGCCGCCAGCCCCCGTGGCGCGGAGGCTCGAAGTTCCGCGCGGACCCGTTTCAAGGGGAAGTACGAATGCAAGTGGTATGTCATGGTGGCCTCCACCGCTCGATGACCGGCAGATCGACCGTCCAGGGAATGCGGACGAACAATGAGTCGCCCCGGCTCAGCAGGACGGCTTGCCAGTTTCAGATCGAGGAAACCGGTCATGGTGGCGTCGTCGATCCACTGGAACCCCGAGAAGTCCTCGACATATCGGCTGGGCTCGTCCGGATCCCCACCAACGGGAATCGCACGTGCCGCGGCGGAGAAGTTGGCGGTGACCAGGGGCAGATCTCCCGGCCGCAGGGCCCTCATCTCTCGACGTTTGCTCCGTAGTGCGTCACGAAGAACCCGCATGTCCGGTGAGGAACTGCTCAGCCAGGGATTCACCGCTCCGGGGCCAGCGACGCAAAACGGGGCTGTGGAAACATTGAATTCCAGGCAGGTTCGAAATTGATGCCACTCGCGGTTGATCAACTCGGCTGCCGTCGGATATTGCGTCCATTGAGGCCAATGCGGATCGCTGGCCCAGGGAACGCAAATCACGGGTTTTCCCGTCGCGACAAATCGCATCACGTGTCGACGAAAATGCTCCGGACTCCAACCGTAGGAATCCCAGATCCACCCGTCAGCCGTCAGAGACGGGTTGGGTCCAAACGGATCGCTGTACCACTGGAACACGGGCACCTTGTATTTGCCGCGGACATACCGGGCCAACCGGTCCAGCAACTTGGTCCGGCTGACCACGTTCTCCTCTTCCAGGCAGATCGCCGGTAGAAGTTCCGGGTAGGTCGGCGCGTCGGGTTCCGGCTGCAGCCATGCATCAAGACGACGTCGACAGGTCTCGAAGTCCTGTCCCCCACGCACTCCGACATAAACCGTGTACACGTCGTGACGTCGTGCCGCCGGGTTGGCCTGCTTCAGGCTGGCCCACCATTGTCGCTTTTTCGGAAACGTATCGCCGAGACTCATCTTCGCGAGGTTGTAGTCAAAATATTCGCCCGGGCCCCCCGCGTAGACACCCATGCGATAGTAACCCGGGTCGGGATATGGCCGCACCGGTTCATCGGCGCGAGCGGTCAGCGTCACAACGAGGCTGACACAAACCAGCCCTCTGGCCAACACCGTGAACAAACACTCGAAACTCATACCGGTGTCTCCGGGACCGCGTGAACCGCGCGCCGGGCTTCCTTCCCCCAACGGGCGATGCCAGCTTTCCGAGTGCTGTTGAGGTTGTCAATGGTCGGCCACACAAGGTCCACCCGACGTCCCGAAGGCGATCGTGAACGTCGGTTCACAACCGGGTGTGGCTCGAACCGATCATCGGCAGTTGCCGGAAACCCCGGCGGGCTGTACTCACCCAATATTGCGGGACATCATAGAACACACTCTTTTGTCCCTTCTGATGAGATGACCGAAAATGAGTCAACGGAAGTTGAAAGTCCTGGGAGCCCTGGTGTGTGTCATCAGCGTGCTGCTTGTCGGGGCAGATCCCGCGGACCAGGCGGACAGGAGTGACTTGAAGGCACTGGGGCTGAAATACCAGTTCAAGGAACTCAAGCAACCCAGGCCCAACCGCGTGCACATCCTCCGGGTGGATTTTTCCACGGGGAAGATCAAGCCAGTGGTCGTCGTTGGCAAGGATCCCGATGGAGACGGCCCGGCCGAGACGGCATTGACCAGTCCCCTCAAACTCGCTGCCGGTCCATCGGTTCTCGCCTTCATCAACACCAACCCCTGGGACAGCTTTCCCGACAAGGACGGCAAGAAAAATCGGAATTGGTACGAAGGACAGCCGGTCAACATTTCGGGCGTTGCCACCTCAGGTGGCAAGACCCGGAGCCCGGCCCAGGCCAACGAGACATCGGTGTGGGTCGACCGGGGGGGGCGAGTGCGAATGGGCAGGCTTCCCGGCGTGGGCAAAATGCCCGACGAGGTTCCGAAATCGGAACGCGTCGTTGAGGCCATGGCCGGATTCCAACTGATCGTCAAGGCCGGAACGGTGGTTCCCGCCGCCGGCGGTGCAGTGCATCCCCGAACGGCAATCGGTGTCGATCGCAGTGGCAGGGTGATGTGGCTGGTCGTTGTCGATGGACGCCAGAGAGGGTTCAGCGAGGGCATGAATGTTCATGAACTGGGTCAGCAGATGGTCACACTGGGCTGCTGGAACGCGATGAACATGGATGGAGGGGGCAGCAGTGTCATGGGACTGGTCAACGGAAAAACCGGTCTTCGAGTTGTCAACAGCCCATCTGACCGACGGCTGCTTCGTCGCGCCCTGTCGGCCGCCGAAAGCCTGGCAAGGGTCGCGCTCCGCAAGCAACTCAGAGACCTGGTCGCCAGTGGCAAGCGGACACGCCAGGATGCCCGAAAACAGTACCTCAAGGCGTTCCCGACCGATCGCAACAACACTCCTCAATACAGGATTCGACCACTGCCGATGGTCCTGACGATCCGGAAGACCGAAGCCCCTCGGAAATAAACGCCACGGCTTTCAACCACACGCTGGTACCTCGCCATGAAACACCTACGAATCGGTCTCGCCCAGGTCAGGCAGTCGGCCGACCTTGATGACAACGCCGAGTCCATCTTTCGCTTCCTCGAAGAGGCCGCGAGCAAGAAGGTGCAGGTCCTGTGTTTTCCCGAGACTCAAACGGTGGGATATCGGGTCGATGTTGTTGCCCCCGACGCTCCCGTCCCGGAGAAACACCTGGAGAAACTCCATGCCGATGTCGCCCGCCGATGCGGCGAACTGGGAATGGCATGTATCCTGGGCACCGAAACTCCCACCGGGGGAAAGCCCTACAACTCGGCCATCGTGATTTCACCCGACGGCGAGATACTCGGTGTGCACCACAAGACACGGCTGACCCCACTCGATGCCCTCGCCTACACGTCCGGCGATTCCTTCGAGATTTATGAGATCTTTGGGATCCGGATCGGCGTGGTCATCTGCTTTGCGGGATTCCGTTTCGCGGAAACAACCGAGGAATGCGTCCGCCAGGGCGCGCAGTTGGTGTTTCATCCTCAGAACAACACCACCCGGCCCAACGACTGGAAGATCCCCGTTCACCACGCCATGCTCACGACCCGTGCGGCAGAAAACACCATCTGGTTCGCCTCGTGCAACGTCTGTTACCCGGAACACCAGAATTGCCGCTCAATGATCGTCGCCCCCGATGGGCAGGTTCATGCGCAGACGGAACTGAAACGCGAGGAATTGCTCGTCGCCGACATCGACATGGCCCAGGCAACGCGAGCCATGTTCGAATTCAACCTCGAAGCCTGCACCCCACTGCTGTTCGCCGACACCGTTTCACCGGATGAAATCACCGGGTGAAATCACGATGTCATCGACGGGGAGGATCAGCAGGATGAACCAACAGCCTGCCACGTATCTCCTCGCAAACTCGACCGAGGATCGGACTCCGTTCGGCAGTTTGTCCCGCTTCAATTCGGCTTTCCGGTGATCCCTGGTCTCGCTGCAAAGTACGGCTGGACCTCGATGAAGTTGAACATCAGTTCTTGCCCGATAGGACCACCCGGTGTTGTGCCATCCTTCCAGTCGGTGACGGTCAACCTGGCGCTGGCCTGTTTCGCACGAAAGACTCGCCAGTGATAGTTCATGTAGAACGACTTCCCTCCCCGAAATTCGCCAACCGGACGGGCGTAGTGATTCGGAAAAATCGCCTGGAAGGCCTTTTTCTTTCCCGGCAAGATCTCGACGTTCTCGATTTCAACAGAAACCGCGTGCAACTTCCGGGCCTGTTGTTGCCGGACAAGGTCACCGTGGTCAGCGGTCACCATCTTCAGCGAATAGAGTCGTCCGGGAACAAGATTCTTGATGTCCTGGCTGAAGACATTGGCCCGCTTCGGGCTACGCCGGGTCCAGAGAAAGCTGTCCCCCTTGCCATCGCGGTTGTAACGAAACTGGAGGTAGCCGTACTCGGGATATGTTCGTCGCGCGAGACTGTCCGGCTCGGCCGGTTCTGTGGTCCAGCCTGAGGTCGAATTGGCAAAGTCCGGATTCTGGATATGGGCCAGCCTGTACCGGAATCCCAGTTCATCGGAAAGCAGGTTGGTTTTCCCCTCGATGGCATAGTGCCGAAAAAGTCGACTGGCCCAACGGATCGTTTCCTCGTCGGCATAACTGCACGTGTATTGCTGAATCCCTCCCAGCCCAGCGTAGGCCGGCTGTGTGGCCAACGCATGCATTTGCAGGTCCATGTACACCTTGAAATCGACGCTGGGATCCACGTTCAACGATTCACCGACTGCCGACATGTAACCCAGAACCATCACGGTGTTGCCAACGACACCCGGAAAATCCTGTTCATAACGAGGCATGTTCCAACCCGAATGGAACTGCTCGTGGATATGCTTTTCGGCGGCCTCGCGTGTCGGCTGTTCGATAAGATACCGCTCGATACAGACATGGCCTCCTCCCTTCGCCGAGGCCCGGGCAAAATCCCGGCTGAGGTCGTTACTGAGGATGCCGCTCCCGTAAGAATAGGGAGAATAGGTTTTCCCCTTGAACTTCGGATTGGCGTAGATTCTCTCGATGGCCTTGCGGAATGAGCCATACTTCGGCTGGTCGCCGCCACCGAATTCGTCAACGATCACCCCATCCATCAGCGGGTGATTGAGTCCAACCGCCCCGGCCCAGGCGTCGTAGGCCTCGTCAACGGTCACCTTTTGCCGTCTTCGAAACGGGTTGACCACCGAGGTCAACCAACGTCGGCCCAGGCGTTTCCACTCCCGCACATGATCCTCTCGTGCGAAATGAGCCGTTCCGGCCGCATTGCTGATCCAGCGGAACCCGGCCTTCTTCGATTCCTCAAACCCGAATGGGGTCCGGGCGCCACCACTGAGAATGACATTGATGTTGGGCAGGACATGTTTCTTCAGAAAGTTCCAGTCGTCAAAGGGACCGTGGCCAACGTTCCACGTGTCCCCGGCGTTGTAGAACGCATGTTGGAGGGTGGGAATTCTGCGGACGGTCAATTCCGACAGCTTCCCCTGGATCGACAGCCTGTGATCACCGGGGGCCAGATAGCGCATTGCTTCCGGATTGCTCGCGTGGTGACCTGCACACAATGCCTCAATCTCATCGTCCAGACGGAGCGTTGCCGGCCCCTTGACCCTGAAGTGGTGCCAACCGACAGCGGTCGTCGCAAAACGAATTGTCTTCTCTTCGAGCAATCCGTGCCGACGAGCGTTCACGACTTCGGTCACGAGGTTGTTCAGGACCAGCGGCGTGGCCCTGTCTGCAGCCAACACGTCACGATTTCCGGGCAGGCCGATCGACACGACCGCGATGAGCAAGAAAACTCGTATCACAGGTTCCGCTCCGGATCGTGACAACAGAACTTCACTTGTGTTCAGCGATGATCGACAACCGGTTTCAACTCAATATCGATTTGACAACCGCGGCACCGGTCACCGGCGAGTCGGTCAGCGTCTCCTCACGCCCACTGTGTCGGAACCGCAGCCGATCATGGTCCAAGCCCATCTGGTTCAGGACGGTCGCGAGCAGGTCCGGACAACTGACCAGATCGTCCACCGCCTTGTATCCGAATTCGTCCGTCGCTCCGTGAACATGCCCACCCTTGAAACCACCACCCGCCAGCAAACTCGTGAAGGCATACCGGTTGTGATCGCGGCCGAGGCCGTTCTGGGACACAGGGAGTCGACCGAATTCGCCCGTCCAGAGCACGATCGTTTCATCCAGCAGGCCCCGTTGATCCAGGTCGTGGATCAGGGCTGCCGACGGCTGATCGACCTGCCGGCACAGCTTCGGCATGTTCTTGCCCAGGTAGTTGTGGTGGTCCCACGGCATGCCTCCGTACTGGATCGGCGCCGTGATCAATACGAATCGGACTCCGGCTTCCACCATGCGCCGGGCCATCAGGCAACGGGTGCCATAATTCTCCGTCGCCGGATCATCCAGTCCGTACAACGACCGGGTGGACGCGGTTTCCCGGGACGTGTCCAACACCTGTTCGGCGGCCAACTGCATCCGTGCCGCCAACTCGTAATGTTGAATCCGGGCCTCCAGACGCGAATCGTCCGGATACCGCTTCCTGCGTTCCTGGTTCAAACGGCTCAACAATGCCAACTGATCGCGTTGCACATCCTCCGGCAATGCCACTGCCGGATGCAGGTTCAAGACGGGTGAGCCTTTCGACTGGATCTCGGTGCCGCGAAATGTCGCCGGGAGCCACCCGTTGGTCCACAGTGATACTCCGCCATTGTTGTACCCCTGGGGATCACGCAGCACGACGTAGCCAGGAAGGTTCTGGTTCTCGCTGCCCAGGGCGTAGCTGACCCAGGCACCCAGGGTTGGTCGCCCGAGAAACACCTTGCCGGTGCTGATGGCCCGCAATCCCTGGGGGTGGTTGTTGTTGTCGCTCCACATCGACCGGACCATACACACGTGGTCGGCCATGCCCGCCAAATGCGGCAACAGTTCTGAAAACTCCAATCCGCTTTGCCCGTGCTTGCGGAACCGAAATGGAGACCCCATCACGATGTCTTTTTCACTGCCCGGCTGAAAACTCTCGACGTCGTCGGGGTGCTTCTTCCCGTGCCACCTGGCCAGTTCCGGCTTGGGATCGAACAGGTCCATCTGGCTCGGCCCACCGTTCTGCAACAGCATGATGACCGACTTGGCCCGTGGTGCAAAATGGGTATTGCCCAGCCCCGTACGACCTTCTCGCGTTCCGCTGCCAGCAGCCAGCAGCCCATCGGAGTGCAGCAGGTGTGCCAGGGCCGCGTGGCCCAGCCCCAACCCGGACTGGCACAACAAGGACCGTCGGCTGATGGGTTCGTTATTCGGCATAGAGCAATTCACTGGTATTGAGAATCGTGTGACAAAGCCGAACCAGTGCCGTCCTGCCAGCGACGCGAGGCTCCCCCCCCTGCCCGACAAGCCGGGCACGCTGGCTCTTCAGCAGTTGGCTGCAAGCCTGGAGTTCGATGGCCGTCGGCTCCCTGGCCACAGCCAATCGAAACGCGATCCCAACCTGGGACTCGATTGTGTCGCCGGCCATCTCCAGGACCCGGTCCGCAAAATGTCCGGCCTGCTCGAAAACAAACGCATCGTTGATCATCGTCAAAGACTGCGACACGACGGCGGTCGGACTCCGGCGTGAACAGGTCGTCGCAACCAGCGGTTGATCGAATGCGGTCAGCAANGAGAGNTTGAACGCACGGCGGTGCATCAGGTACACGCTTCTTCGCCACTTCGCTGACGGGATCGTCAACTTGCCGTCATCGACAACAACCAGCCCATCAGGCCGTGCATTCAACCGGATTGGCGGTCCGGACATCCCACGATCCAGGCGGCCGGAAACAGCAAGCACCGAATCCCGAATCGCCTCGGCATCGAGCCGCCGCAGTCGCATCCGCCACAGCAGTCGGTTCTCCGAATCCTGGCTCATGGCCAACGCCCGATCCATTCCTCGCGGCCGCCAGGACGCCTGGCGGTACACGCTCGAGATCATCAGGTTTCGNATCAAGGCCTTCACCCGCCATCCACCCGTGACGAAGTCGTTGGCCAACCACTCCAGGAGTTCCGGATGAGTCGGAGGTGTCCCACTGACGCCAAAGTTNTCGGANGTCGCGACGAGTCCGGTCCCGAACAGGTGCTGCCAGACCCGGTTGACCATCACGCGAGACAGGAGCGCCGAGGAGGGGGTGTCGGGCTGCGTGATCCAATTGGCCAATGCCAAGCGACGCCCACTCGACTCCGAGCGGTCCCCGTTTTCGTTTGNNATCCGATCCGGGTTGGTCCCGTCGCTCAACACCTTGATGAACCCGGGAGCCACAACGTCCGCTGGACTCAGGTAATCCCCACCTTCCAACAAGTGCGTTGCCGGCGGTGGACCAACATCAACCAGCGGTTGAATCTTGCCCCACTCTTTCCGTGATGCTGCCAAACNGGACAGCCGACTCCGCAACCGGATGGCTTGNGGATCGGCNTGCAGCGCGGCGGCGATTTCCGANTCCGGGATATNGATTGTCGGACCGTATTTTCCCGCAAGATACTGCTCGACCCGGGAAATCCNCTCGCCGGGCAACGCGTGCCTGTAGACCAGGATCTCGGCAATGTCCCCGGGGAAGAAACTTCCGGCTCCGTGGTTGCCTCCAGTTTCAGCCACCACNCGAGCCCCCACGAGAAGGTCAATCGTCTCCTTCACATCAAAGGCTGGTGACGGGGGAGGATCCCCTGCCGCCTCAACTTCCCTGGACTTGCCGTCGACCCGGATTGCCACTTTTCCCGCGTCGTACACCATCGTCAACTGGTGCGGCCGTTGATCGGAGACCGAATGCTTGGCGACAGCACCACCACCATACGCATTGGGCTTCGCGGGATTGCCAAAATAAATCCGGGGCCGATTGGGTGGTTTGCCCGACTGCTGGAACAGGTCAACACCCCAGTTCCCGTGGCTGCGACCATCTTCGGCGTACTTGGTCACCAGTTGGGCATCCGACTTCCTGATCTCGTTCAGCCGATACATCACGAACACGGTCAGTCCCGCCCCAGTGGAGCGTAACGACAGATGATCCTTCACTCTCAGGTGGCTTCCGCTACGAAACCGAAATCGCAATGCGGGTGATCGGGATCGGCCAAAATCGTCAACGAGGATCGGACGAGCCGCCTGGGCAGCTTGCCTGGCGTCGTTGGCAGCGGTATTGCCGCCGGCGAGTTGATCCTTCCACAACGTGACCGCCTGGCCGGGACGGGCTGGCGTGGTGGCGTCGCCATCAACATAGACACCGCGATCGGCCCGCAACCACAACGACAATCCATCGCTGACAGGCTCGCGGACCACCGATTNACCGGGCTTGACCNTGGCAAGTTTCTCTTGAACGAGCCGCTCGACGAGCGANTCTCGTAATGCCGCCAGTTCCTGTTTGCCCCTGGCGGTGAGTTCATCCAACCGCNTGTTGTGCTGNTGAAACTCCTTGAGTTGGACCGCCGACACGTTGTCGATCGCGCGGTCCACTATTTCCGGTTTCCAGGGATAGACGGCTTTCCATCGCTTCGGGTTCAGTGCGGGTGTGAAACAGGCCATCATCCGGTAGTAATCGCGCTGCGGCAGTGGGTCGAACTTGTGGTCGTGACATCGTGCACAATGCATGGTCAGNCCCANCAGGCTCGTGTTGACGATTTCCATCGTGTCGAACAGTACCGAGTACATGTTGGACGCGATGAAGCTCTCTGGCTCGTGTGTGAAATCGGCCGCCGTCCGCAACATTCCGGTGGCGATCAGGTGGTCACGGATTCGTTCGTCAAACCGCCTGGCATTTCGCCAATCGACCATCTCGTCGCCGGCCAACTGTTCTCGNACGAAACGGTCGTACGGCTTGTCGGCATTCAACGAGCGAATGACGTAATCCCGGTAACGCCATTTGCCTTTCGGCATGACAATGAGATTGGCNTCGATATCGAAACCAACCGTGTCGGTATAACCGACCGCATCCAGCCAGTGACGTCCCCACCGCTCACCAAAATGTGGCGACGTCANCAGGCGATCGACCANNCGTTCGTAGGCNNCCGGNNANNCGTCGCCAACNAAAGCNTCGACCTCGTCCGGTCGTGGAGGAAACCCGACCAGGTCGAGATACGCTCGTCGCATCAGTGTCACCCTGTCGGCGTCTCGCGACAGGGACAACCGTTTGCCCTCCAAACTCGACACAACAAACCGGTCGACGGGGGTTCTGACTCGAGCGTCACTGTCGGTCACAGGCACAGCAGGCCGGGCGAGTTGCCGGAACGCCCAGTGCGTCTTCCCTTCCGCAACGGAAACTGGCTCGTCAGCCGGTGTCACGGCCGCCAACCACGCGACCATCGCACAGGTTTGAAAGCAGACACCGGCCATAGTATTCGTCATGATCACTGTCGACGTTTCTCGAAGGACCGGATCGTGGCTCGAGGAAGCCATTGTACGAAATCTCTGGAAACATGCGTCGAGTAGAGTCATTTACTTGCTGCGAGATCGCTCCATGAATCCCACCCATTTCTCGCGTCGCTGTCTGATCACAACCGTGGTTCTTGCCGTGACAGCAATCCAGCCCGCACGAGCGAGCGACTACTCGGTGATTCCGCTTCGAGAAGCCCAGGCGGCTGAATACGATCTCGACCTCACCTTTTACAAGAAGGCGACGGAAGTCGAAGGGATCCTGATTGCCACCTCCGAGAAAGTCTCCGACCTGGCCCACCTCGAAGCGGCCTACCAGTTCGGCATGATCATGCAGCGGATCAGCAAGCCGATCGCACAGCGGATCCGAGAAAAGAAAGTCCTGTGCATCCTGATCGGACACAAGGAACTGACTTCCCAGTTGCCGCAATTCCAGACGAAGAAAACGGGCAAGGAACTCGACTTCTACAACTGGCGAAGCCGGGGTTTTTTGACCCGCAAGAACGGGCGGCCGACCGTCGTGTTCGCTGAAGAGGATGTGCTGGAATACGAGGGAGGAATGAAACTCGAGAGCATACTCATCCATGAATTCGGCCACGTGATCCACGGAGTGGGCTTCGACAAGGGCCTGCAGGATCGACTGACCGAGTGCTTCAACCGGGTGAAAGAGGCCGGAATCTGGAACGATGGCCGGGCCGCCCAGCGTTTCCGCCGCGTGAAGAGCAAGACCCCGGTCAGCCTGTTCGATGCCCTGGTGGCCGCGTTCCCTGGTCAATCGCCACAGTTGATCAAGGCGTGCCTGGATGGTGGAGACATCCTGGTCAACGGCAAGCCGACCCGGTCCACGGTCCGGGTGACCGGCGACGACAAGGTGCTGATCCAGTTCGGAGGCCCCAAGCAATGCTACGCCTCAAAGAACCGTGCCGAATACTGGGCCGAAGCCGTGCAGTGCTGGTACGACACGAACCGCACGATGGACCACGACCACAATCACATCCACACGCGGGCACAGTTGATCAAGTACGACCCGCCGGTTGCTCAACTCTGCCGGGATGTCCTCGGCGAGTCGGCCTGGCGATTCGTGTCACCTCGAAAACGGGCGGGCCGGGACCATCTGAAGGGCTTTGATCCGGCGAAATCGCCGAAGGTCGTCGATCCTCCACACATCGAAAATGCCGCGTACGACTATTACGACAAGTATTGGAAGAGCTACTGGAAGAGACTCCAGAAGAAGTATCCGGACACGGTCATTTCACCGTGATGTCCCGATCCCGGTGACCCGGCTACTGCTTCTCGCCACGAAGTGTCGCCCTGGTGTATGGAGATGACACGTACGTCGCGTGCCGAGACCCGCCGTAGCGAATCACTTTTCTGTGGTTGCTGAAAAAGTCGATTCGAGAGGCCTTGGGATCCAGCGGTATCGAGGCGTGCCAGGTTTTCGTGGTCGAATCGAACTTCATCTCGATGCTCTGATCGTCGGGAATCAACCGGCTCAGATAGCCGGGACTTCCATCGATCGGACGGTCAAACATCCACCAGATCCGACCGCTCTCTTCACCGGCACCAGCAGGAAAACGGACCCGCACCT